>CAJCJI010000061.1 GCA_903970595.1 Verrucomicrobiota bacterium
CCGCCGCAGGTGCCTTCCACGCCCACATTGGCCTCGCGCAGCACCTCCATCAGCGGGCGCCCGGCCTGCCCCTCGAGCACATGTTCGGCGCCCTCGCGGTCCCGCGCCCGGATTTCAATCATGATCGGTTCGGTTCAAAAAAATAGCGCGCCGGCCGCAGGGCCGCCGGCGCGCAGGGGTTAAGGATCAGATCTTTTCGGAGTTTTCCATGCCCGGGTAAAACTGCTTGAACCATTGGCGGTACTTGATGATCTGGCCGTCGCCGTCGCACAGCAGCGGCTTGGCGCGGTACTTCTTGTTGTTCCAGACGATCATGTCCACGCTCTCGAAGCCGGCGCTGCTCTCGCCCTCGGCCTCGCCGATGGAGTGCGCCACCAGGTGCTCGGCGATCGCCCGCTCCTTGCTGCCTTGCGGATAATCCTTGTGGGTGAAGCTCATGTTCATCTGCGTCTTGTCGCGCGTGATCGGCACCGAGTAGGAGATCATGGTGGCGGTGACGCCGTCCTTGGTGAAGCGCATCACGTTCAGGCCGGGGCCGTACATGTCGCCGATGATGTAGCCCATGCCGATGTTGATCTGCATCTTGTGGTCTTCGAAGGTGGCGGTGGTCGGCGGTACGATCGGCGCCCCGTGCAGGTACTTCAGGTGCACGTTGTCCACGCCGTTCTCGGCCACCTCCTGGATGGCGGTGTTGACCGAGCCGGTCCAGCGCCGGGGCTTGACGTGGCCCGGCTCCTCCATCTCGGGAATGGCCGGCAGTTCCCACTGCGGGTCCACGGCCTGCGGGTGGTACCAGGCCCAGATCAGGCCGTAGCGTTCCTGCACCGGCAGGGTGCGCAGGATCGGCTGCTTCTTGCAGATCGGCGGCATCACCTTGGCGTAGGGGATGGCCTTGCAGAAGCCGTCCGCCCCGTACTCCCAATGGTGGAAAGTGCAGCGGATGTTGTCGCCCACAACCTTGCCGCCGTGGCCCAGGTGCGCGCCCAGGTGCGGGCAGTAGGGGTCGGCAATGCCGACCTGGCCGCCCTCGCCGCGGAACATCACCCACTCCTGGTCGAGGAAGTTGATGTTTTTCACCTCGCCCGGCTGCAGGCTGTCCGAGTAGGCGGCGAAGAACCAGCCGGCCGGGATGGGGAAGGGATTGCGCTCCAGTCTCTGGGTATCGAGCAGAAGCTGCAGTTTGATCGGAGCGTTCATGAATACAGTCCTCTTGAGCGGGTGCCGGCACGGCCGGCGGCAGGCGGATTCGGCTCCCGGCGGGCCAAAAAATGGAAATACCGCGGGAGCTTAATCATGCAAGCCGGGCCGGCGGCGTGCCTCACAAAAACGCACCTTGCTTTTTTGGCGGAATTGAGGCATTGCTAATGTTTAAGCGCCCAAATGTCCGCCCGCCTGAGGGCCGCGGCGCAGGCGCCATTTTCGCCGATTCGCCGCTATGCCGGCGCAGCGGCGACCGGCTCCACGTCGTGGAAGCGCGCCATGTCCAGCACCACCACGCCGCTGGGCAGCTGATCCATGATGTCGATGAATTGGTGGTCGAACAGCACCGCGTCGGCGGTATAGGACTCGCGCGCCACCACCGAGGCGGAAATCGACTCGTCGTAGCCGTTGACCGACACGATCAGGATGGCGCTTTCGCGCTGAAGATCCTCCTTTGTCATGCCCCAGAACGGACTGTGCTCGTCGATCGGATGGATCACGGTCCAGGACAAGCCGATGATCGGCGTGGTGGCCCGCTCCAGCTTCAGATCGACAAAGCGCCGCATCGACCTGTCGGGCTGCGTATGGACGACCCGCATCAGGGTCAGCCGCGCGGTCGCCTCCGCGAACGTCCCATGCCGCCGGTTGACCACCCGCAGCATCAGCGCCTTGCGGCCATCGTAGGGCCCCACCACGGCAACCCGGCTGAACAGCAGGCGCGAGCGCGGCCGCGAAAAACGCGTGAACACCAGGCCGGTGATCACTGCCATGCTCATCATGCCGAAGATGATCTCGCACGAAGCCACGATGTGGCCGTAGACGCTGCCGGGGCTCATCACGCCGTAGCCGACCGTGGCCAGGGTCTCGATGCTGAAGAAGAAGGCATCGTGAAACACGCCCGGCCGCGCGTTGGCGACGCACCCCGGCACGGCATAATAGGCCAGCGCGAAGCACAAGTTGACGGCCAGGTAGAAGGACACCGCGAGCGCAAAAAACGCCGGCCAGGAAATGGTCAGCACCAGATAATAGGGGTCATCCAGGCTGAAGCGCCGCATGCCCAGCTTGAGCCCCTGGATGGCGCCGAGGTTCACCCTGACCGATCTGGGCTTCATGGAAATTCCATCATGGGATTCTCGCGGTACGGACGGCAGCGGGGTGGGCGGGACATCGAAGCTGCATAGCCTACCCTCCTATCGCATTTTATTGCGCCAGCGGATGAAGGCCGCGACGTACAAAGCCGCGTTCATGCCCAGCAGCATGGCTGCCAGGTACAGCTGATGCCGCGGCTGCAGCCCGGGCGGATAAATCAGCGGCACCAGGTAGTGGTCGATGAAGCCGCCGTCGTAGCCGGCTTCGCCGGCGCGGACGCGCAGGCTGTTTTCCAGCGGTGTCAGCGGGCAAATGCGGTGCGATACCTCGATCCACACCCCCCAGGCCCAGGCGGGCGCGTGCAGCCAGGCCCAGCGCCGGCGATACAAAACCAGCCAGCCGCCCAACACGGCGAACAGGATGAACCCGAGGTGGAACACCACCACGGCATTGGCCGCAAAGTGGAAGAACATATGCTCAAGAGTTCACCAAACAGGCCGGAAAGCCAAGCCGCGCTGCCCTGGCACAGGCAGGCATCGGCCCCAATGCCGGATGCGGGTTAAAATGAGGGGGAATTCCTACAGGCGACAAGCTCATGCGGTCGATTCGTTTTGCACAGGTGGTTTCCAGTTGCCTTGCCCTCGCCGCCTGCTCTGGCGCCGAGGTCAGGCCCTGGCCGCAGCAGATTGCCCGGATGGGCTATCAAATGGGGCCGGCTGTCGACGCCGTGCCGCATTACTCGGTGGAGGGGGCGATGACCCTCGACAACCGGCATGTTCTCATCAACAACGGCACTTCCACCGATTACCTCATCACCCTGGCCAACGATTGCGAGGCCCTGCACGCGGCCGAGTCGATCGCCTTCTCCTCTACCAGCGGCGACCTGGCCTTGTCGGATGAACTGCTCGTTCACCAGGTGGGGGCGAACTACAAATGTCCGCTGGAGGCGTTCAACGCCTTGCGGCGGGGGTGATCGCCGCCTGACCGCGCCGTAGGGCGGGTCCGCGATCCGCCGTTCACCGCGCTTCCACGCGTTGAAGTGAATTTAAGGTGTCAGGCACGCGCATTTCCAATGTTCGCTTCGGTCTTTGACGTCTGTTGTCAAATATGACAACATTGACCTCATGAACAGGATCGATGGGTGGATGGCAGGCGATGCGGAAGACCCGGCCCGTTTCAAGGACCGTTTGAAAAAGCTGAAGGAACTGTTGCGATGAAGGACCAAAAGCTGGAGGTGGTGCGCGGCAGCGGGAATGCTTTCCGCGACCTCGGACACCAGAACGCCGACGCGGAACAATTCAAAGCCATCCTGGCCGCCGAAATTATCAAGGTTCTTGACCGGGATGGCTTGAGCGTCCGCGCTGCGCATGAGCGTACCGGCATTGCGGCCGCCGACTTCTCGCGCATTCGAAACGTGAACCTTGGCCGGTTCACCGTGGATCGCCTCATGTCGATCATCAACCGGCTCGGTTCGCGCGTAGACGTGAAAATCCGCGTGCGTCGAACGGCCGCCGCTTTGCAACCCGCTGTCACGGTGTAAAGGCAGTGTAGGGCGGCCTGTGGCCGCCGGCTTTTTTCGCCGACACCTCCGCACGTGCTCATTGGAGCCTAGAGGAAGACATGCTGCTGGCTGATCCGACGCTATGGGGTACTGCAGTTACGTCAGCTATATCAGGCTATCTCCTTCATCGGGCAGTATCGAGGCCTCAAGGGGAATCGCGCCCTTCAAAGCAAACCAAGGCTTTCATTTTCGCTTTGTTTGGTACGCTCGTTTTTTTAGATATTTGGTGCGCATGCGTTCAGCGCGACGCTCTGCTGATTGCGCTGGCCACGACAGTTCTATTTGTGATTCCTTTCTATATTCATTATTCAGACAAATAATGTTGCACATTGGCACCAACGAGACGCTCCGGCCGAACGGACACAAGCGGTGTTTTTGTCCGTCGGCTGAGTTTGGTCGCTGACCCTTCGAACACCCCTATGGACACAGAAAATACGGTACGATCACCTTCTCCATGGCATATGCGAGTAGTGACGGTCTACTTGGTGATTGCCGGGTTTTGGACCTGGATAGGCTTGTGGTGGATCATCCTCATTCACAAGACAGCCCTCATCCCTAATTTGGGCGTCTTAGGTCGCGGTGCCTGCATCGCTTTTGCCTGTTTTGCAAGCGCCTATGCACTCTACCGTAGAAGCAGGTTTGCCATTCCATGTATCGTTGCAATTCCCATTACTCAGTGGCTGGCATTTGCAAGCATGTATCCCAGCCGCTTGGGAGTGACGGATACCCAAGTTGATTTCGCTTACTTCCGCCAACTTCCCCCAGTCCTGGTGGCCAACATCATTTTTTACAGTGTCATGACGTTTTATGCACTTTGGCTTTGGAGGCGGAGAAATCTCATTTGAAGGCGATGATTCACGCTTCCACCGCCCGATGCCTAAGAGGCTGCTTGCTCCGACCAGCTCTGCATTAGGGCTCAGAAATTGTCGGCCTCCAGCCGCCGCTTAACGTCGCGTCGCACAGTAAAATGCCGGAGCGATGAGCTTGCTGCTGCCCAATGACGACTGAAGGAGAGAGCTTATGAACTTTTTTGCTTTGCTAAAGAGACCGAGCGCGTGTATCCCGCTGGGAATGTCTTTGGCTGCGCTCGCGACAGTCTTTCTGGGCGTAGCCTTTGGCGCTACTGCTCCTCCTCCGGCCGGAGTTAGGCTTGATGAAGGCACGGCAGCTCATATCTTCCAGTTGCTCATAGTCGCCCAGCTGCCATTCATACTATTTTTTGCAATTCGCTGGCTGCGCGCTAGTGTGAAATCGGCCGTGCAAGTGCTGTTGCTTCAGGCAACGGCTGCGATAGCCGCGCTAACGCCGGTATTTCTAATGCGCTTGTAGGAACGGAAATCCATACGGTCCAACAAGCAGTTGCGGGTTCGTGACCTATGGACTGGTGGACGTGCCTGCGCAGGGCCTTGCCTATAGGTATCCGAAATGAATCCAAAAGTTGACGCCTTCGTGAAGCGCGCGCCCCGCTGGCGCCAGGAAATGGATAAGCTGCGCGAAATCGCGCTCGACTGCGGCTTGTCCGAGGACTTGAAGTGGGGCAAGCCCTGCTTTTCGGCGCATTGGGGCAACATCGCCATCATCCAGCCGTTCAAGGAGCACTGCGGCTTCATGTTCTTCAAGGGTGCGCTATTGAAGGACCCGGAAGGATTGCTTGAGCGGCCCGGCGAAAATTCCCACGTTGCGCGCCGGCTGATGTTTTCAAGCCTGGAGCAGGTCGCCCGCCTGGAGCCTCGGCTGCGTGCCTTCATAGCGGCGGCGATGAAGGCGGAGAAGGCCGGATTGAAAGTTCAAGTCAAGAAAAGCCCGGAGCCTCTGCCCGATGAACTGGGCGAAATGTTTAAGGCGCTGCCTGGTCTGAAACGGGCATTCGAAGCGCTCACCCCGGGGAGGCAGAGAGCCTATGTGCTCCATTTCTCCAGCGCCAAGCAGTCCGCGACCCGGGTGTCCCGCATTGAAAAATGTGTCCCGCGAATTCTTGAAGGGAAGGGGCTGATGGACTGAGGGGGCGGGAGAAACGGGGGGAAGGATCCAGGGTGCCTGGCGGGAATACTCAAGAAGTAAAAGCGGCTCATCGCCAAGGGGGCTGAATCAAGCCCTCAAGTAAGCACCTTCAAACCATGTTTCTCCACGATGGCCAATAGCTTGAGCGCCATGCCGCTCGGCCGCTTGGCGCCCGTTTCCCATTTCTCCACGGTGCTTTCGCTGGTATTGAGGTAGCGGGCGAATACCGGCTGGCTGACATTGTTGGCCGTGCGGAGCTTCTTGATCTGCTGCGGCCCGATCTGCGCCGGCACAGCTAGGCATGAGGCGTCGAAGTCCCGCATGGTGGCTTTGTCGATTGCGCCGACCCTAAGCAACGCCGAAGCCGAGGTGTGGACGGCCTCGAAGGCATCGCTTTTATACTTGCGCTTTG
This sequence comes from Verrucomicrobiota bacterium, assembly GCA_903970595.1. Lineage (GTDB taxonomy): Bacteria > Pseudomonadota > Gammaproteobacteria > Nevskiales > Nevskiaceae > Nevskia. The sequence continues at coordinate 6,264 of CAJCJI010000061.1, forward strand.
TCGTCATGACATATCTCCATGAAGTCTTCGTTCTGCAGTAGTAGAGCCAGTTGCGCATGGCTCAGCTTTTCATAGTGCTTCGCCAGCGCCCGGAAAGCCTCCAATTCGTCGTCTTCGATATTGTCGCGGTCTTTTTTCGCGAACAGGTATTCAAAGATCCAATATTCACCACCCTTGGCGAGGATGATGCTGCGGTGCATGTTCTTGTTCAGACGCGTCTTGAACACGCCGCCGCCGAGGTCATCGGCCAGTCCTTGCCTCGCCTTCTGGACCGTCGAACATAACTCGCTATCTCTGATGAGCGCTTTGCGCGCCGCTTTGGAGAACCAGGCGGTCTTGAATGTGCGCACCAACTTTCCGGCTGGTTCTCTCACTTACATAGTGTAGCACCAGGTGCTATTTTATTCAAGCCATTTAACATGGTGTTATTGAATCACAGCCGGGTCGATCAGGAATTCCCTCGATACGGGTGCCATCCGCCTGGATCGGCTCCAAGTCAAACCGCGACACCGCTGTGTGAAGTAGCGTAAAGGCTCCTCTGCCGTCCCCCAAGAACCCGCTCCGTTCAGAATACATACAGCGAGCTTTGCTAGGCTGCTGACTCCTTCACAAGCTCGGGATGGCGATCATGGAAAAGCGTCGGATGTATCAAATTGCGGCGGCGATGGTGGCCGCAATGAGCCTGTCTCCGCTGGCGGCGGACGCGTTTGGTTTTGGCCATTTCGGGCGTGGCGGCGGCATGGGCCTGATCGTGCTCCTGCTGCTGGTCGTGGCGGTGGTGGCCATCATCTCGGTAGCCGCGCGGGGCGACCGCTTCCGCTGAGGGTCCGGCCGCGCCGACGGCTGCGCGCCGCGCCGCATCCTGCTTTGGCGGCGGCGAAACGCTATCCTAAGGGATCATTCTTGGGAGATTCCATGAAGCATCTCATGGCGGCGTTGGCAATTCTGCTGGCCGGTTGCGCCTCCAGCGGCGGGCGGGCCAAGCCGGGCGAAGTGGTGGTCGACGACACGCGCTGCCCGGCCGCGGCGCAGATGGTGCAGGCCACGGACAGCGACTATGGGCGCGTATTCCTGCGCCGCTTCTCCACGCGCGTCGCCTACCCCGAAGAAGCGCTCAGTGCGGGCCAGACCGGCACTGTGCAACTCTGCGCCCGGCTGGGCCGCGACGGCCAGGTGCAGGACGCCCGCATCGCCGCCGGCAGCGGCTTTCCGCTGCTGGACGGCGCGGCGCTGCTGGCCTCGGGTGCCATGATGAGCGCCAAGGACCGCGAGCCCATGCCGCCGGACTTCGCGCCGGAGCGGAAGGAGCCGTGGATCGCGTTTTCCGTCAATTTCAAACCTGAACGGCCTGCCGACCCGACCTATCCGCGGGAAGCGGATAACCGGGAATGCAAGGAAACGGGCTCGAAAGATGGCGACGCCGGCGCCAAGGCGGTCTCGCTGGAGGCCTGGAGCGGCTATCCCGCGGAATTTTCCGACGCGGTAAAAAAAGAGCTGGTCTATCCCCGGCAGGCGCTGGATGCGAGCCTGACCGGAGTGACCCTGTTGTGCGTATCGCTCGACAAGGACTCCCGCCTGCTGGGCGTTTCGGTCAGCCAGAGTTCCGGCTCGCCGCTGCTGGACGGCGCATCCCTGATTGCCCTGGGCATGATGCAGCTCAAGATTGAAATTCCCTACGTGCCGGACCGGGTCCGGCAGTCGCACGATACCGTCACCTTCACCCAGGAGATCGACTGGAAATTGTCGAAACCCTAGGGAACCTCTGATCAATTCCGGCATGGCATGGAATTGATCAGAGGTTCCCTAGCGCCTTTGAACCGCAGCGCGGTGTGCGAAAATAAGGCACCTAGCCTGTCAAGCACTGGAGATTCCTTGATACTCGTGACTGGCGGAGCCGGCTTCATCGGCTCGAATTTTGTGCTGGACTGGCTGGCCCGCAGCGATGAGCCGGTGGTCAACCTGGATGCCCTGACCTATGCCGGCAACCTGGAAAACCTGGCGGGGATCGAAGGCGATCCGCGGCACCTGTTTCGTCATGGCGACATCGGCGATGCGGCGCTGCTGGGCGGCCTGCTGGCGGAGTTCCGGCCGCGGGCGGTGCTGCATTTCGCCGCCGAGAGCCATGTCGACCGCTCCATCCTCGGGCCGGGGGATTTTGTCCGCACCAATGTGACCGGCACCTTCACGCTGCTGCAGGCGGCCCAGGGCTACTGGTCCGGGTTGGACCGCGCGGCGCAGCAAGCCTTCCGCTTCCTGCATGTTTCCACCGACGAGGTCTACGGCTCGCTGGGGCCCGACGATGCCAGCTTCAGCGAGACCACGCCGTACCAGCCGAACAGCCCCTATTCCGCGTCCAAGGCGGCGTCGGATCACTTCGTGCGGGCCTGGCATCACACCTATGGCCTGCCCACGCTGACCACCAACTGCTCCAACAACTACGGCCCCTTCCAGTTCCCGGAAAAGCTCATTCCCCTGGTGATTGCCAACGCCCTTGCCGGAAAGCCGCTGCCGATCTATGGCGACGGCCTGAATATCCGCGACTGGCTCTACGTCGGCGACCACTGCGACGCGATCCGCCAGGTGCTGGAGCGCGGCCGGGTGGGGGAGACCTACAACATCGGCGGCTGGAACGAGCAGACCAACCTCTCCGTCGTGCGGCTGATCTGTTCCATCCTCGATGGCCTGCATCCTGCTTCGCCGGTGGTTCCGCACGAGCAGCTGATCAGCTTCGTCAAGGACCGCCCCGGCCACGACCGCCGCTACGCCATCGACGCGCGCAAGATCGAGCGCGAACTCGGCTGGCGCCCGGCCGAAACCTTCGAGACCGGCATCCGCAAGACCGTGGCCTGGTATCTCGACAACCAGGCCTGGGTCGGGCGCGTGCAAAGCGGCGGCTACCGCGACTGGATCAGCCGCCAGTACGGCGGCCTGAACGGGCAGGCCAGCCCCTAGTTCCAACCCTGACATTTTCCTACTCCGCCATCGCACCCATGTCGCACAGCACCCCCTCCGCACGCAAGGGCATCGTCCTCGCCGGCGGCTCCGGCACCAGGCTGTATCCGGTCACGCTTGCCGTATCCAAGCAGCTGCTGCCGGTTTACGACAAGCCGATGATCTACTATCCCCTGTGCACCCTGATGCAGGCGGGGATCCGCGACATCCTCATCATCTCCACGCCGCAGGACCTGCCGCGTTTCGAGCAATTGCTGGGCGACGGGGCCCAGTGGGGCCTGTCTTTGCGCTACGCCGTGCAGCCCTCGCCGGACGGCCTGGCGCAGGCGTTCATCATCGGCGAGTCCTTTCTCGGCGATGCGGCCGCCGCCCTGGTGCTGGGCGACAACATTTTCTATGGCCACGACCTCGGCCATGATCTGCAGATCGCCGATCGGCGCAGCCATGGCGCCACCGTGTTCGCCTATCCGGTGCATGACCCGGAGCGCTATGGCGTGGTCGAATTCGATGCGCAAGGGCGCGCCGTGAGCCTGGAGGAAAAGCCGGCCCGGCCAAAATCGCGCTACGCCGTCACTGGCCTGTATTTTTACGACAAGCAGGTGGTGGAGTTCGCGCGGACGCTGCGTCCTTCGCCGCGGGGCGAGCTGGAAATCACCGACCTGAACAGCCGCTACCTGGAGCTGGGCCAGCTTAACGTCACCATCATGGGCCGCGGCCATGCCTGGCTCGACACCGGCACGCACGATTCGCTGATCGAGGCCAGCCAGTATGTGCAGACCATCGAGAAGCGCCAGGGGCTGAAGATCGCCTGCCCGGAGGAGATCGCCTACCGCCTGGGTTACATCGACGGCGAGCAGCTGCTGGCGCTGGCGGCGAAGCTGGGCAAGAGCGGCTACGGCAGCTACCTGAAAGACCTGCTGCGCATCAATATTTTCTGAGCCCTGATTTTTTAAGCCATGATTTTCACCCGCCTGGAAATACCCGAGCTGGTCCTGGTCGAGCCAAAGGTGTTCGGCGACGACCGCGGTTTCTTCTACGAGAGCTTCAGCCGCAAGGTCTTCGCCCAGGGCACCGGCGTCGATCCGGACTTCGTCCAGGACAATCACTCGCGTTCCAGCCGCGGCGTGCTGCGCGGCCTGCATTACCAGATCCAGCAGGCCCAGGGGAAACTGGTGCGGGTGGTGCAGGGGCGGGTGTTCGACGTGGCGGTGGACCTGCGCCGCTCCTCGCCGAGCTTCGGCCGCTGGGCCGGGGTGGAGTTGTCGTCGGACAACAAGCGCATGCTGTGGGTGCCGCCCGGCTTCGCGCACGGCTTCGTGACGCTGTCCGATACCGCCGAATTCCTCTACAAGACCACCGACTATTACGCGCCGCAGCACGAGCGCAGCCTCCTCTGGAACGATCCGCAGATCGGCATCCGCTGGCCGATCGCGGACCCGCCGGTACTGTCCGCCAAGGACGCGGCGGGCGCCTTGCTCCGCGAGGCCGAGGTATTCGCCTGATGGCCGGGAGCGGCGCCAGGATCCTGCTGACCGGCGCCAACGGCCAGGTCGGGCACGAACTGCTGCGCACCCTGGCGCCCCTGGGCGAGGTGACCGCCACCGGGCGCGATGGGCTCGATCTGAGGGACGAGTCCGCCATCCGCACGCTGCTGCGGCAACTGCGTCCCCAACTGATCGTCAACGCCGCCGCCTATACCGCGGTGGACAAGGCCGAGAGCCAGGCCGAACTGGCATTCGCCGTCAACGCGCGGGCGCCCGCCATACTGGCGCAGGAAGCGGCGGCCTTGGGCGCCTGGCTGATCCACTACTCGACCGATTACGTCTTTGCCGGCGACAAGCCGCAAGCGGCTTATCTGGAAACCGATCCAACCGGCCCGATCAATGTCTACGGCCGCTCCAAGCTGGCGGGCGAGGAGGCCATCGCCGCGGCGGGCGGCGCCCACATCATTCTCCGGACCAGCTGGGTGTACGGTGCCCACGGCGCCAACTTCGTCAAGACCATCATCCGCCTGGCGCGCGAGCGCGAAACGCTCTCGATCGTCGCGGACCAGATCGGCGCGCCCACCTCCAGCAGCCTGATCGCCGACACGACCGCGCAGCTTGCGGCGCAACTAGGGGCTGCCGATACCGGCGGCACCAGCGGGGTTTACCATCTGCAAAGCGCCGGCACGGCCAGCTGGTACGAATTCGCCAGCCTCATCGTGGACCGCCTGCGCGGCGCGGAGCCGCAAGCGGTCCGTTGCCGCGAGGTACTGCCGATTCCCGCGTCCGCCTATCCGACGCCCGCGCGCCGCCCGGCGAACTCCCGCCTGGACTGCGGCAAGCTGACGCAGCGCTTCAGCCTGCGCCTGCCGCACTGGCGGGACGATTTCGAGAGGCTGTTCCCGGCCATCCTGGGCAAGTAAAAAAAGGCCCCACAAAGCGGGGCCCCTTCAGTCTCCAGGATTCGGGAGACTACTTCTTGCCGCGCGCCTCGTCGATTTTTTCCTTCAGCACGGCCGCGCCGGCTTCGATGTGTTCCTTGACGTCTTCGATCTTGTCCTTGATCTCGCCCTTGAGGCGATCCTTCTTGCCCTCGATACGTTGCGCCGTACCCTTGGCTTCCAGTTCGTGGTCGCCGATGGCGGCGCCGATTTTTTCCTTGGCCTTGCCTACCGTTTCCTTGACGAGGCCCTTGGCCTTGTCGGCGGCGGCGCTATGCGCCGCTTCTTCGGTGGCGTGGTGAATCCGCGCGCGTGCATCGTCCTTGTCGTCCATGATCATGATGGAACTCCTGGGTGATAATTCTGCTATGGGGGAATTGGCCTGAATTGTGAGGCCGTCTATTTGACCCCAGCCCTCATGCAGGGTTCACTGCCGTGCCGTGCGGCCCGCGTGCTGGCACCGGCGCAGGCTTCTACATCACTGTTTTCAAAGCGATGTTTTGCTTGCAGTCGACTGCAAAGACCTGCCGCTCCCCGCTCAGGAGGAGGAACTGACCACCTCATAACCGCTGCGCGTGTAGTTGTCCACGCACTGGGTAATCAGGTCATCCGCCACCCGCTGCGAAGTGTTGCCATTGGCAAAGGTCCCGCCCTTGCAGGACACCAATGCGCCATTCTGCGGATTCTTCAACGTGACCACGGGGCCGCCGCAGGCGCTGAGGGCGCAGGCAAGGGCAAACATCGATACCAGTTTTCCAAAATTCATCGTCCACACCTCGTTGATCGGGGCAAGACAATTTTCCTGGCATTGATTGTGCCGACGTCCATTGCTCTTGCCGCAAATCTTCGAGTCCAAAATATCGGGGAAAGTTCTGGGCGTCGCCCGCTCCATGACGGACGGCGGCGAAATCGCGGACCAGCGGCAGGGCATGGAATTGATCAGAGGTTCCCTAGAGCAAGCCCCTGCAGTTCGGCGCGCCGCAGGCGCAGCGCATGCCGCCGCGGTGCGGCGTGGCGCCGTAGTCCACGGTCAATTCGGTGCCCTTGGCGATCGGGCGGCGGGTGTAGATTTCGACCCGGTTGCGGATGATGCGCATGTAGCAGTTGGCGGCGCAGCTGTGGTTGAGAAAGCGGAAGCTGTTGCCGGAGGCGCATTCCAGCGCCTGGCGCGGATTGATCTCGATCAGGTAGATCTTGTCCGAGCGCTCCACCTTCTTCCACGCGCCGGGCAGCCGCACCAGGGTCCCGGAGATTTCCCCCAGTTTCCTGCGTCCCGGCAGCCTGGCGGTGGCGAACAGGCCGCGGCCGTTGATCGTGCTGGCGCCAACGGCGACCGGGATGACCGGCTCGGGCAATGGGGACGGCTGGTGCCGTGCCCGCGGTGAAGTCGATGGCATGGGGGAGATCGGACTCGGCTGTCATCCAGGGAGCCTATTGTGCGGCATGAATCGGCGGTCCTGCCGGGGGCGGACTGCGCGCGTTCCGTGCGGCCCGGACTCGGGCGGCTTGACGCTACCGTTGATCGCACCAGTCCGCCGCTCGCGCAGCCGCGGCGATACCTTGGCCGCACTGGCGAGCGCGGGGTAGGCGCGGATGCCGAAGCGTGCGAAGCGACTCAGCTGGCGGGCAGATCATGCCCGACGCGTCCGGCGCAATTTTTTGGAAGTTTTTTAGCCGGAAGGACCCGATGGTTTCGGATTGGAATTCAAGCGTGCCCAAGCGCACCCGCAACGTAGCGCTTCGCGCCAGCACCGTATTGCTGCTGGTGGCCCTGTGCGGCCTTGTCCTGAGGCTCAGCGGCGGGGGGCTGCTGCTGAGCCATTTCTCGGATTCGGCCGCGCTGATGCTGGTCAGGCTGGCGCCCATCTGGGCATTGTTTGGCAGCGTGCTCGCCACCATCTACCTGGTCTTCACCGTTTCGCGCCCCTACAGCGCGGCACAGCACCTGGTGGAGATGGTGGCCGGGGTGGTCCTGACGGTGTTGATGCTGCCGGTGTTCTAGGGAACCTCTGATCAGAGGTTCCCTAGGGCCTGGTGTTCTTACTCCCGCTGCCGGTTGGCATACACCGTGTACTCGAAAGCGAAGAACAAGGGCATCGCCTTGACGTCGGCAAACGGCAGGATCTGCGTCAGATAGACGCCGCCGATGCCGCTGGACGGATCGATCCAGTAATAGCAGTTGGTCAGCCCGGCCCACATCAGGCTGCCCGCGGCGCGGCCGGTAGGCAGGGCCTTGGTGTTGATCATAAAGGCCAAGCCCCACTGGTGCGGCACCTCCGGCGGCAGCTCGAAATCGTTGGTGAGCATGCGGTTCGCGCTTTTCAGCGGCCGCACCGTGAGTTCGCCCATCTGGTTTTGCGACATCAGATCCACCGTCTCGGCCTTCAGCACCCTGCCGCCTTCGGCCTGGCCGCGGTTGAGAATCATGCGCACGAATTTCAGGTAGTCGCCCACGGTACCGTACAGGCCTGCGCCGCCCATCTCGAACTCCGCGTCCTGCGGCAGTTCCAGCTCGATCGGCGTCAGCTTGCCGTCCTCCCCGCGCTGGTGGATTTTCGCCTTGCGCGCACGCATCTGCGGCGTCATGCGGAACGCCGTGTCGCGCATGCCCAGGGGGCCCAGCACGTACTCGCCCAGGTAGGCGCCGAGCGTGCGCCCGCTGACCGCTTCGATCACGCGGCCCGCCCAGTCGAGGTTGATGCCGTATTCCCAGCGCTCGCCCGGATCGAACAGCAGCGGCAGGCGCAGGGTGGCCAGCTGGCCGGTGAAGAAGCTGGGGGTGGATGTCGCCGCCTGGTATTTCAGCACGTCCTGGCTGAGGAATTCATAGCTGAAGCCGGCGGTGTGGGTCAGCAGATGCCGCAGGGTGATGGGACGTTTCGGCGCCCGTGTGCGCGGCTGGCCGCCGGCGTCGAAGCCCTCCAGCACCCGCACCTGCGCCAGCTCCGGCAGCCATTGCGCGGCCGGCCCGTCGAGCTCCAGCCGGCCCTGTTCGAGCAATTGCATTGCCGCGGTCGAGGTCAGAGCCTTGGTCATCGAGGCGATCAAACCCACCGTGTCGAGCGTCATCGGCGCGTCCTCGCCGAGCGCGCGCCGGCCGAAGGCGCCCTCGTACAAAGTGCCCTGCCGATCGGTGGCCATGGCCACCACGCCCGGCACATCGCCGGCCTCGGCCGCCGCCCGCAACAACGCATCCGCCTGCTGCTTGAGTGACATCGCTTCCTCTCCTCCTGATGGGGTTTTCCCGCACGGGCCGCTGTTTTCGCATCCGCCGCGCCGTCTGCCGCCAAAGTAGCACCCGCCCCGCCGCCGTGCACGATACCCGTTCGGGTAGCTTGCGCCGGCCGCCTGCGAACCGGGCCCCTATGGCGCTGTCCAAGATGCTGCCGCCGGCTCCCCGGCAGGCATGATTTGTACAGGTAAATCCGACACTTGAAACCGCTGGCCGCAGCCTTATGTTCTTGCTTGGCGTATGCTACGGCACGCGTTCACCTTTCCAGGATCCGAGAAACCCTATGCCCATCGACATGAATTCGATGCGAAACAGCCGCCCCACGCTGAGCCAGACCGGCGTCGATACCGGCTTTAGCGATTACATCCGTTCCGTGTACTCCTACATGGCTGGTGGCTTGGCCCTGACCGGGATTGTGGCGTATTACGCCTTCGTCTCCGGGTTGTTTCTTGCAATTGCGAAAACGCCGCTGATTTTCGTGGTGATTTTTGCGCCGCTGGGCATGGCCCTGTTTCTCCGTTTCCGCATTGAGAAGATGAGCCTGATGACGGCCCAGGTTACCTACTGGATCTTCGCATCCGTGATGGGTCTGTCGTTGTCCAGTATTTTTATGATGTATGCCGGTCAGAGCATCGCCCGCGTGTTCTTCATTACCGCGGGCACCTTCGGCGGCATGAGTCTTTATGGCTACACCACCAAGACCGATCTGACCCGCATGGGCTCGTTCATGATCATGGGCCTATGGGGCATCATCATCGCCGGCGTGGTCAACATCTTCTTGCAGTCCAGTGCGGTGCAGTTCGCCGTCTCGGTGATCGGCGTCATCGTGTTCGTCGGCTTGACGGCCTACCATACGCAGCAGATCAAGCAAATGTACGCATATGGCGAGGCGGCCTACGTTCAGGGGAAGAAGGTGGTGATTGGTGCATTGGTTCTGTACATGGACTTCATCAATCTGTTCATGTCCCTGCTGCGCCTGTTCGGTGATCGCCGCTGAGATTGCGGGGATGGTGGTTTAAGCCATCCCGTCCCCACCGCAGCATCGGCAAAACATCGGCCCCTCAGCCGCTTGCGGCTGAGGGGTCTTTGATTTGGGCCGCAACTACGCCTGTGCATCCACCAGGCAGCGTGCTCCCCGCTTGAGCATGCTGCGGACAATCACCCGGTGAAACGGCAGGATCGCCGCCAGGTACACCCGGCCCAGCAGATTATGCGTGCACACCACGGTGGTTACCGTGATCTGCTGATTCCCGGCTGAGGGTTGCACCGCCACGGCCAGCCGAAAATCCAGGTGCCGGTCGTCCAGGCCCAGCAGCATTTCCTCCGCCGACTCGGCCAGCACCGGAAACATGCCGACCCGGCCACCGCCCGCCGCGCCCGCCTGGCGCACCCCGGGCTTGAGGCCGAACCAGCCCGTGATGCCGTTACGCAGCGCCATCAGCGCGTCCACCCATTTTGGCGGCGGCGTATCGAAAATTGCCTGGGCCGCTTGGCGCGCGGTCAGCGGCCGCACCGGGCAGACCACACGATAAGCGTCCGCAAAGCCGGACCCCGGCAGCAGGCTTGAAAGGCGGGAGTCGGCAGCTACGGCGACGGCTTCCATATGCGCTCCGCGATCAGGCAGCGGGAGGCCCAGTGCCAGTCCGGCATCCGCATCATAACGCCATACCCGTTGTGCAAAAACCTGTACCGCCTCGCGCCCCCGCATCTGTGGCCTTGCATCTCAGCGGAAAGAACGCGCTAGGCTAAGCGCATCGCGCAATGCCCAAGGTCCAGGCCATGCCTACCCTCAATTCCGAGTATCTAAGCCGCCTGCTGCACACCGTCAACACCAGCGCCTTCCCCAGCCATATGGCATTCCGCCTGGTGGAACTGGTGGAACACGGCTGCCGCGTGGAACTGGACGTTGGCGCTCCGCACTTCCAGCCTTTCGGCATCGTGCACGGCGGGGTGCTCGCCACCCTGATCGACACCGCCACGTTCTGGGCGGGCTTCCAGGTCATCCCGGAAGATGCGGGCCTGGTCAACGTCGACCTCAAGCTCAACTACCTCAAGGCTGTAAGCGGCGGCCGCCTTGTCGCAACCGGAACCTGCCTGCGCGCCGGCCGCCAGCTCAGCTACACCGAGGCCAGCGTGCGCGACGACAAAGGCGAGCTGGTGGCGCGCGGTGCTTCCACCCTCATGGTTCTGCCGGGCAAGGGGCTGAAGCTTGGCGTGCCGAAGTTTCTGGGTTGAGGTGCCGATCATGACCTGGGCGCGTCGGGTGTGGCGGATTTGCAGGTGGATATTGTTCGCGTTGCTCTGCGCGGCGGGAGCCGTACTGCTGGTCAACGCCATCGACGAGCCCTTGTCGCCGGAAGTGACGGCGCTGGTGCAGGATCCAGGGCCACCGCTGACCCGGCAGCAGAACATGTACTACGCGGCATTGGGCTTCAACGCCGCGGCGCCGGACATGGAGGAGGCGGGTTGGAACCGGGTCCAGGCGATCAACGCGGCCCTGCGCGCCGGCAAGACCATGCTGGAGGCGGATAAGGAGACCGAGCAGCCCAGGCGAACGTTCGTCGGCGACAAGACGCATCTTCCAGGGTATGGCAAGACCTCGGGGGAGCTATCGGACATCCTGGAATTCCTCCAACAACACGGGGCGGAGGCCGAACAGCTCCTGGCGGACAACCGGGTATTGCTGGAGCGTTATGCCGCCCTTGAGCACTACCCGCATTTCGCCGTCGCCGTGCCTGCGAATAGCCTGCTGGTCGGGGAGCCGCAATGGGAATACATCAGCTTGGCCAGGCGCCTATGGAAACTTGAACTTGCCCGCTTGCTCGCCGGCGGCGGCGTGGACGAAGCCATCGACACTATGCAGCGCGACACACTTTTTTGGCGCCGCGTGCTTGCCGAACGGCGGCAGACGCTAACTGTGAAGGGGATCGTTGCATTCTACGTCGCCGACGATTTCCACATGGCTTCGCAGTTTGCGCACCGCTATGCGCCAAACACCGCACAACTGGCGGCGCTGCGTGAATTGGCTGTACCGCTCACCACGGAGGAACGTTCCATGGCGGGTGCGTTCGAGGATGAATTTCTTCAGGAGCGAGAGATCCTAAGCCTGATCGAAGATCCCGCCGCGGCCGTGAAACTCTTCGGAGCAGACAACGCGATCTCGGCGCGCGAGCGTTTCTACGCATTCCTGCAGGGGCGCTTTTATCTGCGCAGCGCCACCCTCAACCTCGCCTATCGCAAGCTGCGGCAAGGCATTGAAGCGGACAGCCACGGTTGTTACGGCGTCAAAGAAGATGCGCCGGTGCACGGCTTTCCGGCAGAGCTGTCCTTCGAGATGTTACGCAACCCTCTGGGCCAGACGCTCGCGAACATGAGCGTGCCCATAATGCACATGTACACCGGTCGCATGTGCGATCTCCAGGGATTCCAGCGCCTGCTCGCATTACAGCTTTTGTTGCGCCAGCAAAACGTGCCCGACAATCAAATTGAAGATTTCATTCGCGCTGCCGGCATTGAATACACCGATCCGTTCACTGGCGCGCCATTGCGATGGCTGCCGCAACAGCGCGCGCTGTCCTTTGATGCACTGAACAAGCGCGACCGGGAACGGTTGCCTTGGCCGATTTGAATCCGGGTTCATTCCGATGCTGAAGAGATCAAGGGCCTGTGGCCGCCGAGGTTTTGGGCGCAATAGCCTCGGTGGCCACAGGCCGTGCCTTACGACTGAGGGCGCGCGGGTTAGTCAGAGCTTGCTCCGCCAGTCCGCGCCATCGCCAAATGGGTACCTCGAACGGACGAAATAAGGCACCGCCCCCGGCGCTAATATCGGATCGCGTCGTCAAAAACCAGGGGAGAAATCAAGCATGTCGATAGCGCCCACCATGGCCTTTTACATCGCGATCGGCTTGTTGTCGGTCGCCCTGATCGTCTATTTCAACCGCCACCTGTTCAAACCCGGCGGCGGCGCGGGCGGCATCAGCGGCCTGGAGTGGGTGTACTACGCCACCTCCTTGGCGGCCCTGCTGGTGGGCTGGTACTTCAACTTTCAATACATGTATCAGTACGGCAGCCAGGCCGGCTGGGCCAACTGGACCGGGCAGCTGTTCGTCAACCCGGCCTCGGCTTCCGGCGGGCAGGACCTGCTGTTCGCCAATGTGCTGCTCTATCCGCTGTGGACCATCATCGACGGACGCCGCTGCGGCATGAAGCACTGCTGGCTGTTCTTCCCGATGAGCGCGCTGACCAGCTATGCGTTCGGGGTGGCCTTGTTCCTGGCGATGAAGGAGCGGCAGCAGCGCTGGAACGCGGCGAAATAGGCGGGCCGGCCGCCGCCGGATGAGCCCATTGGCGGATTCCTCCATCGGGCCCTATCTGCCCGAAGCAAGGGATTAGAATGAACCCCAGCCGCCGCCGGCACCCCGCCGGCGGGATCTGCGCCGGGAGTCACAGATGAGCTATTCCGCGGAAATCAGCCGTTCGAATCCCACCTGCTTCGTGTTCGTGATCGACCAGTCCGGCTCCATGGCCGACCCCTTTGGCGGCGAGACGCAGGGATCGAAGGCGGACTTCGTCGCCGACGTGGTGAACCGCACCCTGCACGACCTGGTGATCCGCTGCACCAAGACCGAGGAAATCCGCAATTACTACCACGTCGCCGTCATCGGCTACGGCGGCGCCGTGCACCCGGCGCTGCTGGGCGAGCTGGCGGGGCGGGAGCTGGTGCCGATCGGCGAGCTGGCGGACAAGCCGGCGCGCATCGAGACGCGCAACAAGAAGGTGCCGGACGGCGCCGGCGGCCTGGTGGAGCAGCAGGTGCGGTTCCCGGTCTGGCTCGAGGCCGCCGCCAGCGGCGGCACGCTGATGTGCGAGGCCCTGGGCCTGACCCTGCGCCTGGTCGAGCAATGGGTGGGCGAGCACCGCAACGGCTTTCCGCCGACCATTCTGCACCTCACCGACGGCCAGTCTTCGGATGGCGATCCCAGCGCCATCGCCCAGCAGATCACGGCGCTCAAGACCGGCGACGGCAATGCCCTGCTGTACACCTGCCACGTCTCCTCCACCCGCGGCGGCAAGGTCGAATACCCCTCCGGCGAGACCGCGCTGGCGGACGATTTCGCCAAGGCCCTGTACCGCATGTCCAGCGCGCTGCCGGAATCCTTCGTCCGCGCCGCGGCGCAGATGGGCATGCCGGCGGGCGAGGGCGCGCGCGGCTTCGTCTTCAACGGCGACGCCGCCTCGGTGGTGCAGTTCTTCGACATCGGCACCCGCCCGGCCAACCTGCGCTGAGCGGCGATGCCCAGCCAGCCGCCGCCCTGGCGGGTCCAGCGCTACCTGAGCCAGAAGCAGGGCTCGGCCCCGGGCGAGTGCGAAGACGCCATCGCCTGTAACCCGCGCACCTGGGCCTGCGCGGTGGCCGACGGCGCCACCGAGGCCTTCGGCTCGCGCCACTGGGCGCGGCTGCTGGTGCGCGCCTGGGTGCGCCATTCGGCCGCGGCCGGCAAGGACGCCTTCCTGGAACTGGTGACCCAGCTGGCCGGGCGCGCCGAGCGGCACTGGGCGGGCCGGCCCCTGCCCTGGTATGCACAGGAAAAGCGCCTGCAGGGTTCCTATGCGGCCTTTGCCGGCCTGGTGTTCCGGGACACCGGCGAGGGCCTGTGCTGGCAGGCCATCGCGCTCGGCGACTGCTGCCTGTTCCATTTTCGCGGCGGCGCGTTGATCGCAGCTGTGCCCCTGTCCGAGCCGGAACAGTTCGGCTTCCGCCCGAAGCTGCTGCCTTCGCGAGCAGATGCCATTCCGCGCTGCGCCGGGGCGATCGGCAACTTCGAGGGCACGGCCGCGCCCGGCGACGAATTTCTGCTGCTGTCCGATGCCGCCGCCTGCTGGCTGCTCGCCGCCGGGCGCAGCCGGGATGCCGCCGCCGACACCTTCCGCCGGCTGCTGGCGCAGGGACGCGTTGCGGAGATAACGGCCCTGGTCGAAGCGCAGCGCCGCAACGGCAGCATGCGCAACGACGATGTCGCCGCCCTGTCCATCATCCTGGATCCGCCGCCATGAGCGGCCCGCGCATCACGGCCGCGAGGGCCGCGGCGCCGCCCTGGCCCTCGTCGCACGAATTCGTCGAGGCCATCCAGAACCCGCAGCTGGCCTTCACCAACCCTGACCTGCAGCGCTGCCAGCCGGCGCTGGACCGTTTCGGCATTCCGCTGGTGGCCTCCGGCAACTTCGCCTATGCCTTCAAGCTGCGCGAAGCCGCCGACCAGCGCGCTGTCGCCATCCGCTGCTTCCGCGGGCTGATCGCGGACCGCGACCAGCGCTACGAACTGATCGACCGCCACCTGCGCGCCCACCGCGAGCCGGCCCTGGCCAGCTTCGTCTTCGACGCGGACGGCATCATGGTCGGCGGCCGGCGCTTTCCCATCGTGGTGATGGAATGGATCGAGGGCCCCACGCTGGACTTGTACCTGCAGCAGGCCCTGTCCAGCAAGACCATGCTGCAGGCCCTGGCCAACCAGTGGCTGCGTACCATCCAGGGCCTGCGCAACGCGCAGCTGGCCCACGGCGACCTGCAGCACGGCAACATCATCGTCCGCGACGGGCGTTTTCGCCTGATCGACCTGGACGCCATGTACGTGCCGGCCATGCACGGCTGGCGCAGCAACGAACTGGGTCATCCGCACTTCCAGCACCCGCGGCGGGACCTGAATTGCTTCGACGCCGGCATCGACCGCTTCTCCGCCCTGGTGATCTACCTGAGCATCATCGCCCTGGCCGAGGCGCCCGAACTGTGGGCGCGCTACCACGACGAAAACCTGATCTTCACCCGCCAGGACTTCGCCGATCCCGCCGCCTCCAGCCTGTTCGCCGCCGTGCGCCGGCTCGGCGACACCCACCGCCTGCTGGCCGACGCGCTGCTGCAGGCCCTGCGCGGCCGGCCCGCCGACACGCCCGACCTGCTGGAACTGGTGGCGCAAAAGTCCAGCCTGCCCGCCTGGATGAGCCAGCCGGCTGACCTGCACATCGAGGTCAAGACGCGCGAGGCACCTGCGGGATCGGTGCCCGCCGCCGCGCCGGCCGTCGCCGCGCCTGTTGCCGCGACTACGTCGTGGCCGAGCTGGCATCCCGCCGGACAGCCGCCCGCGCCGCCTTCCGCGCAACGCGCAAACCCGGCCTGGGTCACCCCGTTCATGGCCTACCGGCCGCCGATGCACTTCGACTGGCAGGCCGTGCATACCGAGGCCCTGGCGGCGATGATCGCCTATTTCATCACCACCACCGTGCTGTCCCTGCCGCTCCTGTTCATTTATGGCGCGGCCACGAGCCTGCGTGATGCCAGGCACTATTCCTGGCTGGAACGCCATCCGCTGACGATCGGCTGCCTGTTTGTGATGATGGCCTGCGCCGCCAGCGGCTACGTCTCCGCCATCCGCGCCGAATACCGGCGAATACAGCGCCTGAGCGCAGCTTTTCCCCTTGTGCCGGGCACGACCCCGCCGCAGGCCCTGGGCGCCGGTTCCGGCAAATCCTGGAGACTGTTCAAGGGACGCCCCCGGCTGGTCGGCGACAAGCTCAGCCGCATCTACCACCGCGCGGACTGCGCAGCCATCGCCGCCACTGCCGCCGGCCAGCGCGCCATCTTCGTCTCGGCCGCGGTGGCCCAGGCACGCGGCTACACGCCCTGCCCAAGCTGCTGCCCCTGAAGCCGCCGCTGGTTTCCAGCGCTTCAGGCGATGGGCGCGCTCAGGCCGATGCCACCGACTTCGGCGTGATCAGCGAGAGGATCGGCAGCACTTCGATGGTGAAGCCGACGCCGGCCTTGACCACCGGATCATCGCCGCCCACCACGCGCGGGTCGACATGATCCTCCAGTTCCAGCACGGCCATGCCGTACATCCCCTTGGGATCGGCCACCGGCCCGACCGCGTGCGCCATGCCCCGCGCGGCCAGGCCGCGCCAATAGACCGAGTGCTCCCGCATCAGCGCCCCTTCCTCCGCGGTGATGTCGTGCGGAAAGCTGGGACGCGGCCCGTTCAGTCTTAGCAGGTAATATTTCATTGCAGTTCCCCCCGATCAAACCTGGTCAAATCCGGTGCCTGGCTCTCCTGCAGATTAGCGCAACAGGCTGCCGGCGCCGCCACGGATTTTGCACAAATCGGCCATACACTTTGCATGCCGCTCCAAAACAATGGCCTGCCTGTCACCATCTCCGCTCACCCCACGAGGACCTTCCTTGACCAAGATCCGCTTTGCCTTCCTGCTCTGCTGCCTGCTCGCGGCCTGCGCGGGCAAGCCGACGGCGCCGGATGCCGAGCCCGCATTCACCGCCGCCGCGCCCATCCCCCCGCCGCCGCCCAAGATCGGGCTGGCCCTGGGCGGCGGCGCGGCGCGTGGCTTTGCCCACGTGGGCGTGATCAAGGTCCTGGAAAGCCACGGCATCGTGCCGGACCTGGTGGTGGGCACCAGCGCCGGCTGCGTCGCCGGCGCGCTCTACTCCGCCGGCTATAGCGGCTTCGACCTGCAGCAGATGTCCTTCGACCTGGACCGCGCCGTGGTGACCGACTGGACCATGTTCGGCCGCGGCGTGATCAAGGGCGACGCCCTGCAGGCCTTCGTCGACCAGGCTGTGAAGCAGATGCCGATGGAAAAGCTCAAGCGCCGCTTCGCCTGCGTGGCGGTGAAACTGCGCACCGGCGAACCGGTGATCTTCGACCACGGCGACGTCGGCGAAGTGGTGCGCGCCTCCGCCGCCGTGCCCGGCATTTTCGAGCCGATGAAGATCCGCGGCGAGGACTACCTGGACGGCGGCCTGCGCAGCCCCGTTCCGATCCGCGAGGCGCGCGCCATGGGGGCGGACTTCGTGATCGCCGTGGATGTCTCCACCCCGCCGCAGGGCGCCGCGGACAGCCAGCTGGCCGTCATGCATCGGGCCATCGACATCGTGGGCAAGGGCCTGCGCGACGACCAGGCCGGTCAGGCCGACGTGATGATCACCCCGGACCTGGGGGCGATCGGCGCGACTGATTTCGATGACCGCATGCGGTCCATCCTGGCCGGTGAGCGGGCGGCGCAGGCGGCGTTGCCGCAGATCAAGGAGAAGTTGGGGGCGCGGGGGGTGGTGGTGGGGTCATGAGGGAACCCGTGTCTTACCTGGGCAGCAGTGCAGGTCTTCCCTTCCCCCTGCGGGAGGGGATTGAGGGGAGGGGTAGCCATCTGCGTTGAAACTTCAGCACGCGCGCTTGTGACCGAAGGGAATCCCCGCGGGACGCGCGGCCGGTATCCTCCCTGGCGACTGACCGGAGTATTTCGCCTTCGGCGACCTACTTCTTTACAACAGCGTAAAGAAGTAGGCAAGAAACGCCGCCCCGATGTCTGCGCCGATCATTCGCTTGCGCGATTGATCGGTCCCCTGCGCTCCGCAGCCGGAGCGGGGTCCATCGACAGGCCATCCATGGCCTG
>CAJCJI010000062.1 GCA_903970595.1 Verrucomicrobiota bacterium
CGGCGGCAGGCGGCAAGCCCTATGCCGTGGTACGGCACCTGCCGCTCGGCGGCGAGGGCGGCTGGGACTATCCGAGCGTGGACCCCAAGACCCATCTGCTCTACCTGTCCCGCGCCGACCACGTCAGCGTGGTCGATACGCGCGGCGGCAAGGAGATCGCCCGGATCGGCGACACGCCGGGCGTGCACGGCATCGCGCTTGCGCCCGAGCTGGGCCGCGGCTTCATCAGCGCCGGCAAGGCCGACCAGGTCAAGGTGTTCGACCTGAAGACGCGGGCCGTGTTGGCCACGGTGCCCACCGGGGCCGGGCCCGACGCCATCCTGTACGACCCGGCCAGCCGGCGGGTTTTCGCCTTCAACGGTCACGGCCAGAGCGTCACCGTGATCGATGCGAAGAGCGCCGCCGTGGTGGCCACCTTGCCCCTCGGCGGCAAACCGGAGTTTGCCCGCGCCGACGGCCGCGGCATGGTGTACGCCAACATCGAGGACACCGCCGAACTGGTGGCGATCGACGCCAAGGCGGCGACGCTGAAAGCGCGCTGGCCCTTGCCGCAGTGCGAGGAACCCTCCGGCCTGGCGCTGGATGCCGCGCATCGCCGCAGCTTCTCCACCTGCGGCAACCAGACGCTGGCCATACTGGATATTGACAGCGGCCGCGCCGTGGCGAATCTGCCCATCGGCAGCGGCGTGGACGGCGCCGAATTCGACCCGGCCCGGCAGAGCGTGTTCAGCGCCAACGGCGAGGGCACGCTCAGCGTGGTGCTGGAGCGCGGACCGGATGACTTCGTCGTGCAGCAAACTCTGCAAACCAGGCGCGGCGCGCGCACCATCGCCCTGGATGCCGCCACCCACAAGCTTTATCTGCCCACCGCCGAGTTCGGCCCGGCGCCGGAGCCGAGCGCCGACACTCCGCACCCGCGGCCAAAGGTGCTGAGCGGAACCTTCGAGGTGCTGGTGGTGGCGCAGGCCGCGGCGGGCTCCTGAAGAAGCGATTCGCTGCAACGGCCAACGGCGGAGCAGGCTCTGGTCCTGCCCCGCCGTCGGGAGATGCAGCGTACGGATCGGCGCCTGAGCGCTTGACCGCCCGGCTTTAGGATTCGCCGCCGCCGAAGTTGTACTTCATGCCGACGAACAGCGACGGCGCGCGGTAGATGCCGCTCACGCCATTGATGGTACTGGTCGGCGTGGTCTCCTCGCCGGAGATCTTCACATTGGTGGTGGCCAGGTAGCGAAAGCCGACCGTCGCGGCCAGGCCCGAGCCGATCTCCCAGTTGCCGCCGAAGCCGAACTGGTAGGCCGGGGCCAGCTTGGAACCGTTGGCGCCGCCGCCGGTACCCTCGAAGGTGCTGAAATTTTCATTCTTGAGCGACACGTCCGCCATACCGATACCGAGGCCGACGTAGGGATAGATCACCGAGAGAAAGCCATCCGGCCGCTTGAAGTCGTACCACAGGTTGCCCATCAGGACCTTCGCCGAAACCGAGCCGGAGGCCAGGGGAGTCGGAGAAGAGATGCCGCCGGAGCTGGTCACCGCGATGCTGCTGATGCTGGCGTAGTGGTAATCGAACGCGATTTCGGGGCGCAGACCATTGGCCATGGTGTAGCCGCCGCTGAATCCGCCCAGAAACCCGGTGTTGTCGGCGTTTTGAACGCCGGTGCCGCCGGAGTTGAAGTTCTGCGTGGTTGAAACATCCGCTCCGATCTCGGCGCCGACGTACCAGCTGCCGCTTTCGGCGGCCGCCGCGGAACACGACAACATCAAGCCCGCCATACACGTCGGGGCGAAGCCAAGAATAAGCGGCAAACGACGATTCACGTTGGTTTTCTCCGAGAATTCCACACCAAACACAAAGGACCTCCGGACAGCACTTGAGGTGCTCTATCTTATTCGACTGCGCCTGGATTTGCGCGCCCACGCCTACCCCGGGCGTGCGCAGCCGGCGCCGCCCCACTGCGGCAAACAGCCGGCGCCAAGTCAAGCGCCGGCTTTTCGCGGCAACCGCAAGCAAGTGTAGCCGGGCTGCAGAAGCTTTGAGAATTTGCGCCGGGCGCAATTCTGGCAGAGCCCGGTTTTCGGCGGGGCGATTATTAACGATTCGTTAATGTAAATAATTGTTTCGGCCCTGGCGACTTAGCTGGCAGCTATTGGGGACAAGCGCAGCAACGGCCGGAAGCCCCATCCGCTGCAAGCCAGCCGCGGCGCCCGGTGACCCGCCGGCTTCCGGCCGATTTGCATTCCGTAACGTTCCGCGCCGTTCCGGAGCCGCCGCGCGGCGCTATGCTGAGCGCCCGCAGACCCGGACAAGACAAGCGATGGCGACACCGCAAGCGCAGAACTATGGCGTGGTGGCGAAGGACCGCGTACTGCTCAGGATGCCGCCGTGGGGAAGGGCTGAGTAGGGAACCCGCAGGCGCTCAATCCTCGATGCCGAGTTCCTTGATCTTGCGGGTCAGCGTATTGCGTCCCCAGCCCAGGCGCCGCGCTGCTTCCTGGCGCTGGCCCTTGCAGGCGGCCAGGGCCACGTGGATCAGGGTGCGCTCGAACAGCGGCGCCGCCTCCCCCAGCAGGTCGCTATGGCCGGCGGCCAGACGGGCGTCGGCCCAGCGGCCCAGGGCCTCGTTCCAGGAGCCCGCGGCCGACGGCACCGCCGCGGCGACC
>CAJCJI010000063.1 GCA_903970595.1 Verrucomicrobiota bacterium
GTGGGCCGCGGCGCCGCCGAAGGGCGCGGCGGTACCGCGCGATACCGCGCCCTGGGCGTGGAAGGCACCGGGCCGCGGCGTGGCGAACACCGCGGGATGGCCGTGGTTCGCCGAGGCCAGCTGCGAGCGGTCGGCGCGCGCCGCCTGCTGGTGCTGCGCTTGGCTCGCGGTGGGCTGAATATGACGCTCGCCGGCAAAGGCGCGCTCCTGCGCGGTGGGCTGCGCCGCGATGCCGCCGGCGCCGCCGTTGAAGCTGACGCGGTTGGCCGCGGTGCGGTTGATCACGGCTGCGTTGTAGGTGTTGTGCACGATATTGACGTTGACGTTGTTGACGCTGCGGTTGTAGACGAACCGGCCGTGGTTCCAGTAGCCGCCCTGGTAGCCCACGCCGCCATAACCGAAGCCGTAGTTGACCCCGCCGTAGAAGCCGACGTGAGGGCCCCAGTAGCCGCCGTGCCAGGAATAGAAACCGCCGACCCAGCCCCAGTAGCCCGGGGTCCACAGGTAGCCCGGGAACGGCGCCAGCACCCAGGTGCCCGGCACCCAGTAGTAGCCGAAATCGCCGTAGGCCCAGTAGCCCGGAGTCCAGATGTAGCCGTCGCCCGGGCACAGCGGCTGCTCGTAGACCGGCAGCAGAGGCGGCGCGAGATTGATCGAGACGAAAACGCCGGCGAACGCCGACAGCGGCGTGGCCAGCAGCGCCAACAGGAGAGACAGGACGCGAAGCTTTTTCCACATGACACGGCACCTCCGGACTGCGCCAGGCCAGCACGGGACGGCTGCCTGTCATCACGGCGCCACGATAGGGCCTGGGAGATGAACCGGGCATGAATGCTTGCCGGCGGGGCGAATGGAAGGCCGCCGCGCGGTTTTTCAGCATGCGTGCCATGCGTGCCATGCATTTGAGATGGCACGCATGCGGGCAGCGTGAGGATCGAGCGCCGGGGAGATGAGATGGGTTGCAGTCATGGAGCCGGCGGATCAGCCCCTTGAGTGCGCCCGGCGCACGGAACACGGTGCCGGACTCTTAGTCCAGGAACTTCCAGCTCAGCGCCCCATCGAGATGACGGATGCGCACGCCCTTCATCTGTTCCGGATCGACGTTGCGGATGTTCACGCCCATCTTGCCCGCGAGCGGATTCTCCACCGCCATCCAGTGGGTGATGCAGCCGCAGTCCTTGCATCGGAAGAAGTTGAGCCTGCGGTCGCCCCAGGAATAGGTCGACAGCGCCTCAGGCCTGGCGTGGATGCGGACGTCGGCCGCCGGGTAGTAGGCCCACAGCGTGCCGTAGCGGCGGCAGATCGAGCAATTGCAGTCCGTCACCGCGTCGGGTTTGGCGGGCATTTCGATTTTGATGGAGCCGCAGTGGCAGACGGCTTCGATCATGGGGCGTTCTCCATGGTCTAGGGAACCTCTGATCAATTCCATGCCCTGCCGTTGGAATTGATCAGAGGTTCCCTAGGGAGCGGGCTTCAGGTATGGATCGAAATCGACGGGGCAATCATCTCCGAATTCAGCGGAGAGCATAAACCAAGGGGATCAGGCCGATCAGCGTATCCAGGCTTTCAAGGTCGCTGTGGGCGCGCTACGCCCTGCCCATCCGGCCCAGGGCCGGTTCACGCCGGAGCAGCAGCAAGGGCGTAGACAGCATCAGGGTGCCCGCTATGGCGATCGCCCAGCGCGGACTGGTGGCGGCCGCCAGCAATCCCCACAAGGCGGTCATCGCGGCAATGGCCGCATTACTGGAGATCGACCAGGCGGACAGGGTGCGGGCAACCCGGCTTTTGTCGATCTGCTCGAGCCGGCAAGACGCGAGCAGCGGATTGAACAGCCCGCAACAGCTCACCAGTCCAAACTGCACCGCCATGACCAGCACCAGCCCGGGGACCCCCGGGGCAACGAAGGCCAGGCCCAGGGACCAGAATGCGCGCAGGGTTCCGGCGGCAAGCAGGGTTCTGTGCTGCCCGAAGCGCGCGGCCAGCGGCCGGGCCAATCGCGAACCCAGCAGACCGCCCACGCAGGGCACCCCGAAGGCCAGGCTGTATTGCCAGGCGTTGAAGCCGAGCTGGCCCAGCATGAGCACGGCAAGCAGCGGCGCGGTTGCCATGATCAAGCCGTTGACCAGGATGGTGTTGAAGAACAGCGGGCGCAGCATGGGGTGGGCCAGGATGTAACGCCAGCCTTCGAGCAGGTCCGCTGCCCGCGGCCGCGGCCCTGCGCCCCGGACCGGAGGCGCTTCTTCCGCCTTGCGGATCGCGAGTATGCCCAGCGCCGAGAGGAGATAGCTCGCCGCGTCCACGACCACGGTGATGACCGGACCGAACAGGCCGAGCGCCAGCGCACCGAGCGGCGGCCCGATGGCCGTGGCGGTCCACAGCGTCGACTCGAAGCGCCCGTTGGCGACGAGCAGCTTGTCCGGCTGCACGATGGCTTTCAGATACGCGCCGCTGGCTGTCCTGAAGGCGATGTCGGCGGCGGCGCCGACGATGGATGCCATCAGAAGCTGGTTGTAGGTGAGCCATCCCAGCGAAAATGTGATGGGGATGCTGATCAGGACGGCGCAGCGGACCAGGTCCGCCGCGATCATGACCGGGCGCTTGCGGCGGAACTCCACCAGGGGGCCGAACGGCACGGCGACCAGGGTGCCCACCGCCAGGCCCGCCGCCTTCAGGACAGAGACCCCGGCCGAGCCGGCATGCAGCACCAGAATGGCAATCAAGGGAAAGGCCTCGAACGCGATCCAGCTGCCGAATGTACTTGCACCATATGCGGCCCAGAGCAAAGCAAACTGTGGCCCCAGGCGGCGCTCAGCGAGCATTTGCTGTTGAATTCCTTGAGTTCGCTTGCGGGAAGGCAAGGGGCTGCCCGGAGCTGCATTTTCGCACAGCCGCGAGGGGCGCAATAAGCGCAGCGCATTGCGCCGAAGGCGCCGGTGCCCAGGAACAGATTGTTCCGCTTAGCGCGACTTCAAGGCTTTCCCGCTCGCGCGCTGCAATAACCGCGGACCCCGATCAGCCGCGTTTCACCGGGGAAGCGCAGAAGAGCCGACTGAATCTGCGGCAATGCGGTGCCGCAGTCGTTGCGGTCGAGATCGGACTTGATTGCGGCCATGCGCACGGCGAGCTCGTTATTCTGGAAGCCCTTATCGTCCGGGTAACGCGCGCGGGCGCGCATCAGGACGTCGATGGCTTCCGGCCACTGCTTTGCATCGTAGCGATCCTGCGCGGCCTTGTTCCAGCCGACGCGCTCGTTGTTGCCCAGAGCGGGATCGCCGGGAAAGTACTTCAGACCGCGCTGACAGATGTCGATGCCGCGGAACCAGTCGCGCGCATCCAATGCAGTCTTGCTCCAATTGAGCCACAGCACTTCGCGTGCACGGTGAATTTCGGCCTGGCCCGGAAAGCGCGCGGCGGCCTGGTCCGCATTGGCCAGCGCGGACTGGTAGTCGCCCGCCTCGGCTTTTGCGATCCAGACATGCGACCAGCAGTAAATGGTGTTTTGTTTCAGCGCCGCATTGTTCGGCAGGCGCTTGCTGCCGGCATCGAACAATATGCGAGCGCCTTGCCAGTCCCGTCGATCCACCAGCGCCAGTCCCTGCTGGTTGTACAGCCAAGCCTCATAGTTTTCGATGTCTATCAGCTGCTGACCATGCAGTTGCGCCCGCGCCGGATCCACGATCGCGATCGCGCCTTGCCAGTCGGAGCGGTTGGCCAACTCCTGCGCCGGGCTGGCGTAGACCCAGGTTTGCAGATCCTCGAAGTGACTCTTGGGCATGGCTTGCGCCGCATCGCGCAGGACGGCGAGCGCCTGTTCGGTATGACCGGCCTGGATTTCGCTGTTGGCCCACATCTGCCAGGCGGCGGTGCTGATGTAGTTCAGCTGCGCATCGTCCGGCGCCAGGACCAGGCCGATCCCAAGTTCCTTTACCGCCGTGGGAAAGTCTTGTGCCTTGGCCAATTCGGCGCCCCAGGCGCCGATGGCCGACAAACTGTTCTTGACGGCATTGGCGCTCTCGGCATCGATGCTCAACGCGCGGAAGTATTCCGCCAGGGCCTCGCTATAGCGATGCGCCAGGCTGTCGGCGACGCCGTGGTTGTAGTACACGGCGCCCAGCAGACCGACGCCGCCCACTTCGCGCCGCAGCTCCGGCTTTTCCGAGGAAGGCCGGATGAGACCGGTGAGGCGGCGAAAATTCCCCGCCGCCGCGGCGTCGGCGTCCGGGTTGAATCCTGCGGCCGCGGTGGTTTCGACATCCACGTGGCGCAGGCCGTCATACAAGACCACGAAGGCATGATCGGGAACTTCGATGGCCCGCACATCCAGGCCAAGGTGGCGCGCCACCAGCATGTAGAGCAGCGCCGAGGATACGCAATTGTAGCCGCCGGTATCGAGCAATGCGGTGAGGTCCGTCTTGTCGATCTGGTAATGCTTGAGGTAGCCGCGCCGGTACAGCCAGCGGAGCAGCCGGTCGCCGCGATCGAAGGCGTCGCGGGCGCCGGAAGTGGCCTTGTCCGCATCCGCCTCCAACTGCGCCAGCTTGTCCAGGTAGGGCACACGTTCCTGCGCCGTATGCGCGCCGCTGACGATCAAGGCGGCTTCCTCGACGCTCCAATGGTGCGGCTCCCCGCCCGAAATGTCAGTGAACAGAGAACGTTCGTCATCGCTGACCGACAAATCCACGCCGGACAGCTTGCCCATGCCCTTCAGCACTTCCAGCGCCGCGGCCGGCGTCTGCTTAAATGCGTAATTACTGCTGGGAGCCCCGGCATAACCCATCACGGAGACCTCGGCGACTTCGACAACATCGCAATTGGCCGCCGGGGTGAAGCGCAGCATGATCCAGCGTGCGCCCGACGGCTGGAACTGGAATTCCTGGCGATCGGGTTGCGCGGTGAGACGTTCCGCCCGGACCGAGCGGAACCCGGACTGCGCCGACAACGTCGACACCAGGATTTCCACCCGCGCGACGCCGGAAGACTCCGGCAACTGCACGTTCAGCCGCTCAGCGGTGACCAGGCTGTCGCCAAAGCCGTACACCACATCGACCGGCAGGCCGGGGCCCGTCTTGAAGCTGGCCACGGTGGCCGCGTCGCCGTCGGACAGCAGGGGCAAAGAAGCCGTGTCGTCCAGACCCGCGGTGCTGTTCTGGATCTGGGCCCCGGGCAGCCGCAGCAGATTGGTTTCGGCCGGCGGAGCCTGGGAAGCGACAGGGGCGGCAGCTTCGGCGGG
>CAJCJI010000064.1 GCA_903970595.1 Verrucomicrobiota bacterium
GCTGCGCGGCATCGGCCACCATCAGCACGCGGTCGCACTGGCGCAGGCAGCATTCGGCCCAGGCATTGTTCTCGCTGCCGGCGCAATACAGCAGGTGGGTATCGCTGCGCTCATGCTGGTCCAGCCAGTTCATCAGCCGCTGGTGGGCGTCGGCGTCGCTCAGCAGCCGCTGCGCGGCACCGGGCCCCAGCGCCGCTTCCAGGCGCTCGGCATCCAGGCACTGCACCGGCGTGCCGGCGGCCTGCAGCGCCTGCTGCAGCTGCCGGGTGACCTCTACGACGTCGACGCCCGGATGCGCCGGCAGGATGGCGATGGACTGGGCATGCTGCGCGGTGTCGAGCAGGGCCTGGCGCTGGTTGCGGCGCATGCGGTGCACGATCACCCGGGTCATCTCGAGCAGGGCCTGGGGATAGGTGATGACGAAATCCAGCAGGTCATCGCGGGCGATGCGCAGCAGCAGGCTGTCGCGCAGGGCATGCACGTCGGCGCCGTGCGGCTCGCCTGAGAGCAGGCCGATTTCGCCCACCGGCTCCAGCCGCGTGATGTCGCCGGCGACGATGCCGTCCGGCAGCACCGCGCGCAGGCGGCCGAGCGCCACGATATACAGGTACTCCGCGGACTTGCCCTGCTTGAACAGGGTCTCGCCGCCGCGCAACTCCTGCACCGTGCACAGGGACTGCAGCCGTGCCAGGGCTCCAGGCGCCAAGCCCGCGAACAGGCGGCACTGCGACAGGATCGGCAGGAAGTCCATGCGCAAGCTTAGCCTTATTCCACGCGCGCGAAAAAGGATCGGCGGCCGCGCCGGTCGGCCCACCGCTTCACGCACAGGTGCACAATATGCGTCTGCAACCGGCCTCTCAAAGCCATGAAATCCACCGAACGCTTCGGCAACCGGGTTGAGGACTACGCGCGCTGGCGGCCGGGTTATCCCGCCGAACTGTTTCCCTGGCTGATGGCCGAGTGCGGGCTCAAACCCGGCGACGCG
This sequence comes from Verrucomicrobiota bacterium, assembly GCA_903970595.1. Classification (GTDB taxonomy): domain Bacteria; phylum Pseudomonadota; class Gammaproteobacteria; order Nevskiales; family Nevskiaceae; genus Nevskia. The sequence continues at coordinate 986 of CAJCJI010000064.1, forward strand.
GCGGCCGACATCGGTTGCGGCACCGGCCTGTTCACCCGCGAACTATTGCTGCTGGGGCTGCGCGTGCATGGCGTCGAGCCCAATGGCCCGATGCGCCAGGCCGGCGAGCATTACCTGGCGGAGTTCGCAGGCGCCTTCGCAAGCCATGACGGCACCGCCGAGGCCACCGGCCTGCCCGGCGCCGGCCTGCGCCTGGTGACGGCGGCCCAGGCCTTCCACTGGTTCCGGCCGGAGCCGACGCGCGCCGAGTTCGCCCGCATCCTCGCACCGGGCGGCCACGCCGCCCTGATCTGGAACGTGCGCCGCGAGGACACGCCCTTCCTGCAGGGCTACGAGGCCCTGCTGCGGCGGCACGCGCCGGAATACGCCGGTTCGGGCGTGCCGGCACAGGGCAACCTGGCGGTGATCCGGCCGTTCTTCGAACCGGCCGGCTTGGTCGAACGCAGCTTTCCCTATGCGCAGCTATTCGATTTCGAGGGTCTGCGCGGGCGCCTGCTGTCCTCGTCCTATGCGCCGCCGGCCGGCACGCCGGCGCACGAGCCGATGCTCAAGGATCTGGAGCGGTTGTTCGAGGCGCACCAGAGCCAAGGCCGGGTCTCGTTCGACTACGACACCCGGGTCTTCGTCGGCCGCCTGGACTGATTACAAATCAGCCGCGCAAGCGGCGCCGGGGTTTCAGGCCGTATACGCCGCGATCAGCGTCCGCGCCGCCTTCGCGGCGTTGTGCGCCGGGCCGTGCTGGCACTGGAAGGTGAGGCGGGTCAGGTAGCTGCCTTCCCACAGCAGCATCAGCGCGTCGCCCAGCACCTCGGCTTCGCGCGCGCCCATCTCGCGCGCCAGCTTGCGGAAGCGGCGGCGCATCTCGGTCTTGTAGTGCTCCACCACCACCCGCGCCGGATGATCCGGCTCGGGGATCTCCACCGCCGCGTTGGCCATGGGGCAGCCGCGCGAATCCATCTTGCAGGTTTCCTTGGAGTGGGCGTCGAACAGCGCCTCGACCTGCTTGCGCGGATCGCCGGCGTAGGGCGCCATCATCTCGTCCCACCACTCCCAGCCCTCGCGCTCTTCGTTGCGCAGGTATTCCGCCACCAGCTCGTCCTTGGACGGCCAGCTGCGGTAGAAACTCATCTTGTTGGTGCCCGCTTCCGAGGCGATGGTATCCACGCCCACGGCGCGGATGCCGTGGCGATAGAACAGGGCGCACGCGGTTTCGAAGATCCGGTCGCGAACCCGCGGTTTCGGATGCTCGGAAATAATCTCTTTGTCTACAACAGCTTGGCTGGCTTTTGCCGGGCTCATTTCATACCTCCACTTGACATGTTACTGACCGGTCACTAACTTACCGCTCCATGTGACTTACCGGTAACACACGGTGCATAGCTTCGGAGTGTTATAGCGATATGTCAAGTCCCCACGGTCCAGCGAGGCCAGCGAGGGAGGCGGCATCAAGCACGGCAGGTCGGCGGCGCCCCGGATGGTCCGGCGGCGTCTCTTCAAGGGATTGACGGGAGTTTGCAAATGCCTATCCAGAAACTCGTTTCCAACCTGAAAATTTCCGCTCCGGCGCTGCTGGGCCTGCCGCTGCTCACCGGCATCATGCTGTTCGCCGGCCTGGGCCGCACCGAGGCCAAACCGCAGGCGCCAGCCCCGGCCGCCACCGAGGTGACGGTGGCCGAGGTGATCCACCGCCCGCTGCACGATTGGCAGGAGTTCAGCGGCCGGCTGCAGGCGGTCGACACGGTCGAGGTGAAGCCACGGGTCAGCGGCTACATCGACCGCGTGGCCTTCGCCGACGGCGCCCGGGTCAAGAAGGGCGACCTGCTGTTCCAGATCGACCCGCGCCCGTTCCAGGACGAAGTGGACCGCCTCAATGCCGAGCGCAGCCGTGCAGTGTCGGACCTGGACCTGGCCCGCGCCAACCATGCCCGCGCCCAGCGCCTGATCGATGCCAATGCGGTCTCGCGCGAGGAATACGAGCGGCTCGCCGCGGCCGAGACCTCGGCCCAGGGCGCGCTCGGCTCGGTCAGCGCCTCGCTCAGCGCCGCGCGCCTGAACCTGGAGTTCACCCAGGTGCGCGCGCCGATCGACGGCCACGTGTCGCGCGCCATCATCACCGCCGGCAACCTGGTGACCAGCGCCAGCCTGCTGACCACGGTGGTGTCCGATGACCCGGTGTACGCCTACTTCGACGCCGACGAGCAGACCTTCCTGCGCTACGCCAAGCTGGCGCAGACCAAGGCCGACGACGGCGCCAGCGGCGTCTTCATGGGCCTGGTGGACGAGGACGGCTATCCGCACCAGGGCCGGCTCGACTTCGTCGACAACCACGTCGACGCCAGCACCGGCACCATCCGCGCCCGCGCCGTGTTCTCCAATCCGGACGGCCGCTACACGCCGGGCCTGTTCGCCCGCATCCGCCTGGTCGGCGGCGCAAACAACGAGGCGGTGCTGATCGAGGACCGCGCCGTCGGCACCGACCTGGGCAAGAAGTACGTGCTGGCGCTCAAGCCGGACAACAGCATCGAGTACCGGCTGGTCGACCTGGGCCCGGAAATCGAGGGCCTGCGCGTGGTGCGGCAGGGCCTGGAGCCCGGTGACGTGATCGTGGTCAACGGCCTGCAGCATGTGAAGCCGGGACAGATGGTGGCGCCGACGCGGGTGGCGATGAACCAGGACAACGCGGGACTGCGCGAGGTCGCGGGTTTGCCGCCGGTGGTGCATGTGGCTAGCGACGCCGCTGCCTCGGCCAACGCCGCGTCGCGCCTGGAGCAGTAAGCAAGAAGCGGTAAACCCCTCTCCCGGTGGGAGAGGGGCTTTCAAGGAGCACAAGGATTCATCTATGAAACTCTCCCAATTCTTCATCAGCCGCCCGATCTTCGCCGGCGTGCTGTCCACCTTGATCTTCCTGGCCGGCCTGCTGGCCCTGCCCGGCCTGCCGATCAGCGAGTACCCGGAAGTGGTGCCGCCCACGGTGGTGGTCAAGGCCACGTACCCGGGCGCCAACCCCAAGGTGATCGGCGAGACCGTGGCCAGTCCGCTGGAGCAGTCGATCAACGGCGTCGAGGGCATGCTGTACCAGTCCTCGCAGGCCACCACCGACGGCGTGATGACGCTGACCATCACCTTCGCCCTGGGCACCGACGTCGACAAGGCCCAGGTGCAGGTGCAGAACCGCGTGGCCCAGGCCCTGCCCAAGCTGCCGGACGTGGTGCAGCGCCTTGGCGTGGTGACCAACAAGGCCTCGCCCGACCTGACGATGGTGGTGCACCTGCTGTCGCCGGACAACCGCTACGACACGCTGTACTTGTCCAACTATGCGCTGCTGCGGGTCAAGGACGAACTGGCGCGCCTGGACGGCGTGGGTGACGTGCAAGTGTTCGGCGCCGGCAACTATTCGATGCGCGTCTGGCTCGATCCGGAAAAAGTCGCCAGCCGCGACATGACGGCCGGCGACGTGGTCAAGGCGATCCGCGAGCAGAACCTGCAGGTGGCCGCCGGCCAGCTCGGCGCGCCGCCCCTGCCGAATGCCACCGATTTCCAGGTCTCGATCAATGCCAAAGGCCGCCTCACCACCGAGGACGATTTCCGCAACATCATCATCAAGACCGGCGAGTACGGCCAGGTCACGCGCCTGCGCGACGTGGCGCGGGTCGAGCTGGGCTCGGACTCGTATGCGCTGCGGGCGCTGCTGGACAACAAGTCCGCCGCCGCCATCCCCATCTTCCAGCGTCCCGGCAGCAACGCCCTGGATATCTCCACCCGTGTGCGCGCCAAGATGGAGGAGCTGAAAAAGGACTTTCCGCAGGGCGTGGACTACCGCATCGTCTACGATCCCACGGTGTTCGTGCGCGGCTCCATCCACGCCGTGGTGCACACCCTGATCGAGGCGATCGTGCTGGTGGTGCTGGTGGTGATCCTGTTCCTGCAGACCTGGCGCGCCTCGATCATTCCCCTGATCGCGGTGCCGGTGTCCCTGGTCGGCACCTTCGCCGTGATGCATCTGTTCGGCTTCTCGCTCAACGCGCTGTCGCTGTTCGGCCTGGTGCTGGCCATCGGCATCGTGGTGGACGACGCCATCGTGGTGGTGGAGAACGTCGAGCGCAACATCGAGAACGGCCTGAAGCCGATCGAGGCGACGCGCCAGGCCATGCGCGAGGTCACCGGCCCGATCATCGCCACCGCCCTGGTGCTGTGCGCGGTGTTCGTGCCCACCGCCTTCATCAGCGGCCTCACCGGCCAGTTCTACAAGCAGTTCGCGCTGACCATCGCCATCAGCACGGTGATCTCTGCATTCAATTCCCTGACCCTGTCGCCGGCCTTGTCGGCCTTGCTGCTCAAGGAGCACGGCGCGGCGCCGGACCGTCTGACCCGCGTCATCAACGGCGCCTTCGGCTGGCTGTTCCGTCCCTTCAACCGCTTCTTCCACCGCGCCTCCAAGGGCTATGTGCGCGGGGTGGGCCGGGTGCTGCGCGCCGGCGCCATCGCGCTGGTGGTGTATCTGGGCCTGATCCTCATGGCCGGCTGGGGCTTCGCCCGCACGCCGACCGGCTTCGTGCCGGCGCAGGACAAGCAGTACCTGGTGGCCTTCGCCCAGCTGCCGGACGCGGCCACGCTGGACCGCACCGAGGACGTGATCCGCCGCATGAGCGCGCTGGCGCTCAAGCAGCCGGGCACGGAAAGCGCGGTGGCCTTCCCCGGCCTCAACATCAACGGCTTCACCAACAGTTCCAGTTCCGGCATCGTCTTCGTCACGCTCAAGCCGTTCGAGGAGCGCAGGAGCAAAGAGCTGTCGGCCGGAGCCATTGCCGGCGCGCTGAACCAGCAGTACGGCAAGATCCAGGACGCCTTCATCGCCGTATTCCCGCCGCCGCCGGTGATGGGGCTGGGCACCATCGGCGGCTTTCGCATGCAGATCGAGGACCGCGGCAGCCTGGGCTTCGAGGAACTCTACAAGCAGACGCAGAACCTGATCGCCAAGGGCAACGCCGACCCGGCCCTGCACGGCCTGTTCTCCAGCTACCAGTTCAACGTGCCGCAGATCGACGCCGAGGTCGACCGCGAGAAGGCCAAGTCGCAGGGCGTATCGCTGCAGGACCTGTTCGACACTATGCAGATCTACCTGGGCTCGCTCTACGTCAACGACTTCAACCTGTTCGGGCGCACCTACCAGGTCAACGCCCAGGCCGAGCCGCGCTTCCGCCTGCAGGCCGAGGATGTGGCCAGGCTCAAGACCCGCAATGGCGCGGGCGAGATGATCCCGCTGGGCAGCTTCGTCACGGTGAAGCAATCCTCCGGACCGGACCGGGTGATGCACTACAACAGCTACCCCACCGCCGAGATCAACGGCGGCCCGGCGCCGGGCTTCAGCACCGGCCAGGCGCAGGCGGCGATGGAAAAGCTGGCGCGGCAGGAGCTGCCCAACGGCATGAGCTTCGAGTGGACCGAGCTGACTTACCAGCAGATCATCGCCGGCAATACCGCGCTGCTGGTGTTCCCGCTGGTGGTGCTGCTGGTGTTCCTGGTGCTGGCGGCGCAGTACGAGAGCCTGGGCCTGCCGCTGGCGGTGATCCTGATCATGCCGATGGTGCTGTTCTCGGCCATCACCGGCGTGCAGCTGGCCGGCAGCGACGACAACATCTTCACCCAGATCGGATTGATCGTGCTGGTGGGCCTGGCCGGCAAGAACGCCATCCTGATCGTCGAGTTCGCCCGCGACCGCGAGGCGCACGGCGAGCGGCCCCTGCGCGCGGTGCTCGACGCCGCCCGCCTGCGCCTGCGTCCGATCCTGATGACCTCGCTGGCCTTCATCATGGGCGTGGTGCCCCTGGTCACCTCCACCGGCGCCGGCGCCGAGATGCGCCATGCCATGGGCGTGGCGGTATTCTCGGGCATGCTGGGCGTGACCTTTTTCGGCCTGCTGCTGACGCCGCTGTTCTACCTGCTGGTGCGCAAATACCTGCGCGCCCGCCGCACAACCCGCATTAACGTCGCAACCGCGGCGCCGCGCGTGGCTCATTCACACTGAAACGACAACCCTGCTTAAGGAGATTGCAATGAGCGAAAAAATTGCCCTCATCACCGGTGGCAACAAAGGCATCGGCCTGGAGACCGCACGGCAGCTCGCCCGTACCGGAGTGCATGTCATCCTCGGCAGCCGCGACCGCGCCAAGGGCGTGGAAGCCTCCCTCAAGCTGCAGGCCGAGGGCCTGGAGGTCGAGGCCCTGGCCATCGACGTCACCAGCCTGGCCAGCATCGCGGAAGCGGCGCGCGCGGTGGAAGCCAAGCATGGCCGCCTCGACATCCTCATCAACAATGCCGGCGTGATGATCGACGCCTACGACAAGAAGCCCTCGGAGCAGACCCAGGAAACCTGGCGCAAGACCTTCGACACCAACGTCTTTGGGCTGATTGCGGTGACGCAGGCCTTCCTGCCGCTGCTGAAGAAGTCG
>CAJCJI010000065.1 GCA_903970595.1 Verrucomicrobiota bacterium
GGCGCATCGGCGATGCACGCTTTCTGACGGGCGCCATCGATCCGCAGAGGATGCGCGTCGCCGGCCTTCGGCGACGGCGCCTAGCGTCGGTCCGCAGATTTTTCGGGGGCCGATGTGGCGGAGCGAGGTGGAGCGCGGGTGCATGAGCGCTGGGCGCGGCTGCGCTTCTCGATCATCGGCCACCTGCTGGCCGCGCCGCCGGCGAAGGGCGCGCTGCGTGCGGCCCTGCAGCAACTGGCAGCCCGCGAATGGCGCCACCCGAGCACCGGCGCGCCGGTCCGCTTTGGTGTCTCCACGCTCGAACGCTGGTTCTACCGCGCCCGGAACGAGCGACATGATCCGGTCGGCGTGCTGCGCCGCAAGCGGCGGGGCGATGCCGGCGCGCAGGCATCGATGACGCCGGCGCTGCGCCAGACGCTGCTGGCGCAATACGGCGCCCACAAAAGCTGGAGCGCCCAGCTGCATCGCGACAATCTGGTCGCCCTGGCCGAGACCCGACAGGAACTGCGGCCGGTGCCATCCTACACGACGGTCCGGCGGTTCCTTGCCGCCAGCGGGCTGACCAGACGCCCTGCCACGACGACGCGCCAGACCGACGGCGCGCTGGCAGCGCAGGCCCGGCTGGAAGCACGCGAGGTGCGCAGCTTCGAGGCTGAGTATGTCAACGGGCTCTGGCATTGGGATTGTCATCACGGCTCGCGCAAGGTGCTGACGCCGCGCGGCGAATGGCGCACGCCGATCCTGTTCGGCGTGCTCGATGATCGCTCGCGGCTGGCCTGCCATCTGCAATGGTATCTGGCGGAGAGCGCCGAGAACATCGCCCACGGTCTGTCGCAGGCGATGCAGAAGCGTGGCCTGCCACGGGCTGCCATGAGCGACAACGGCAGCGCGATGACCGCGGCCGAGATCAGCGAAGGTCTCGCCAGGCTCGGCATTCTTCATCAAACCACGCTGCCATACTCGCCCTATCAAAACGGCAAGCAGGAGGTTCTCTGGGGATCGGTCGAGGGCCGGCTGATGGCCATGCTCGAGGGCGTCGACGATCTCACCCTGGCCCGGCTCAACGAGGCGACGCAGGCCTGGGCCGAGCAGGACTACAACCGCAAGCGCCACAGCGAGATTGGCGGCACGCCGCTCGCCCGCTTCCTCGCCGGCCCCGCCGTGACGCGTCCCGGTCCGGATGCCGCCACGCTCCGCCTGGCCTTCACCCGCAGCGAGCGGCGCACCCTGCGCAAGAGTGACGCCACCGCCGTCATCGAGGGCCGCCGCTTCGAAGTCCCCAACCAATATCGGCATCTCTCGTTGCTGGAGGTGCGCTTCGCCGCCTGGGACCTCACACAGGTCCATCTCGTCGATCCGCACACCGGAACGGTTCTTTGTCGGCTGTTCCCGCAGGACAAGGCCGCCAACGCTTCTGGCCTGCGCCGCGGCCTGCGGCCGAGCACCGTCGAACGCGCAACATCCCCATCGCCCGCGCCACGGCCCGGCATCGGACCGCTTCTGGAGCGAATGATCGACCGGCAGGCCGCCACCGGATTGCCGCCGCCCTACCTCCCCAAGGACGAAGGAGACGATGCGTGAACAACAAGATGCTCGCGTTGTACGGCCTCAAATGGAACCCGTTCACGCCCAACGTGCCGACCGAGGCGCTGCACGTCACCACGCGCCTGGAATCGTTCTGCTGGCGGGTGCAGCAACTCGCCGGCGACGGCGGCTTCGCCCTGGTCACCGGTGCGCCCGGCTGCGGCAAGTCCGCCGCCTTGCGCATCCTGTCCGCATCGCTGGCAACACAGCGCGACGTGACGGTCGGCGTGATCACGCGACCGCAAGCCAATATCGCCGACTTCTATCGCGAGATGGGCGAACTCTTCGGTGTCGAGCTGCGACCGCACAACCGATACGGCGGTGCCAAGACACTGCGCCAGCGCTGGCAGGCGCATATCCAAAGCACCCTGAGCAGGCCGGTCCTGGTGGTCGATGAGGCACAGGAGATGCAGTCCACCGTGCTCGCCGAACTGCGCCTGCTGGCTTCCGCCGATCTCGACTCCCACATCCTGCTGACCACCGTATTGGCCGGCGACGGGCGCCTCGCCGAGCGTTTGCGCTCCGATGAGTTCCTGCCCCTTGCCAGCCGCATGCGGGTGCGCCTGCCGATCGAACGCACACCGCCGCAGGACCTCCAGGACCATCTGCGCCATGCGCTGCAGAAGGCCGGCGCCCCGACCCTGATGACCCCGGAGGTGATCGCGACCATCTGCGATCATGCCCAGGGCAATCTGCGGGCACTGATGATCATGGCCGGCGAGTTGCTCGAGACGGCCGCCCAGCGCGAGGCCCATCAGATCGACGAGACGCTGTTCTTCGATGTCTGCGCCGTGCCCGCCACAGGCGAGACCAAAGCGGCGATCCGCCGCCGCCGATGACCCTGCTTCCGGTCCAGCCGGCCTGGCGACTCGCCGACAGCCCCGAGCAGCGACGCTGGCTCGTCGACGGGCTGTGGTCGGAAGAAGCCGTCGGCATCATCGGCGGCGAGCCCAAGTGCTGCAAATCCTTCCTTGCCCTCGATCTGGCCGTCGCTGTTGCCGCCGGAACCCCCTGCCTGCGCCGCTTCGCGGTCACGAACCCCGGTCGTGTCCTGATCTATCCCGCCGAAGACGCGCTTCATGTCGTCCGCCATCGCCTCGAGGGAATCTGCGCCGCCGCCGGCACCGGCCTCGCCGAACTCGACGTCCAGGTGATCACCGCGCCCAGCCTGCGCCTCGATCTCGACGCCGACCGCGCGCGTCTCGACGAGACCGTCGCCAAGCTCAAGCCACGCCTCCTGATCCTCGATCCGTTCGTGCGGCTGCATCGCATCGACGAGAATGTCAGCGGCGATGTCGCACCGCTGCTCGCGTTCCTGCGCGACCTCCAGCGCCGTCACGCCGTCGCCGTCGCGGTCGTCCACCATGCCAGAAAGGGCGCCGGCACGATCCGCGCCGGCCAGGCCATGCGCGGATCGTCCGAGTTCCACGCCTGGGGCGATTCCAACCTCTATCTCCGCCGCGACAGCGACGACCGCATTGTCCTCACCGCCGAGCATCGCGCCGCGGCGGCAATACCAAGCGTCACGCTCGAACTCGCCCAATGCAATGATGCCCTCGCCCTGCGGCCCGTACACCCCGATCGCCAAACCGAGCACCACGTCGAGCCCGTCTCAATCGATCACCGCATCACCACCGCCCTGGCAGATGGAGACCAGCCCCAAACCTTCGCCGAACTGCGAGCATCCTGCCGCGTCCGCGCCAAGACCCTCTATGCGCGCCTCGCCGCGATGATCGCCGACGGAATCGTCATGAAATCCGCCAACGGCTACAGCCTCGCCGCTCGCTGAACGACGCCGCACATAGCGGCGCGGCGCGCGATGCCGGCACAGTTCTCAAAATAACCGGGTCCCCGAACCCGATCGCGCAACGGCACCGCGTCGATGCCGCCACTTCCCGCTTCCGCTTCCCACACCCTCTACAGACGATGGGAAGCGGAAGCCGGAAGCCCATCAAAATCCGTGATCACAAGGCCATCAAACAGCGCGATCGTGCTCAAAAGGCGGCAAGGTCGCGTTCCTGGCGCGCGCAGGACTGGTCGGCGGTCGAGACCCGGCAGTAGAGGGCAGCACGCTGTCCCAGTTGAACTCTCCCCGGTAGGAGCGCCGTAACCCACT
>CAJCJI010000066.1 GCA_903970595.1 Verrucomicrobiota bacterium
TGGTCAGCGGCGCAATCCGTTCCATGCGAGCAAGCATCGCCACGGCCCCCAAGGCAATCAGGGCCGCCGATAGCAACCGGACCATTTCAAGCTTGCGTTTCAACGGTTCAACCTCATTACCCCCTACCGCGACTGCCGAATCTCTTTATGCCCGCCAAGGCCCCGGCCGAGGACTGCTTGCAGGCGTCTCTCGAGCGAAACCCACGCGGAGCCGAAGCACGATATGGCAGTGTCCTCTATTGCCTACGCAATAAAGAACCTTTTCCGAAGGCTCTGAAGCCTGCATCGGACGGAAGGTACGGCGGGGACGAGCCAACGGCGCGGAGCTAGAGCAAATAACCGGAGCCCCCCTCTCCCGCTAGCGGGAGCCCGCAGCCACCGGGCTGCCGGGTAAAAGGGGCTGGGGGAGAGGGAGTTTTTGCTTTGAGTAGGCCCGCCTTTCGCGGATGCCGCGCGCGCCCGGTAAACGGCGGTTCGCAGACCCGCGCTACGCTTGCTGCCATAATCGAAACTGCTCAATCACAACAACGGCTGCGGCATGCCTTCCCTCGCAACGCTGCTCACCGAAGTCAGGGCCTGCACGCTTTGCGCGGCGCACTTGCCGCTCGGCCCGCGCCCGATAGTGCAGATGCACGCCTCGGCGCGCATCCTGATCGTGGGCCAGGCGCCCAGCAGGAAGGTTCACGAAACGGGCGTGCCGTGGAACGACGCCAGCGGCGAGAGGTTGCGTGCCTGGCTCGGCCTTTCAAGCCAAAAGTTTTACGACGCCAAGCAAGTAGCCCTGCTGCCAATGGGCTTTTGCTTCCCCGGAACCGGCAAGTCCGGCGACCTGCCGCCGCGGCCGGAATGCGCCCCTGCCTGGCGAGCCGCTTTGCTGGCTCAGCTGAAGAAACTGCGGTTGACGGTGGTGATTGGCCAGTATGCGCAGGCGTATCACTTGCCGGATGCGGGCGCCTCGCTCACCGACGCAGTACAGGACTGGCGCAAGCACTGGCCCCGCAGCGTGCTGTTGCCGCACCCCAGCCCGCGCAACAATCCCTGGCTCAAGCGCAATCCCTGGTTCGACCAGGAACTCGTGCCGGTGCTGCAAAAGCGGGTGTCGGAAGTGCTGATGGAGGCCGGCTAAATGTAGGGCGGGTCTTCGACCCGCCTGTCGCGGATGCCGCTCAGCCCCGGTAAACAGCGGGTCGCACACCCGCCCCACACAATTGAATTCCACAGGGCTGGTGTTACTATGGTAACACCATGTCACAGGATTCAAGCCCCGTGTCTACCACCTCTCTGAAGCTGCCGGATGATTTAAAGGAGCGGGCCATTTCCGCCGCGCGCTTGCAGGGCGTGACGCCCCATGCGTTCATGATCGACGCGATCCGCCTGGCGGCATCGGCGGCGGAAAAAAGAGCCGGGTTCGTCGCGGAGGCACGGGACGCAAGAACCGAGACGATACGAACCGGCAAGGCTTATGCGGCTGAAGATGTCCATGCCTACCTGCGCCTGCGCGCAGCGGGCAAAACGGCGCCTAAGCCAAAGGCGAAGTCTTGGCGCGGCTAGCATATTCAAAAAGAGCGCTTGCCGATCTGAAGCGTCTGGCGGATTTCCTGCTTGAAAGCGATCCTGCCGCAGCGCTTGCAACCGTGGACCTGATTGCGGAGGCGGTCGGAGTTCTGGCGAATCACCCCCTGATCGGAAGGCCGGTGGAAGACGGCCTGAGGGAGTTGATCGTTTCACGCGGCCGCTCCGGCTACCTCGCGCTCTACAGCTTTGAAGCCGAGGACGATGCGGTGCTGATCCTGGCTGTGCGCCATCAACGCGAAGCGGGATATTTGGGCGATGCAGGCGATTGACCGCAATCTAATAAAAGAGCGCGGCTGAACTTTTCACATTTTCCTTAGACCCGACGGGAAGGCGGGGCTACGACCCGCCCTCCCGTGCCGACCAGGCTAATTCGGATGCAGGAAGTGCTCGTATCCGTGGCGAAATTCGCGCCGATAGACTTCCCAGGTTTCCGGCGGAACGGGAGGGTTGCGATAACGCGGATGGTGATCGAAGACGGGCGGATGGCCTGCGCTGACATCGTGCTGGGCCGCGTCGTAGCCATCGTGAAACCCCTGTTGAGCAACTTCCTGGAGTGGAACCATCGGGGGTGGGGGCGGAGGCGGCGGAGGGGGTGTAGCGCAGCCAGACGATAGCAGCGCCAAAAAAAACAGGCCTGTCAGACCAAGGGTTTTCCTCTTCATTGGGCATCCTTGCTTATCAAACCGGCCATAACTCTAGCAGCTAACTGAAAAAATTCGCATGAATTCCGTGTGGCGATAACGCTACAGGCTGATGCGGGCTTGATACCGGTATAAAAGAACGCGCCCATCACCTCGTAGATGTGGCAACGCCCTATGATCGAGTCAGTGTAGGGCGGGTCGCGGACCCGTACATGGACGCCCCCGGTTTGCCAAGCATTCACTTTGTGCTGGTTTGAAGGTGTAGATTGCGGCCGTACATTCGGACTTTAGATGCGGCCATTGCCGCTGTCCCTGATGGAATGCGCTGGCTGGCTCCCAATCGCCCTATCGCACTCGAAGTGCTGGGGTCCGTTCTGGGTTTTGCCAACCACGGTCTTACCTGTCTTGCCATCACTGCGTGACTGCCTGTGCAATCTAAAGAATCGGTTTGCTCCTGTTGTTTGGGATCGTGTTGGCTGGGTTAAGCCGCGGCGGCGTAGCCGGATTGAAACTCGCGGTCGTGGGCCAGCAGCGCCCATACGGTGCGGGCATTCTTGTTGGCCAGTGCTACGGCGGCGACATTCGGATTGCGCCGTTTCACGAGCTTGGCCAGCCAACTGTCGGTTTCCGAGCGGCGCTGCGCCGCCAGGATGGCCGAGCGTGCACCGTGGATCAGCAGGGTGCGCAGGTAAACGTCGCCGCGCTTGCTGATCCCCAGCAGGGTCTGCTTGCCGCCGGTGCCTTGGTGTCGCGGCACCAGACCCAGCCAGGCCGCCAGCTGCCGGCCGTTCTTGAAGGTTTTCGCATCGCCGATGGCGCTCACCAGCGCGCTGGCCCCAAGCGGGCCAATGCCGGGAATCTGCGCCAGCTTGCGGCTGGCTGCGCTGTCCCGGTGCCAGGCCATGATGCGCGCTCCCAACGCATCAACTTGGCAGTCAAGCTCATGAAAGTGCGCCAGTAGTCCGCCCATCAGCTCCCGGAACACGGCAGGCAACTCGTAGGCCGGATTTTCCAGGATCAGCGGCACCTGTTTGGGCAGATTGGCGATGCCTTTGGGGATTGCCAGCCCGAACTCGGCCAGCAGGCCGCGGATCTGGTTGGCCTGGGCGGTGCGCGCCTGAACAAAAGCTTGGCGCACCCGATGCTCGGACAACACCGCTTGCTGCTCGACCGTCTTGATCGCCACAAACCGCATGCTGGGCCGTGCCACGGCTTCGCAGATCGCTTCGGCATCCGCGGCATCGTTCTTATTGGTCTTGACGTAGGGTTTGACGTACTGCGGTGCGATCAGCTTCACCGTATGCCCCAACCCCTGCAGCTTGCGCGCCCAGTGGTGGGCGCTGCCGCACGCCTCCATTCCGATCAGGCAAGGTGGCAGATTCGAGAAAAACAGCAGGAACTGCGAGCGCTTGAGCTGCTTTCTCAGCACCGCCTTCCCCCGCACATCAACGCCGTGTACTTGGAAAACGCTTTTGGCCAAGTCAATCCCGATTGTCGTAATCTTCATGTGGACGCCCTCATCTGTTGAGTGGTTGAACAACGCACTTCCACTCTGGCACATCAATGCCGTTAAGGTGGGGGCGTCCATCCCATTGCCCTACGACTCAGGCCGCCACGGCATCTTCGCTTCCCGCCAACTCGGCCGCTATCGCTGCCAGGCGTGTGCCGAAGAACTGCAGGAAGGCCCTGACACGGGCGCTGCGCCGCAGGTCCGGGTGGGTGAGCACCCACAACTCGGCGTTGGAAAGGACGTGGGTGTGCGGAATGCGCTCCAGCGCAGCGTCGGAGTCGCAGGCGAAACAGGGCATGCTGCAGCAGCCCAGGTCGGCGTTCACCGCGAATCGTGCGGGCGCAAACTGGTCGAAGCGCATGTGAATGCTCGTCTCCGGCACCGCTTTCGACATCCACAGCCCCATCGCGGTGATATTCATGGCGCCGTCCCAGCCCAGCCAATGGTAGGCTTCCAGCGGACGGCCCCGGCCCACGCGGTCGAGGTAGCGCTTCGAAGCATAGGCGGCATAAGCCACCCGCCCCAGGCGGCGCCCGATCAGATGCTCCGGCGGCGAAGAGGTGACCCGGATCACCACATCGACATCGCGCTTCGACAGATCGATGTTCTGCACGGTGGCGGCGAC
>CAJCJI010000067.1 GCA_903970595.1 Verrucomicrobiota bacterium
CGCTGCGCCAGGCGGCCGTTGTGCAGCATCAGCTTGCGCCGCACCAGGTCCATCGCCTGGATGCCGTTGGTGCCCTCGTACAGGCACAGGATCTTGGAGTCGCGCACGATCTGCTCCACGCCGTGCTCGCGGATGAAGCCGTGGCCGCCGTAGACCTGCACCGCCAGGCTGCCCAGGTCGAAGGCCGAGTCGGTGCAGAAGGCCTTGACCAGGGGCGTGTTCAGCTCCACCCAGTCCTGCGCTTCCTCGCGCACGGCCGCGTCCGGGTGGTGGTGGGCGAGGTCGACATAGATGGCGGTTTCGTAGGCCATCACGCGGGCGCCCTCGGTGGTGGCCTTCATGGTCAGCAGCATGCGGCGCACGTCGGGGTGGTGGATGATGGTGTCGCCTCCATCAAATGCTTTGCCTTGCCGGCGGTCCTTGGCGTAGGCGATGGCGTTCTGCGTCGCCAGCTCGCACTGGCCCAGGCCCTGGAAGCCGACCAGGATGCGCGCCAGGTTCATCATCACGAACATGTTCTGGATGCCGGTATTGGGCTTGCCCACCATCCAGCCCTTGGCCCCCTCGAACTGCAGCGAGCAGGTGCAGGAGCCGTGGATGCCCATCTTGTGCTCGATGGCTACGCAGTGCACCGGGTTGCGCTCGCCCAGCGAGCCGTCCGGCTTGACCAGGAATTTGGGCACGATGAAGGTGGACAGGCCCTTGATGCCGGGCGGTGCGTCGGGCAGGCGCGCCAGGGTGAAGTGGATGATGTTCTGCGCCATGCCGTGCTCGCCCGAGGTGATGAAGATCTTGCCGCCCTCGAGTGAGTAACTGCCGTCCGCGTTCGGGGTGGCGCGGGTCTTCACCGAGGCCAGGTCGGAGCCGGCCTGCGGCTCGGTCATGCACATGGTGCCGGTCCATTCGCCGGTGCCCAGCTTGGGAAGATAGATGTTCTTCAACTCATCCGAGGCATTGGCGGCGATCGCCTCGAAGCAGCCCATGGTCAGGCCCGGGTACAGCGCAAACGCCACGTTGGCCGAGCAGACCAGCTCGTCCACCACCTTGGACAGGGTGTAAGGCAGGCCCTGGCCGCCGTATTCGGTGGGATTGCACAGGCCCACCCAGCCGGACTGCCAGTACAGTTCGTAGGCCTCCGGCATGCCGTCCGGCACCTTGACCTCGCCGTCGTTCCACTTGCAGCCCTGCTGGTCGCCGCTGGCGCTCAAGGGGGCGATTTTCTCCTGCACCAGCTTGGCGGCCTCCTCGATCAGGCCGACCAGGGTTTCCGGCGTGGCCTCGGCAAAACCGGGCAATTCGGCCAACTGGCCGACGTTGAGCACGTCCTTGAGGACGAATTCGATTTCGCGCAGAGGCGCGTTATAGCTGGCCATCAGGCACTCCGGTAGCAAAATAGTGCAGCTATAAAGGCTAGCACAGCCCGGCCGCAGCCCGAATGGCCATTCATGGCATAATCCGGCGCTCTTTTTGACACTGGTGGATTTGCCCCGTGCAGCTTCTCGATTTTCTGATTGCGCCCGCCTATGCCCAGCAGGGCGGCCCGGCCCAGGGGCAGAGTCTCCTGGTGACGGTTTTTCCGTTCATCCTCATGATTCCGCTGTTTTATTTCATGCTGATCCGGCCGCAGATGCGCCGTTCCAAGGAAACCCGCCAGATGCTGGGCACCCTGGCCAAGGGCGACGAGATCATCACCACCGGCGGCCTGGCCGGGCGCATCGCCGGCATCGGCGAGGTGTATTTGACGGTGGAAATCGCCAACGGCGTGGAAGTGAAAGTACAGAAGAGCGCGATTACCAGCGTATTGCCAAAAGGCACGCTTAAAACGCTTTAGCGTTTTAAGCGTGCCTTAGTCTGGCACCCGAATAATTAACGAGCCAAGCTCCGATGCATCAATACCCTCTGTGGAAAACGGTGACGCTGATCGTCGCCACCCTGATCGGCGCGCTGTATGCGCTGCCCAACCTGTATCCGGAAGCGCCGGCTGTGCAGATCGCCATGGTCAGCGGCGATCCGCTGCCGGCGGATTTCGCCGACCAGGTCGCCAAGGCCTTGTCCGCGGATCAGATCAGTGCCGACTCCTCGCGTGCGGAGAAGGGCCAGTGGGAGGTGAGCTTTGCCACCACCGAGATCCAACTGAAGGCCGCCGACACGCTCAAGCACGCGCTGGGGCAGGGCTATGTCGTCGCCCTCAACCTGGTGTCGAAGACCCCGGCCTGGCTGGTGGCGATCGGCGCTCAGCCCATGCGCCTGGGCCTGGATCTGCGCGGGGGCGTGCAGCTGCTGCTGGAAGTCGATATCGACGACGCGCGCAAGGCCGCGGTGCAACGTTATCTCAATGACCTGCCCTCGTTCCTGCGCAAGCAGGACATCCGCTACACCGCGCGCCGCGCCCAGGGCGACACGGTCGTGCTGGAATTTGCCGACGCCGACAAGCTGGAAAAGGCTCGCGCCGCCATCGCCAAAGAATACAAGGAGCTGACGGTGACGGTGCAGGCCGGCGCGTCCGTGCCCACCCTGCAGACGCGCATGTCCGACATGGAGGCCAAGCGCATCGTCGACTACGCCGTGCAGCAGAACCTGATCACCTTGCGCAACCGCGTCAACCGGCTCGGCGTGAGCGAGCCGATCGTGCAGCGCCAGGGCGCGGACCGCATCCTGCTGCAGCTGCCCGGCGTACAGGACCCGACCCGGGTCAAGGAGATCCTCGGCTCCACCGCCACGCTCGAATACCGCGCGGTGGACGAAACCATGGGCGCGGCGGAGAGCGCCGCCCAGTCCGGCATCGTGCCGCCGGACGACGAGCTGTTCTACACCCGCGACGGCCACCGCCCCTACCTGCTCAAGCGCGACGTCATCGCCAGCGGCCCGCAGCTGGTGGACGCCTCGCCGATCGTCGATCAGCAGAGCGGCACGCCCGCCGTGAGCGTGACCTTGGACAGCACCGGCGCCAGCAAGATGTTCGACTTCACCCGCCAGAACGTGGGCAAGCCGATGGCGGTGCTGTACAAGGAAACCGTCTACGACACCAATTACAACGCGGAAGGTGAAGCCATCCGCGAGCGCCGCGACGTCGCCGACATCATCAACGTGGCCAGCATCCGCGAGCCCTTCGGCAAGCGCTTCCAGACCACCGGCCTGGGCCAGAAAGAGGCGCACGACTTGTCCGAGCTGCTCAAGTCGGGCGCCCTGGCGGCGCCGGTCGCCATCGTCGAGGAGCGCACCGTCGGCCCCAGCCTGGGGGCGGACAACATCCACCGCGGCACCATGGCCGCGGTGGCCGGTTTCTGCCTGGTCGTGGTGTTCATGGCGGTGTACTACACGGTGTTCGGACTGTTCGCGGACGTCGCACTGCTGCTCAACGTGATCATCCTGGTCGCCCTGCTGTCGATCCTGCAGGCCACCCTGACCATGCCCGGCATCGCCGGCATGGTGCTGACCCTGGGCATGGCGGTGGACGCCAACGTGCTGATCAACGAGCGCATCCGCGAGGAACTGCGCCTGGGCCTGTCGCCGCACGCGGCGATGAACGCCGGCTATGAACGCGCCTTCCTCACCATCGCCGACTCCAACGTCACCACCTTCATCGCCGCTTTCGTGCTGTACCTGCTCGGCCAGGGCGCGGTGAAGGGCTTCGCCGTAACGCTGATGATCGGCCTCGCCACTTCCATGTTCACGGCCACCGTGGGTACGCGCACCATCGCACACTACGTGTTCAAGGGCCGCAAGCTAAAGGACCTTCCAGTGTGAGGCGGGAGGAGAGAGGCGCGAAAATCAAGCAAAGCCAAGCCTTGCTTTTACGCCTCCCGCCTCTCGCCTCTCGCCTCTCGCCTCTCGCCTCCCGAGCTGACCATGCGCATCTTTTCCCGAGTTCCCAAGATCAACTTCATGGCCCAGCGCAAGGTCGCGCTGGGCCTTTCCATCCTGCTGTCGGTGATCGCCATCGGCCTGCTGGTCGGCCGCGGCCTCAACTTCGGCATCGACTTCAAGGGCGGCGTGCTGGTCGAGGTGGCCTATCCGCAGACCGTGCAGCTCGACGACATGCGCAGCCAGCTTGCCAAGGGCGGCTTCCCGGACCCGGTGGTGCAGTATTTCGGCGGCACCAGCGACGTGCTGATCCGCCTGCTGCCGCAGGCCGGCACCGATGCGGACTCCAAGAACGCTGCGGCCCAGATCAGCAACAAGGTGCTGGCGGCGCTGGACGCGCAGAAGAACAACGTGCAATTGCGGCGCATCGAATTCGTCGGGCCGGAAGTCGGCAAGGAACTGTCCGAGGATGGCGTCATCGCCCTGCTCGCGGCGTTCTTCGGCATCTTCTGCTACGTCGCCTTCCGCTTCGAGTGGAAGTTTTCGCTCGGCTCGATTGCCGCGCTATGCCATGACGCGATCATGACGGTCGGCTTCCTGTCGCTGATCCAGGAGGAGTTCGACTTGACCACCCTGGCCGGGGTGCTGGCCATGCTCGGCTACTCGAACAACGAAACCATCGTCATCTTCGACCGCGTGCGCGAAAACCTGCTCAATCTACGCAAGCAGCCGGTGCTGGACATCATCAACCTGTCCATCAACCAGACCCTGCTGCGCTCGATCATCACCCACTTCACCGTGCTGATGGTGCTGTTTTGCCTGTTCTTCTTCGGCGGCAAGAGCGTGCACAGCTTCTCGGTGGCGATGATCGTCGGCGTGCTGGTGGCGACCTATTCCTCGATCTACATTTCCAGCGGCGTCACCGTGCTGCTCAACATCAAGCGCGAAGACCTGGTGCCGCCGGAGGACCACGCCAACGCCGCCGGGAAGAACAAGGACGGGGCCGTCGTCTGATTGCTTTTTCCCTCTCTCCCCATAAAGCCGGGGACACGCCGCTTGCGGGAGAGGGGTAGGGGAGAGGGGCTTTCCCTAGCTTCAAAGCCCCTCTACCGGTCCTACGGGCCACCTCTCCCGCAAGCGGGAGAGGGGACAACTTGTATTTGTGACTGGGTAGCGCTGCGCCCTTCCCAGGCTACAGGCTACGCGACTACCTAAATCAGGTCTTCTGCATGGCGCCGCCGCCGATCAGCACGGCGCCGATGACCAGGGCGGCGATGCCGGCCCATTGCGGCACGCCGTGGGTTTCCTCGGTCTTGGCCGACAGGTCGCCGATGCGCAGCACTTCCTTGTCTTCCTTGAAATGCAGACCGCCGCTAAGGGCGACGATGCCGAGCGCGGCGATGATGACGCCGGCGATAATCAGGCCGATGCGCATAGAGCTCTCCGTTGCTGTTGAACCGGTTCCGATGAACCGGCGGACCCGGCGTCTTGCCGGGTCATGTCCCTGCCGGGATGGCAGGATTGGTATTGCCTAAGCAACAGAGAGCGCCGGGCGGGAATAAGTTCCCCAGGGAACCTCTGATCAATTCCATGCCTTGCCGTTGCCCCCCATTTTGCGCCAGGCTAGGCGCGAGCGACGATGTGTACTTGAAGTACATGAGGAGCGAGCAACGACGCAT
>CAJCJI010000068.1 GCA_903970595.1 Verrucomicrobiota bacterium
GGAATAGTCGGCATCCATGCCTCGACCCGCGCCAAACAGGCGCGGGCCCATGTCGCCGCGGGCTGCGATGCTCGGCGCAGCCAGACGGGGAGGGAAGTCAACAGCACGGCAACCGCCAAGCAACGTCAAAAGCCACGGTTCCCTTGCTTTGCGTCCCCTCTCCCCTTGGGGGAGAGGGCTAGGCGAGGGCATGGATGCCCGAGGTAGGGCAACGCAGGGAGCGGTTGCCGGGTGAGGGGTCGATCGCGGAGAATGTGGCTTGAACTCTTAGATTCCCGCCTGCGTGGGCTCACACCTCCATTCTGTACCCAATTCCCACCACTACTTCTCAAACATCGCCGTATACCGCCGCTGCATCTCCTCCGGCGAAACCGTTTCCAGGAAGCCGCCGAGCAGCCATTCATGGCCGAAGGGGTCGCGCAGGACGCCGGAGCGTTCGCCGTAGAACTGGTCCTTGAGCGGCCGCACCACGGTGGCGCCGGCGGCTATGGCCTGCTGGAAGGACTGGTCCACATCGGCGACGTGCAGGTGGATGGCGAACGTGGTACCGCCCAGGGAGCGCGGGCCGCAAATGCCGTTGGCGGGGAACTCGTCGCTGAGCATGATGTTCGACGGCCCGATCCTGACTTCGGCGTGGCCGATGCGGCCGCCCGGTTCGGTCAGACGGAACAGCTCGGTGGCGCCGAATGCCTTGGTGTAAAACGCGATCGCCTCGGCGGCGCTGTGAACGCGCAGATAGGGATAAACCTCGTGGACTTCGGACATGGCAATCTCCTGCAGTTGAACTGGCGGGAATATTGTCCCGCTCAGGCGCCGCCGCGGTCTTGAAGGTTTTTTACCTGCGGCTGCGGGCCGGCCGCGTGATGCAGCGGCGAGCCGGGCCGCGGCCGGTAGTGCGTCGGCGACACGCCCGCGAGGGCACGGAATTCGCGCGAGAAGTGCGCCTGATCGGCGTAGCCGCCGCCGGCGGCGGCATCGGCCAGGCCGGCGCCTGCCGCGTTGGCAAGCTGCTGCGCCACCTGGTTGAAGCGCTGAATCCGCTGGTAGTGCTTGGGCGACAGGCCCACGGCGCCGCGGAACAAGGCGATGAAATGCCGCGGGCTATAGCCCGATGCCTGCCGCACCTGCGCAGTCCAGTCGGGCGACCACGGCGCGCCGTGGACCAGCGCCTGCGCCACCGCCGGATGCATCAGCAGGGGCCTTTGTATGCGCCGGCTCAGGCTCTGCTCCAGCAGGCGGAAAATCGCCGCGGGATCGGGCGCGGCGAGGAGTTGTTCCCGCAGATTCCTGGCCCTCGCGCCCCACAGTTCCTCCAGGCTCAAGTGCCGATCGGTAAGCGCTTCTGCCGCAAGCCCGAGCACCGCGCCGGCCGCACCCGGGCGAAACGCCACTCCGGCAACGGCGCCTACAGGCTTGGGCCCGGCCAGGTAATACCCCGATTGCGGCCCATGCACCATGCTGCCGGACCAGCGAATGGGGCTCGCCGATGATGCCGGCAGGCACAGCAGGGGCTGCTCATGCAGCGTAAACACCAGCTGCACCCTGCCCGATGGCAGCACGTGCTCCCAATAGTCCTGCGCCGCATCGCGCCGCGACCACCACAGGCATTCGACGTAGTGGGACAGGGGCGCTGCAGGACGGTGGCGGATCAAGGGCATGCAGGAAACCGGCTGCGCCGCGGCGACTATGGGCTCAGCACCGAGAATACGCCGGGATGCGGCCGTTGGCGACGGTTGGTAAGGGACTGCGAGTCACCAATCACCGCTCGCATCCGTGGTGCGAGAGGCAAAGACTATCTCCAACCCTTTACTACAATTCGACCCATTGAGGCGAGCGAGAAAATTGATGAGGCGATCGTAGGCTGGGCAGGCTTTATCTGCCCACAAGGTTTGGCCGTCCCCGCATTATTCGCTCAACATCTCGCCCAGCGCCTCGAACTGCTCCACGTGCTGGCACACCACCTTGATCATGCCGGTGATGGGCACCGCCAGCAACGCGCCCCAGACGCCCCACAACCAGCTCCAGAACAGCAGCGAGACGAACACCGCCGCGGGATTCATGCGGGTGATGCGGCCGGTCATCCAGGTGGTGATGACGATGCCGACAACGCCGGCGATCAGAAGCGAGCCGCCGGAGGTGATCAATACCAGGGTCCAGGAGCCGGTCTGCAGCAGCGCGGCGCCGGCGACGAGCGCGGCGATGAGCACCGTGCCGAAGTACGGAATGATGTGCAGCAGCGCCGCGGCCACCGCCCAGGCAGCGGCGTTCTGCAGGCCGGCCCAGCTGAACAGGCCCCAGGTGAGCAGGCCAAGCAGCCCATTGGTGGCGAACAGCGCCAGCATGTAACGCTGGTTGGAGGTGTTGACCTCGTCGAGCATCTGCACGGTGATCTTCTTGCGCGACAGCGAAGGTCCCGTCAGGCGCACCAGCTTGCGCTTGAACACATCGCCGGAAAGCAGAAGGAAGAACACCAGAAACAGCACCATCAGCAGCTGGCTGAGCACTCCCGCCACGCTGAGCGAGCTCTCCCACATCAGCGTATCCAGGTGCATCGACGGATCGTCCACCACCACGTGCAGCGGACCATGAGCCTTGCCGGCGGCGCCGGCAGCGGGGCTTGCGGCGGGCTGCTGCTGCAGTTCCTGCTCGAGCTGATGCAGGCGCTGCAGCAGTCCCGGCTCGTCGGGGGCGGCCACGCCGATCAGATCGTGCAAGCGGTGCGCAGCCTCCGGCAGCTGCGTCAGGATGGTATCGACCTGGCCCTTGATCGAAGCGCACAGGATCCCGCTGCCCACCACCAGCAGGAACGTCACCGCGGTGGCGCCGAGCCAACGGTGCACGCGGCGCCGCTCCAGCCACACCACCGCCGGATTGAGGGTGTAGGTGATGACGATGCCGAGCAGCAGCGGGATGAAGAACTTGGCCGCGCTTGCCAGCGCGAACACCACCGCCACCGTCGTCACCACGATGTGCGCCATCTGGCGCGGATCCGCTTCATGCCGCGCCCGCAGACCGCGTGGCTTGGCGGAATCCGGAAGGGTGGGTGGGGTGACGGCGCTCACGGGTCTAAGACTGCCAGGGAGGGCAATAGATTCACTGTGCGACAGCGAATATTCGGCTTTGGTGACAAAGATATCCCGCCGGCATGTTCCGGCAGGTGATCCAGAGGCCGCCGACGCCTCAGGGGAGAACCGCTCGATCCACCCAAGCGAACGTAGAGTGGCACGATTCATCTCCCCACGCAGGTCTGGTAACTGGCCTGCGTGGGCAGGCTTCGCCTGAGGCGCCTACTCTTGGGTGCCCACCCTTGTTTTCTGGGGTGAGGGGTGGCTTTTCTGTCTGAGCAAGGCCGCACTCCGCTCGTCCCGAGTGCCCGCGCAAGCGGGCTTATCGAGGGGCCGGCGAGCATGGGCGCGCAGGCTTCATTTGCCAACGCGGATTCGTGCCTGGAGTCACCGCGTCCCGGCCTGGCCGCACCACGTGTGCTACTCAGGGTATCGCTTCTTCGCGCCTCATCGCCTGATACCTGAACCGTCTCTCTGCCGACCCACGCCTTCCATCGCACTTCGCGAGGCACAGACGCTGCGATGAGTTATTTCTAGGTCGCCTCCGGGCTACCGGATTCACTCAAATAGGGAGAGAACATGGCATACCCCGATCCGCCGAAGGGCGCCGTCGCGCACCTGATGTATTTCGATGATTTCTCGCACCGCTATCGCCTCAAGCCAGCTTATTCGATGGTCCTGTGGCTGCTGGGCGCGGTCCTGGTGGTGAGTTGGATCGTCGCCGTCTGGTGAAATGGCTTTCGTGGGCTAAGCGTAGCGGGGGAGCTTCATCTGCCCACGCCGTTCGGTAACCGGTCCCCGTGGGTACGCTTCGCTTCGCCTAAGGCGCCTATTTTGGGTGCCTACCCATGCTTGCTGAAGAGTGCTGCGCCGCTTTCTCCCTCTCCCCACATGTGGGGAGAGGGGTGGGGTGAGGG
>CAJCJI010000069.1 GCA_903970595.1 Verrucomicrobiota bacterium
GGAGCGTCGACCGGACCGTTCCTGCGGCGTGAGCTGAACCAGCGCATGAATCCGGATTGGCTGAGGCTTTCCGGCCACATCACAATGGCCGCCGGGGCCGTCGCGAGCGGCATCGGGACAAGGATGGATGAGCCCTTGTCTTGCAGACATTAAACGCTGAGGAGAGAAGCAAAGTCATGAGCACTACTGCGGAGATTCTGGAGGAGACGGCGTCCACGACGGCTGAGGGTCCGGCAAAGCCGGTAACCATCGGCGCGGAAGCGTACATTTCCGAGGACTACGCCCGGGCGGAGCGCGACAAGCTGTGGACCAAGGTGTGGCAACAGGTCGGCCGCGTCGAAGAAATCCCCCAGGTCGGCAACTACCTCACGTATGACATCCTGGACGAATCGATCGTGGTTGTGCGCACCACCCCCGATACGATCCGCGCCTATTACAACGTTTGCAGTCATCGCGGCCGCCGGCTGGTGGACACCCCCGATGGCGCAAAAAACGCCTGCGGCTGGAAGACTTCGTTCGTATGCGGGTTCCACGGCTGGAAGTTCAATCTGGAAGGCCAATGCACCCATGTGCGCGAGCTGGCGGACTGGCAGGGCGAACTGACGCCTGAGCGCACCCGCCTGAGCGAAATCAAGGTCGATACCTGGGGCGGATGGGTCTGGATCAATCTGGATCCGCATTGCGAACCCCTGCGCGACTATCTCGAGCCCGCCGCTTCCATGCTCGATCCGTTTGAACTGCAAAACATGCGCTGCAGGTGGCGCAAATGGGTGGCATTCGACTGCAACTGGAAAGTTGCGCTGGAAGCGTTCAACGAAATCTACCATGTGGACGTGACGCACCCGGAGTTCCTGCAGTTCGGCGAATTCCGCGGCTGGGCCAAAGCACAGGGCAAGCACAGCAACATCGGTTATGACGCGCCCAAGAACCTGGAGGAAAACAAGGCCAAGCTGCGCCTTGGCGCCGGCGCCGACACGCGGATCTCCACCGCCCAGATGCAGGTCTATACCTGGGAGCAGGTGAATACCAACACCACGCGCACGCTGGTCGACGCGGCGCTGCGCCTGGCCGATGAATTGCCGGAGGGCACCCCCCCCGAAAAAGTGCTCAAGCACTGGCTGGACTCCGCCCGGAGCGCCGATGTGGCGCGCGGCGTGGTCTGGCCTACCGTGGATCCCGCGCACGTCGGCAAGAGTGGAACCGCCTGGCAGATCTTTCCCAACTTCCAGATCGGTCATGCCGTGAACAACGCGCTGTGCTACAGCGCCCGGCCTGCCGGCTACGATCCGAACAAGTGCATTTTCGAGGTCGCGGTCTACGAGCTGTTTCCGAAAGGGGCGGAGCCGAAGACGGAATGGGAATACACGCCGGTGGGCGACCCGCGCTGGCTCAGCGTCTTGCCGCAGGATTTTTCCAACATGGCAGCCGTGCAGCGCGGCATGAAATCGCGGGGCTTCCGCGGCACGCAACCCAATCCTTATCGGGAGGGTGCCATCGCCAATCTGCATCGCAATCTGGCGCAATACATGGGGACCGGACAACCAAGGCGACTCAAGTAAGGCCAATCCGGCGAAGCGCCAGGCTGCATCAGACAGGTAAATTGCAATGAGTTTGACCATCAAAAATCTGACCCCGCGTATCGCAACCGAGATCCAGGCCGACAAGGGCACCCTGCTTGGCGGAGCGCATGCCGCGCAAATCCGCGAGCAGCTCGAGCAAAGGGGCGTGCTGGTGTTCCCCAAGATCCATTTCACGGACGACGAACAGATCGCCTTCACCCAGACGCTGGGGACGTTTGCGCCCGAAATGCGCGGGGAGAAGATCTACAAGGTCACGCTGGATACGAAGGTCAATCAGCTGGCCGACTATCTCAAGGGATCCTTGTACTGGCACATCGACGGGACCATGAACGCCGTGCCCATCCTGGCATCCTTGCTGTCGAGCAGGGTGCTGGCGCCAAGCGGCGGTGATACCGATTTCTGCAACACCTATGCCGCATACGACGATCTGCCGGACGAGGACAAGCGGCAGATCGAGAAACTGCGGGTCATGCATTCGGCATGGAATACGCTGTTCTATTACGAACCGGAGCCGAGTATCGACACCCTGCGCGGCATGATGGCCATCGGCGACCGTGAACTGCCCCTGGTGTGGACGCACCGCTCAGGGCGCAAATCCCTAGTCATCGGCGCCACCGCCCGCCACGTCGTGGACATGGACTTCAAGAAGAGCGTCGAACTGCTGGTGCGGCTGCGCGATTGGGCCACCCAGCCGCAATTCGTCTATCGCCACAAGTGGTCGGTCGGCGACCTGGTGATCTGGGACAACACCGGCACGATGCACCGCGCCACCCCCTACGATCCGAATAGCGGCCGTTTGCTGCACCGTACCAAGCTCGAAGGCGAGGAAGCGTTTGCCTGACGATCATCCAGAACAGGCGAGGAAATTCCTTGGGTTCACTATCCGGTAGAGTTGCCGTGGTCACGGGCGCCAGCCGCGGCATCGGCAAGGGCATCGCCCTTGCCCTGGGCGCCGAAGGCGCGACTGTTTATGTCACCGGCCGCACGCTGACGCCCGGCTCGTACCCGTTGCCCGGGACGGTGGGCGAAACCGCCGCGGAAGTGGATCGCCGCGGCGGCAGGGGCATCGCCGTCCAGGTTGACCATGCGCAGGACCACCAGGTCGCCGCCTTGTTCGAGCAGATCGGACGCGAGCAGGGCCGCCTCGACATCCTGGTCAACAACGCCTTTTCCCTGCCCGAGGATCTGACGGCGCCGCAGCCCTTCTGGGAAAAGCCGCTCTCCAACTGGGAGATGGTCGACGTGGGCGTACGCTCGAACTTCGTGGCGGCCTGGCACGCGGCGCAGCTCATGGTGCCGTGCAGATCCGGCCTCATCGTGGCGACCTCGGGCTACGTGGGCGTGACTTATACGTACGGAGTGGTGTTCGGCACCTGCAAGTCGGCCGTCGACCGGATGGCGCGCGACATGGCGGTCGAACTGAAACCGCACAACGTGGCCTCTCTTTCCATGTGGCTGGGCCTGACTTTCACCGAACGGGCCAACCGCAATCTGAAGCTGAATCCGGCGATGACCGCGCAGACGGTGACGAATCCCCTGGTCGGCTCCTCGGTCGAGTTCCCGGGACGGGTGATTGCGGCCCTTGCCGCGGATCGCGAAATCATCCGACGCTCGGGCGGCACCTATATCGCCGCCGAACTGGCGCAGGACTACGGGGTCACCGATGTCGACGGGAAGGTTCCGCCGTCCCTGCGTGCGCTACGCGGCTCGCCGATCTGGTCGCCGGTCTGACGGTCCCTCGCCCAGGCTCCGCTTTGCTGCTCTGTTCATCACAATCAAGAGAAAGTGCTCATGTCCGAACTTAGATTCGACGGCCGCGTAGCCGTCGTCACCGGTGCCGGCCGGGGGTTGGGCCGCGCCTACGCCCTGCTGCTGGCTTCCAAGGGGGCAAAGGTCGTGGTCAACGATCCGGGCGTCAGCCTCAAGGGCGAAGGCCTCGACGCCGGGCCCGCGGCGGAGGTAGTCCAGGAAATCCGCGCTGCCGGCGGGCAGGCAGTGCCCAGCACCGCGTCGGTGGCGACGGCGGAAGGCGGCGAATCCATTATCCAGACGGCGCTCGACCACTTCGGCCGGATCGACATCCTGATCCACAATGCCGGCAACGTCCGCCCGGGCTCCTTGAAAGAAATGAGCTACGAGGATTTCGATGCCGTAGTGGATGTCCATCTGCGCGGCGCTTTCCACGTGGTGCGGCCGGCGTTTCCGCTAATGTGCGAGGCGGCTTACGGCCGCATCGTACTGACCTCGTCGATCGGCGGTTTGTACGGCAACCATCGCGTCGCCAACTACGGCGTATCCAAGGCCGGCATGATCGGCCTGTCGAATGTCGCCGCGCTCGAAGGCGCCGCGGAGGGCGTCAAATGCAACGTCATCGTGCCGGGCGCCGTGACCCGGATGGCCGAGGGGATCGACGTGTCGGCCTACCCGCCCATGGGCCCGGAGCTGGTGGCGCCGGTGGTAGGCTGGCTCGCGCACGAGTCCTGTTCCATCACCGGCGAGCTGCTGGTGTCCATCGCCGGCCGGGTGGCGCGGGCCTTCATCGCCGAGTCGCCGGGCGTATACCGTCCCGACTGGTCGATCGAACAGGTGGGCGAACAGATCGATGCGATTCGTAACGCGGAGGCGCCGTGGGTCTTCCCGGTGGTTCCCTCCGGGCACATCGAGCATATCCGCCGCTCCTTTGGAATGGCCGCTGCAGCGGCTCGGACCTGACGTGAGATCGTCGCGCAGCCCCTGGAAGTACTTTCGAGAATGAGCGATGAACCAGACCATCTCCGCTGACATGCTGCCCCGGCTTGAACAACTGCTCGACCGCCAGGCCATACTCGATTGCCTTACCCGCTTCAGCCGCGGCATGGACCGCTTCGATCGCGACCTGTTTCTTTCAGCCTTCCATGCCGATGCCGTCATTGCCGCCGGCCCTTTCGTCGGCGGCCCCGTCGATCTTTACGATTGGGCGTCCAGGCTGCATGAGCAGGGACAAACCTCGACTCACCACAACCTGCTGAATCACAGCTGCGACATCGACGGCGACGCCGCCCATGCCGAAACCTACTACCTGTTCGTGGGACGCAACCGCGACGACAGCAACTGGATCGCCGGCGGGCGCTACATCGACCGGCTGGAACGGCGCACCGGCGTCTGGAAGGTCGCCCTGCGCACCAATGCCATCGAATGGTCCGGCATGGTACCGACCCTGCCCGTTCCCTTTGCGGAGGTACCCGGCATCCTGCTCAATGGCGCGCCGTCGCGCAGCAAGGATGACCCTTCTTATCTGCGGCCCCTGATCAACAAGCGTCAACCGCAGGTTCCCGCAGATCCTGCCTGAGAATATCGCGGCACGCGTTCAGCGGCCCTGCCAGAGCGGACGGCGCTTCTCGGCAAAGGCTTGCGGACCTTCCTGCGCATCGCCGCTTCGGTAGGTCGTTTCGGAGGCATGCCGCGCGGCCTGCAAGGCCGCTGTGCGGCCCATCTCCGTCGACAGCATGACCATGTCGCGCGCCGCCTTCACCGAGAGCGGCGCGCCATCGCAAATCTCGGCAGCGAGCTCCAGGGCCACGCTCATCAATTGTCCGGGCTCCGCCAGGCGATTGACCAGGCCCACTTCGTAAGCGCGCTGCGCACTGATCGGCTTCCCGGTGAGCACGATCTCCATCATGATCCGCTGCGGAATCATGTGAATCAGCGGCGCCGCCCAGGGCGAGCTCCTGCCGACCTTGACTTCGGTGATGGCGAATTTCGCATGGGTGCTGGCCACGCACAGGTCGCAGGCCTGGGCGATCATCCAGCCGCCGGCAAACGCCGCGCCGTTGACGGCGGCAATGGTCGGCTTGCTCAGCTCGATGTTGTCCCCCGGCACCGGAAACATGTCGCGCGGCGGCACAGTCATGCGCAGCTCGGTCATCTCCTTGAGATCGCCGCCGGCGCAGAAAGCCTTTTCGCCCGCGCCGGTCAGGATGGCCACACGCAATGCCGGGTCCCGTTCGAAGCGCTCCCAGGCAGCAAACAGGCCTTGCCGGATGTCCTTGCCCAGCGCGTTCCGCGCCTCGGGGCGATTCAGGGTGATGATGGCGATACCATCCTCGCGGGCATCGAACAGCACGGCATCCGTCATTTAGAATCCCCTCCGCTGGATGGCATGGGCTGCCTGGTCCAGCTCTTCACGAAAATCCGGATGCGCAATGGCGACCAGGCGGCGCGCGCGTTCACCCAGCGTCTGGCCCTTGAGCTCGGCCGCGCCAAACTCGGTGACGACCACGTCCACCTCGCTGCGCGCGGTGGTGACCGGCCCGGACAAGGCCGCCGCGATGCGGCTGAGCTTGCCGCCTTTCGCCGTCGCCGGCAGCACGATGATGGAATGCCCGCCGGGGGAACGGCTGCCGGCCCGGACGTAGTCGACCTGGCCGCCGGTGCCGCCCATGTACTGCGCGCCGCTCTGCTCCGCATTCACCTGCCCCGTCAGATCGACTTCGAGCGCGGAGTTGATGGTCACCAGCCGGTTCAGGCGCGACAGGGTCGCCTCGCTGTGGGTATAGGTGGACCGGCGCATGCCGATCAGCGGATTGCGATGGGCGAAGTCGTACAGGCGCCGGGTCCCGATCAGCGCGCCGGTGATGGAAATGCCGGTATCGATCGGCTTGGCCGCATTGGTCAGTACGCCGGCTTCGACCAGGTCCACCAGTCCGTCTCCGATCATTCCCGAATGGACCCCCAGGTCGCGGCGGTCCAGCAGCAGGCGCAGGATGGCGTCGGGCACCGCGCCGATGCCGATCTGCAGCACGGCGCCGTCCTCGATATAGGCGGCCGCGATCTTGGCGATTGCCAGATCGGTGGCGGTGATCTGCGCCGGCAGGACCTCGACCGGCGTGCGCGCGACGTGCACGGCGCAGTCGATCCGCGCGGCCGGCAGCGCCGTATCCCCCAGGGTATACGGCACGCGCTCGTTCACTTCTGCGATGAGCACCCTCGCCTTGGCCACTGCCGCGTGGACATGGTCGCTGATCAGGCCGACACTGTGATTGCCCTCGGCATCGGCCGGGCTGACCTGCACCATGGCCACATCGCAGCCGATCAGCCCCTGCTCGATCATCGGCCCGATCTGGCTGACATGACAGGGCACGATGCCAAGCCGGCCGGCCGCCGCGACTTCGCGCAAGGCGCCAATGGTTCCCATACTGGAAAGGTTCAGCCTGCGCCCCGCTTCCGCATTCAGGAGCCCGGAAAAGCTGGTGGCCGTGAACGCCGACAGGCGGCCGATGCCTTCAGCCTGCGCCAGCAAAGCCTCTACCAGCGTGGTGGGCTCGCCGCAGGCCTGGCCCCATACGATGCGGTCCCCTGGACGAAGGAACTGCGCCAGGTCCAGCCGGTGCGCGTCGGTCGAGACCGTCATCCGCGCACCGCCCGCGCCAGCAATGCCTGGGCACGGGCCAGATGGGGGCGATCGAGCATGGCACCCTTGTAGCCGATGGTGCCGGCTCCAGGGTTTGCGGCGAATAGTTCGACGATTTCCCGTGCCGCCGCAAGCTCTTCCTCGGCGGGCGCGAAGGCCTGGTTGATTACTTCGACCTGCGCCGGATGGATCGCCAGCATGCCGCGATAGCCTGCGCGGCGCACCTGTACTGCCCGCTTGCGCAAGCCGTCCAGGTCGCGGAAATCGCCGTGGATGGTCTCGACCGCCGCCACCCCGGCCGCCGCGGCACCCAGCAGGCAGAGGCTGCGCGCCAGTTCATAGGTGAATCCATAGCTGCCGTCGGCATTGCGATTCTCGCTCGCGCCCAGGGCATCGGCGAGGTCCTCGGCACCCCAGGACATCGCGACCAGCCTGGGCGCGCCGGCGTAGGTTCCGGTGGTGAACATGCCTTCGGCCGTTTCGGTGACGAAGACGCACACTTTGGTTGTACCTTGCTCGATCCCCGCGGCGGCTTCCAGCGCGGTCAGGTAATGGTCGAGCACTTCCACATCCTGCCGGCCGCACGCCTTTGGCAGCACGATGCCGCCGGGGCGGCCGGGGATAACCGCCGCCAGATCGGCCACCGCGTACGGCCCCTGCAGCGGGTTGATCCGCACCCACAGCCTGGTCCGGTCCTGCGGCTGGGCCGCGAGGAACGCGGAAACCATGGCGCGGGCCTTGGGTTTTTCCGCATCGGTGACCGCATCCTCAACATCGAAAATGGCAATATCGGCCGCGCTGGCGGCGGCCTTCTGCATTTTCTTTTCGCTGTCGCCGGGCGCGAACAGCCAGGACCGCGCATCAAAAATTCCGCCTGCACTAGCCATCGCGCTCGACTCTCCGACTCGCCGCATTCTCGATCATCAATAGGACTTCGGCAGCCCCAGCACCTTTTCCGCCAGGAAGTTCAGAATCATGTGCGGGCTTACCGGCGCGGTTCGCGGAATCAGGATCTCCCGCAAATAACGCTCGACATGATACTCCTGGGCATAGCCCATTCCGCCCAGGGTCAGCATGGCGGTATGGCAGGCTTCGAAGCCGCTCTCCGCGGCCAGATACTTTCCAGCGTTGGCCTCGACGCCGCAGTCCAAGCCCTTGTCGAACAAGGTGGCGGCTTTCATCACCATCAGATTGGCCGCTTCGACCTGGGCCCAGCACTTCGCCAGCGGATGCTGGATGCCCTGATTCATGCCGATCGGCCGATCAAAGACGATCCGCTCCTGCGCATAGCGGGCCGCGCGCTGGATCGCCACGCGTCCAATGCCGATGGCCTCGGCACCCAGCAGGATGCGCTCGGGATTGAGCCCATGGAGGATGATCTTGAAGCCATCCCCTTCGGCGCCGATCCGATCCTCCTCGGGAATCCACAGATCGGAAATGAACAGCATGTTCGAATCGACCGCATGCCGCCCCATCTTGTGGATCAGGCGGACCTCGATCCGGGAGCGGTCCAGATCCGTGAAAAATAGCGATAGTCCGTCGGTTTTGCGCTTGACTTCGTCGAGCGGCGTGGTGCGCGCGAGCAGCATCATCTTGTTTGCGACCTGGGCCACCGAGATCCAGATTTTCTCGCCGTTGACCAGATAGCCACCGTCACGCCTTTCGGCACGCGTCTTGAGCTTGGTGGTTTCCAGGCCGACATTGGGTTCGGTGACCGCAAAACAGATGCGGTCCTCGCCGCGCAGCACCGGCGGAATCATCCGCTGCTTCTGTGCCTCAGTCCCGAACAGCGCGACCGGTTGCATGCTGAAAATCGGGCCATGGATACTGGAGGCCGCGGTCATACAGCCGCCGGATTCGGCGACGGCCTGCATCATGATCGCCGCCTCGGTGATGCCGAGACCGGAGCCGCCGACATCCTCGGGCATGGCGATGCCGAGCCAGCCCGCCTCCGCCATCATCTTGTGGAATTCGAGCGGAAAGACGCCGTCGCGGTCGCGTTCCAGCCAATACTCGTCCGGAAAGCGCGAGCAGAGCTTCAGGATGGCTTCCCTGATGTTCTGCTGATCCGATGTGAGCGACAGATCCATTGGTTCAAACCGATTTATTGCGAAAGATTATTGCTGCCAAGATCACCGGCATCACCTATTATGGCAATTTGGCGATGTGCTGATATTAGCTCAATGAACTGGAATATGTACGCCCATCCATGAAAAAATCAGGTCGTTTCCGGAATTCCGAAGGAGCAAATCATGCCTGACCCGGTCAAGGGTAGCGGCCCGCTGGCCGGCCTGCGCGTGGTCGACCTCACCAGCATGGTGATGGGCCCCTATTCCACCCAGATCATGGCCGACCTGGGCGCGGACGTGATCAAGGTCGAACCGCCGGAGGGAGACAATACACGGAACATCTCGGTCGGTCCGGCGCCTGGCATGAGCGGCGTTTTTGTCAACGTCAACCGCGGCAAGCGCAGCATCGTCCTGGACCTGCGCGCCGATGCGGACAAGGGCGTTTTGCGGGAGCTCGTCAGGCAAGGCGACGTCTTCATCCACTCGATGCGGGCCAAGGCTGTCGCCAAGCTGGGCTTCGCTTACGCGGACGTAGCCGCCATCAATCCCTCGATCATCTACACCAACTGCTATGGATACGGCCGCCGCGGACCCGATCGGGACCTGACCGCCTACGACGACACCATCCAGGCCGAATGCGGATTGCCGGCCGTCCAGCAGATGCTGACAGGCAAGGCGAATTTTGTCGGCACCATCATGGCCGACAAGGTCGCCGGCCTGACGGCGCTCTACGCCACCATGATGGCACTCTATCACCGCGAAAGGACCGGAGAGGGCCAGGAGGTGGAGGTCAGCATGTTCGAGACCATGGCCTCCTTCATGCTGGTCGAGCACGCCAACGGCGCGATGTTCGATCCTCCGCTCGGCCCGGCCATCTACCCCCGCGCGGTGGCTCCCAACCGCCGGCCCTATCAGACCAAGGATGGCTACATAGCCGCGCTGGTTTACAACGACAAGCAATGGTCGACGTTTATCCAGGCCGTGCGTCCGGCCTGGGCCGGCGAGCAATTCGCCACCCTCAAGCAGCGGGCGCAGCAGATCGACACCGTCTATGCCCTGCTTGGGGAAACCTTCCGCGAACGAACGACGCAGGAATGGCTGGAACTATTCCGTGCCCTCGATATCCCGGCAGCGCCGCTGCGCACGCCCGATGAACTGTTCACCAATCCCCACCTGAATGCGGTTGGCCTGTTCGAGACGGTGGATACACAGCATGGACCGGTGCGCTTTCCGGGTGTGCCGACTTGGTTCTCGCGCACCCCGGGCCGCGTGGCCGGCGGAGCACCCGAGTTGGGCGCACATACGCAAAGCGTGCTGAACGAGCTGGGGCTGGGCGCCGCCCATACGAAAGAACCCGCGGCCGGAACAGGAATGGAAAATCCTGTCTAGGAATCCATGGTTCTTACCAGAACGGACAGTCGCCACAATCAGGAACGGCGCGGCACCCGGTAGCCCAGGCTGCGGGAGATCGCGGCGGCTTCCTGGATCACGAGGCGCGCCAATTCCGCGCCCCGATGCTGCAGCCGCAGGCTGGGTGCCGCAACAATCAGCGCGCCGATTGCGGAACCACCGGCATCGCGTATCGCCGATGCCGTTCCAGTGACCCCGTCGGCCGCCTGGTCCACGGTTTGTGCCATGCCTGCGTCGCGCGCGTCCGCAATCGCCTGCGCCAGGCTGCGCTTATCGGTTTCGGTGACGGTGGTCAGACGTTTCGGCTTGAGGCGTTTGA
>CAJCJI010000070.1 GCA_903970595.1 Verrucomicrobiota bacterium
ATGCGTCGTTGCTCGCTCCTCATGTACTTACAGTACACAGCGTCGCTCGCGCCTAGCCTGGCGCAAAATGGGGGGCAACGGCAGGGCATGGAATTGATCAGAGGTTCCTTAAGCCGCCCCTATTCCCCCGTATGCACCAGCAGCAGCCAGGCGCTGCGGCATCCCGAAAGCAGCAGCATGATGATCCCGCTGAACATCAGGCTGGCCTCCAGCGAAGGCGTCGCGCCGCCGAGCAGCAGCGCGACCCCCGCCCAAGCGATCAGCACGTGCGCCACCACGGACAGCAGAAATCGCTGCATGATCTGCCAGCCCGCCACAGGCGTGCGCCAGTGGGCACGCAAGCCAAACAGCTTGCGCAGCGTGCGCAGGATGTCGGCAATGCTGAACCCCGCCAGCAGGCCGCCCAGGTTCAGCACACTGATCTGGGGCACCAGCATCACCAGCGAAATCAGCAACAGCAGCAGGAAATCCGCAAAAGTCTGCTGGGCCAGGGCCGCCAGCACCGGGTTGCTGCCCACTCCCAGCGCCTTGTGGTTGAAGGTCAGCGCCACGAACACCAGGCCCACCAGGCCGCCGCTTACCTGCGCCAGCGCGCTGAAGAATCCGCTCCAGGCCGAAAACAGCTGAGTGAAGTCGTCCAAGCCCGCTCCCCAAGGTTTTCCGCGTCGCCCTTATCCTTGCAGCCGCGCACGGCTCCGGCAAGCCGGGCCGCTTCGGGGCCGCACAAAAACTCCCAGCCCGGCGTTCGTCCTAGAATAAGCCCATGAAAACCCACGCCATCATCCTCGCCGCCGGGCAGGGCACGCGCATGAAATCGGCGCTGCCCAAGGTGCTGCACCACATCGGCGGCAAGCCCATGCTGGAGCACGTGCTGGATGCCGCGCGTGCGGCCGAGGCCGGCGCCTGCCACCTGGTGCTGGGGCACGGCGCCGCGCAGGTGGAAGAGTGGCTGCAGACCCTGGCCGGTCCCAAGCCTGACACCGTGCTGCAGGAACTGCAGCTGGGCACCGCCCACGCCGTGCAGCAGGCCCTGCCGCGGGTGCCGGACAACGCCCTGGTGCTTGTGCTGTACGGTGATGTGCCGCTGGTGTCCGCGCAGACCCTGCGCCAGCTCGCCGCCGCCGCCAAAGACGGCATGGCCGTGCTCACCACGCAGGTGCCGGACCCGGGCGGCTACGGCCGCGTCGTGCGCGACGCCAAGGGCCGCATCAGCGCCATCATCGAGGACAAGGACGCCACGCCCGAGCAGCGCGCCATTACGGAGATCAACACCGGCCTGATGGCGGCGCAGGCGCGGCGCCTCAAGCGCTGGCTGTCGCACGTGAAAAACAACAATGCCAAGGGCGAGTACTACCTCACCGACGCCGTGGCCCTCGCGGTGCGCGACGGCGTGGACGTCAAAGGCGTGGCCGCCGCCAGCGACGAAGCGGAGGGCATCAACGACCGCGCCCAGCTGGCCCAGGCAGAGCGCCGTTTCCAGCAGGCTCAGACGCAGCGCCTGATGCGCGAAGGGCTGCACCTGGCCGACCCGGCGCGCTTCGATCTGCGCGGCGCTTTAAGCTTCGGCCGCGACGTGTTCATCGACGTGGGCTGCGTGCTGGAAGGCCGGGTGGAGCTGGGCGATAACGTGCACATCGGCCCCTACTGCGTGCTGCGCGAGGTCAAGCTCGGCGCCGGCACTCGCGTGGACGCCCATTCCGTGCTGGACTCCGCCGAGGCCGGCCGCGACTGCCGCATCGGCCCCTTCGCCCGCCTGCGCCCCGGCGCCCAGCTTGCCGACCAGGTGCACATCGGCAACTTCGTCGAGATCAAGAAGAGCACCATCGGCGAAGGCAGCAAGGCCAATCACCTTGCCTATGTGGGCGACGCCGCCGTGGGCGCGCGCGTCAACATCGGCGCCGGCGTCATCACCTGCAACTACGACGGCGTGAACAAGCACGCCACCATCATCGGCGACGACGCCTTCATCGGCACCGACAGCCAGCTCGTCGCACCCCTCATCGTCGGCCGCGGCGCCTACATCGCCGCCGGCAGCACCATCACCAAGGACGCCCCCGAAGACGCCCTCACCATCTGCCGCGCCCGCGAGCAGAAGTCTTATGCGGGGTGGAAGAAGCCGACCAAGAAGAAGTAATCCCCCTCTTCCATACACCCAAATCCCCCTCCCCTTGGGGGAGGGGCTAGGGGAGGGGTAGTGCCCGCGCCAGCGGGCATGCCGTTGATCAAATGCCTTGAGAGGCAGCAAGGCCCGCGGAACACCCCCCCCGGCAAGCTCCGAATTTCGCAACTACAATAAGCGGATACTGGAAGCCATCGCATAACCGTTCCCTCTCCCTGCGGAGCGGGGAGAGGGCTAGGGTGAGGGGCGCCGGCGCAGCCGGCTAACGCCACAAAATTCAAGCTTCCCCGAGCTTGAAAGCGCCCCCTCACCCTAACCCTCTCCCCCACGTACGTGAGGGAGAGGGGATTTATGCGCTATGTTTCAGCCACCAGGCCTCACCGGACACCCACCCCATGTGCGGAATCGTCGGCGCCGTCGCCCAACGCAACATCACCCCCATCCTGCTGGAGGGTCTGCGCCGCCTCGAATACCGCGGCTACGACTCCGCCGGCATCGCCGTGCTGGACCGCGAGCGCATCGGCTTGTGCCGCGCCGTGGGCAAGGTGGCCCAGCTTGAGGCCAAGCTGGCCCAGCATCCGCTGAGCGGCCAGCTCGGCATCGCCCACACCCGCTGGGCCACCCACGGCGGCGTCACGGAAGCCAACGCCCATCCCCACATCTCCGGCGGCCGCGTCGCCGTGATCCACAACGGCATCATCGAAAACTTCGAGCCGCTCAAGGCCGAGCTGCAGGCCAAGGGCTACATCTTCGCCTCGGAAACGGATACCGAGGTTATCGCCCACCTGGTGCACGACAACCTGAAACACGGCGTGGGCCTGGCCGAAGCCGTGCGCGAAGCGGTGCGCCGCTGCACCGGCGCCTACGCCATCGTGGTGTTCGACGCACAGGCGCCGGACCGCTTCGTCGTCGCCCGCATCGCCAGCCCCCTGGTGATCGGCCTGGGCTTTGGCGAGAACTTCGTCGCCAGCGACGTCTCCGCCCTGCTGCCGGTGACGCAGCGCTTCATCTACATGGAAGAAGGCGACATCGCCGAGATCACCGGCGAAGCCGTGCACCTGTTCGGCGCCGACGGACACAAGCGCGAGCGCAAGATCCACGACATCGCCCTGCGCCCGGAAGCCGCGGAGAAGGGCCAGTACCGCCACTTCATGCTCAAGGAAATCTACGAGCAGCCCGAGGCCCTGGCCGCCACCCTGGGCGGCCGCGTCTCCGGCCACCACGTGCTGCCCGAATCGCTCGGCCCGCGCGCCGGCGAACTGCTGGGCAAGGTCCGCAACGTCCACCTCGTCGCCTGCGGCACCAGTTACCACGCCGGCCTGGTCGCCAAGTACTGGATCGAGGAACTGGCGAAGCTGCCTTGTAGTGTCGAGCTGGCCAGCGAATACCGCTACCGCACCGTCAACGTGCCGGCGGACACCCTGTTCGTCACCCTGTCCCAGTCCGGCGAAACGGCGGACACCCTGGCCGCGCTACGCTATGCCCGTACCGCCAGTTACCTGGCTCTGCTCACCATCTGCAACTCCGCCCAAAGCTCAATGGTGCGCGAGTCGGACCTGGCCCTGCTCACCCACGCCGGCCCCGAGATCGGCGTGGCCAGCACCAAGGCCTTCACCACGCAGCTGTTGGCCGTGCTGATGCTCGCGGCCATGCTGGGCCGCTACAACGGCCTGGCGCGGGAGCAGGAAGAAGAGGTGGTGCGCCAGCTCTACCGCGTCGCCGGCACTGTGGAGCAAGCCCTGGCGATGGACCCCGCCATCCAGAAGCTGGCCGAGCTGTTCGCCGAGAAGCACCACGCCCTGTTCCTCGGCCGCGGCCCCATGTTCCCGGTGGCCCTGGAAGGCGCCCTCAAGCTCAAGGAAATCTCCTACATCCACGCCGAAGGCTACGCCGCCGGCGAACTCAAGCACGGCCCCCTGGCCCTGATCGACGAAGCCATGCCGGTGGTGGTGGTCGCCCCCAACAACGAGCTGCTGGACAAGCTCAAGTCCAACATTCAGGTGGTCCGCGCCCGCGGCGGCCAGCTCTTCGTCATCGCCGATACCGCCACCGGCCTCGCCGACGAGCCCGGCACCACCGTGATCCGCATGCCGCATGCGGACCGGTATATCGAGCCGATCGTGTATACCGTGCCGCTGCAGCTATTGGCGTATCACGTCGCCGTGCTCAAGGGGACCGACGTCGATCAGCCGCGGAATCTGGCGAAGTCGGTGACCGTGGAGTAAACCAGCTTTGGCGCTTTCAGCAAGTGCGCGGCCCCAGATCAGGCGGAGAATTTCGCTCTACCTCAATCCGTCACGGCGCGCCTGGCGGAGCTTTGCTGGCTCCATCGGACCCTACGATCAGGCGCGCGCCACGCCCATAGGTCAGATAGCTAAACAACCACTGCGAGGCCACCAGCAGACGGTTGCGCGCGCCGATCAGAAAATAGATGTGCGCGAAACCCCAGATCCACCAGGCGAACCAACCCCGTAGCTGGACCTTACCGAAATCGATCACGGCGCTGTGGCGGCCGATGGTGGCGAGGCTGCCGTAGTGCCTGTAGCGGAAGCCCGGCAACTGGCGTTTGCGCGAGATGGCGTTGCGAATAGTGGATGCGACGTAGATGCCTTGTTGCTTTGCGGCAGGCGCAATGCCGGGGATCGGTTTGCCATCCTGGACGAAGGCAGCGGTGTCGCCGATTACGAATACCTGCGGATGGTCCGGGATACTAAGGTTGTATTGCACTTGGACGCGCCCGGCCCGG
This sequence comes from Verrucomicrobiota bacterium, assembly GCA_903970595.1. GTDB lineage: Bacteria > Pseudomonadota > Gammaproteobacteria > Nevskiales > Nevskiaceae > Nevskia. The sequence goes on from CAJCJI010000070.1 coordinate 4,866, forward strand.
TCAGCCGCGACACCGAGCCAGAGCGCTGCCGGCGAGGCCACGACGCCGGCGGCCCACAGTACGGTCCTGGCCGGGAGCTTTTCGCCGGATACGGTGATGCCGGACGAGTCGCAGCCGCTCACCGCGCGGTTCAACTGGATCTCGACGCCCATGCCCTGCAAGGCATCATGCGCGAACTGAGACAAGGATGGTGGGAAAGCGGCGAGCAGACGTGGGCCTCCCTCTACCAGGACGATTCTGGCGCGCCGGGGATCGATCATGCGGAAATCCGCGGCCAGGGCCTTTTGCGCCAGCTCAGAGATCGCCCCGGCCAGCTCCACGCCGGTAGGGCCGCCGCCGACGATGACGAAAGTCATCAAACGACCGCGATCCTCTTCACTCATTGCATTTTCGGCGTGCTCGAATGCCAGCAGGATCCGCCGGCGGATCAGGGTCGCGTCGTCGATGCGCTTCAGGCCCGGTGCAACGCCGCTCCACTCGTCGTGCCCGAAGTAGGTATGCGTCGCCCCGGTTGCGAGGATAAGCCAGTCGTAGGGCTCCTCCCGGCCATCGGAGAGCCTGACTCTGCGAGCAGGCAGATCAACCCCGCACACTTCACCCAGTAGCACGCGTGTATTGGCCTGATCGCGCAGCACGCTGCGAATGGGCCAGGCCACATCGGAAGGATTCAGGCCGGCGGTAGCGACCTGATAGAGCAGCGGTTGAAACAGGTGGAAATTGCGGCGGTCGATGACCGTTACATCGACCGGCACGCGCGCCAGCGCCATGGCGGCCGACAGGCCACCGAAGCCCGCACCGACAATGACCACTCGCGGCCGCGGCTTGCCACTGCCGATCATTGCATTCATAGGGACACCTGTTGTCGCAAACCTGGCCTTGCGGACAAGGTAAAGATAGCCGGCCTTCCGCGGAAGGCCGGCAATGTTGCCACTTCGGAGGATTACTTGGGGGCTTCGAACTTGCCGCCGGACTTGGCGCAGTCGTCCTTGGTCGTGGCGGTGAAGCCCTTACCCTTGCAAGAATTCTGGCCCTTGCATGAGTTGCTGGCGCTCTTGCACGCGCTTTGGCCCTTGCAGGAATTGGCGCCTACGCAGTGCCCGACCGAGGCGGCGGAGCTGTCGTCGGCGTTGGCCATGGGCGCTCCGAGAAACATCGCGGCAGCGGCAGCAGCCAGGGCAAGGCCATTCACTTTTGTCGTCAGTTGCATTACAAACTCCTAGAGGCATTGATAGCCTGATTTGATTTCGGTTGAAAAGCCGACCGGGCCGGATTCGGCGTGAACCGACTCCGGTCGAAACGTATAGTCTTCATTGTGGTCCCGGCGGGATATCTCCTTGCACCCGAAATTCATATCCAGGCGTCCCGAGCGCATCGGATAACGATTGTACGGCCGTATACAATCCGTGTTATTGAAGGCGATCAGAGTCATTGCCATAGAAATCAGCGGATGACCCCAGGCCGACAGAGCGCTCATCAGGCCCGCTCCGACCACCGAGGGAAAGCGATCGAACGGACCTTGCCGATCTTGCGTTGGCTGCACAAGTGCTGACTGGTGGAGGGCGCTATGCGAATCGAGATCAGGCGTGGCGTGGCATTGCTCCTCGCAGTGTGGCTGGCCGCCTGTCATGAAAAAGTGGCCCCCGATCTGGCCCGGCTCTACGCCACCGGAACGGAGCAGACACTGACGCCGCCGGTGATCCTGATACCCGGCATTCTCGGTTCTCGCCTGTTTGACCAGGCCAGCGGGACCGAGCTCTGGCCGGGTTCGTCGTTCAATCTGCTACTCAAAGCCAAGCAGAATCTGGCGCTGGGAATCGATCCGCAAACACTGCGGCCCGTAGACGATGGCGTGCGGCCCGATGGGCTGTTCGAAGAGGCGTTCGATACCGATTTCTATGGGGCGATCTTGCGCACCCTGCAACAGGCTGGAGGCTTTGTCCCAGGACAACTGGGCGAGCATGCCGATCCACGTCTGCGGCGGTTCTATGTCTTCGCCTATGACTGGCGGCAGGATAACGTCGAAACCGCGCGCCGTCTCGACGCCATGATCGAGCAGATTCGCCGCGACTACGGCAATCCGCAACTGAAAGTCAATGTGATCGCCCACAGCATGGGCGGGCTGATTGCGCGCTACTACTTGCGCTATGGAACGGTGGACGCTCTGGAGGGCGATGGGGATTTTCCCATCAATATGGATGGAGCCAACAAGATTGGCACGGCGGTGCTGCTGGGCACGCCCAATCTTGGCTCGGTGCGCTCCTTGCAGAGCATGATCCTCGGACACAAGCTGGGATTGAGCCGGGTATCTCCGGAGGTCTTGGCGACCATGCCCAGCGTCTATCAGCTATTACCGCATCCGCTCAACGACTGGTCGGTGGACGCGAACGGCAAGGATCTCGATTTGGATCTTTATGATGTGCAGACGTGGAAACGTTTTCAATGGTCAGTGTTTAGCCCGGAGGTGCTGCGACGGGTGCGGGCGCGCTTCAAGAAGCCTGAGGAAGCGGACGCCTACGTAACGACCTTGCAAGCGTACTTTGCCCGGAATCTGGAACGGGCGCGCCGCTTCATCTGGTCGCTGACCTTTGAAGAACCGGTGTCGCCGGTGAGACTCGTGGTGTTCGGCGGCGATTGCGTGCTCACGCCGGCCCGTATCGTGGTTGAGCAAGAGGGGACCCATTCGATGGCCCGCCTGTTTCCGCAGGATGTGCTGCGGCCGACAGCCGGAATCGACTACTCAAGGCTCATGCTGGAGCCAGGCGACGGCGAAGTGACCAAGCCTTCGTTGCTGGCCCGCCAGGCCCTCAATCCGCTGGCGCCGCGCCATGACGCTCTTTTCTTTCCGCTGGCTTACGCTTTCTTCCTGTGTGAGAACCACGAACGGCTCACCGGCAACATCAATTTTCAGGACAACCTGCTGAATATACTGCTGACCCGCGAGCGCGCCTGGGATGCCCCCGAGCGCATGGAATCGTCGATGAATCAGATCAAACACAAGCATTGAGCAGGTATGACCCATCGATGTGGATGAACGGGCATAAAGTGCGAACGCGTGCGCCTGCTGTAAATGCTGGCCGCGGCGTATTGTCATCGATATGAATACAAACCCGGGAATTGGCCTGCTGGCGGGTGGGCATCGCAAAAAACC
>CAJCJI010000071.1 GCA_903970595.1 Verrucomicrobiota bacterium
ATGGCGGGTAACTTTTCTTTGGGTTTCGCCCAAAGAAAAGTCACCAAAAGAAATGCGACCCGATGTCTGCGCCGAATCATCGCAAGCGATGATTCGGTCCCCTGCGCTTCTCGCCCGCGGCGGGTTCCATCCACACGCCATCCCTGGCGTGTGGATGGAATCGTCGGCATCCCTGCCTCGACCCGCGCCAAACAGGCGCGGGCCCATGTCGCCGCGGACTCCGATGCTCGGCGCAGCCAGACGGGGGAGGAACGTCAACAGCGCAAAGCAAAATCAAAAACCCCGTATGCCAGGCATGGCGCACTACTCCGACATGGCGTACAGTTTTCTTGTCAAATCATGTCGCGGAAAATTGATCGGCCTCAATATCCGGGCATTAAGCAATATCAGGGAGTTACGTTATGGATTGTCGTGTTAGGCCGCAAATGCCTCCTAACCTTCTGCGGATTAATCAGCGTTGGACGTTTCGATGATCGGTCAAGCCGTGCAGGCTTATCTCGCGCCTCGCAGAGTCAAGGCTGGAGAGACAGTTCAGTTCGGCTGGTTGATATTCCGTGTTGCAGAACCGGGACCACCAGCGGTGTTGGAGAGCCTTGACTTCAAGAACATGGCTTCATTTACACGGGACCTCAAAGAGGCTGAAAGGGTGTGGCAGAAACAGCAAGAGACGCTTAAAGAGCACTCTGCTATTGAGGAACCCTGCAACCTGCAACATTCGGCACTTGTGTCAAAAAGCTATAAGCCTGGGCACCCGGAAGCCTTCATCAAGCGTGACTACACCCGCAAAGGCCATGATTCAGGTTGGTACGTCGGTATCTTGAAGGAACCGTTGAGCCTGGAAGACAGCAGCACATTTGAACTGCGATCACTGTACGAACTCTCGATCGGAGATAAGCGAATGGCACCCTGGTGGTTGATGCCAGTCGGTACAATCATTGAGTTAGAAAATGGTCGTGTAACGTGATGCCCAACAACGTGCTCCACCGGACTTGCCTCACCTGCGATAAATGTACCATCGTTTTACTCGGCGCCGGTGAGCGCGGGCGTTAGGCCACTTCGTGAGATTCATATCCACTATGTGCCAACCGCTGAATCATTAACCACCAGGCCATCACAAAAGGAGATCACTGTGAACGAGTCCCTTCGCCTTAAGTACCTTCGAATTGCGCTGGTGCTAGTCGGAGTTACATTTATCGCCGGCATCTATCTGCTGATGATGGTCTGGCCATCCGGCTGGACATGGCACACCGGACATTCCGATTACCCTTTGATGATCGTGGGTATTTACGCGACGCTTGGTGTATTTTTGCTTCTGGCTTCCCGCAATCCTCTTGCTCATCTCAGCCTTATCTGGTTCACCGTCTGGTCCAGCGTCGTGCACGGTGCAATCATGGCTTTCCAAGCGTTGGTTGGCCCCATGAATCATGGTCATCTCATGGGAGACGTCCCTGCACTCTTCATCGTGGCGGCCGTATTGGCTGTACTCACCCCCAGAGGCCAAAGCGCTGCTCTTGCCTAAGCGGCCTGACAATTCAATCAAGTGGTAGGGCGGGTCCGTGACCCGCCGTTCACCGCGCGATATGGTTCCCATGAACTGCCAGCATTCGATGGAGCGTCTCAATGTCACTCCCGAAACCAGCGCTCATCCCGATTCTCTATGCCTCTGCTCTCTTCGCGCAGCATGCCATCGCCGCCGACGGCCCCTTCGATGGGCAATGGTCGGTGGTGCTGGTGTGCCCCGAAACCACTGACCATAACGGACCCGTCAAAGGTTACCAGTACCAGTTCACGGTTTCGATCACCGCTGGTGAGATTCAAGGCGAGTACGGCACACCCGGACAGCCGGCTTCCGTCGTCTACACCGGTCGGGTGAGCGAAGACGGCACCTTGGAGATCGCTGCGTCCGGCAATACCGGGCGGTCGGAGTATTCGGTCGGCCAGGTCGCCCGAGGTACCCGCTATGGCTATACCATGCAGGGCAAGCTTGCCGGTTCGGGCGGGTAGGCTACGCGGCGGGAGCTTCGGCCATGTACCGCAAGGTTTACACGGTCATGATAAGTCGGGTGCGTCGCACAAGCGGCTATGAGGTACCATCGGCACCATGAGCCGCTTTCACGTTCCGCCTGTACCTGAGTCTCCATCGGTTGCGCCGGAGCCTGATCCGCTGTTGGAGAAGTTTCGCCAGGACACGATCAAGGGCAAGAAGATCAGGGCAAAACCTGGCACGGCCGCAGACTCCGGTACAGATTATTCATCGATTGACTCGATTGTGCCCGACCTGGGCCAGACCAGCGATCCGTTGGATTTGGGTTTCGACGATACGGGCAGCTGGTGATTCAAGAGCAAGCTGCTTCCGGATCAACCGGCCCCCGCCGTCGCCCCCGCAGCCTGCTGCAAGCACTTCACCGTCGCCCCCAGCTATTGCGGATCGAACACCGAGCTGGAGAACGCCTGGGCGCTGTAGGCGTAGGCGGCGGGCTTGGCGAAGGCCGGATTCCTCACGCCGTGATTGGGCAGCGGATGCTCGCCGCGATCCCGCCAATCCACCCGGATGTTCTCGGCCGGGTAGCGCAGGACGGCGCTGTGCAGGGCTTGCGTGGCAGGGTCGGCCAGCTGCAGGCCGGTCATTCTTCCGCCCGTCATAAGTAACAATCCGACTTCACGGCAGCGGCCGGCTGCATGTACCATCGCCAGCCCGCCGGGCATGCAAACCCCTCAAGCAACGACCGGCCGCCGGGCAACATCCGGGTCCGGCATTCCTTTGCCGGCGAGCGCAAGTGCCAGGGTCGTCGCGGAGGGGTTGAGGCTGTCGACCATCGACGTCGGCATCAGGATCGTGGCCCCTCTTTCCTTGGTGGTCTCATAAATGATGTTCATCGCCCGCAGTTGCAGCGCCACGGGATGGCCGGCATAAATGTCGGCGGCCTCGACGAACTTCCCGGCAATGGCGGCCTCGGCCGAGCCGAGAATCACGCGGGCCTGCTTTTCGCGCTCGGCCTGGGCCTGGCGGGACATGGCATCCTGCAAGGCCTCTGGTATGGCGACATCGCGGATTTCCACCGACGTCACCGAGATGCCCCACGGCGCGGTTTTCTGGCCGATTTCGTTCTTTAGCTGCACGTCGGCCTCCTTGCGGTCCGATAATAGCGCGGCCAGCATCGAAGCTCCGATCATTTCGCGCAGCGAGGTCTGCGCCACCCGGTCGATGGCCTCGCGGTAGTCGGTGATGGCCAGGGCGGCCTTTTCGGCGTCCTGCACATGCCAGAAAATAATCGCATCGACGTTGACCGGGACCGTGTCCTTGGTCAGCGCCTGTTCGGCATTGAACGCTGTCGTCTGAATTCGTTCGTCGATCACGGCGACCACCGAGTCCAGGATGGGAATGATTGCGAACAGGCCCGCGCCCTTGACGCTTTGCAGCTTCCCCATTCTCAGGATCACGAACTTCTGCCAGACGTTCGCCATCTTCAGCGAAGTGGCGATGATGGCCGCGGCCACGAAAAACACGGACCCGAGAATAGGACTGACCAGATACCCGCTGGCGAGACCCACCGCAAGGCAGGCAAAGACCAGAAATGAGGTAATGGGATTCATAAGCCGTCGCTCCATACACTTAACCGCGCAGCCGCCAAAGTACATGCCATTGCATGGAGAGTCCGTGCGCAATCGCGCTTACATCAGCAGAGGGCGCGCGAAGTCGTGGGAATGTGTAAGGGCCATTGCGCCGCGGGATTCCAGGGATCGGTGGGTACGATATCGCACAGACGCCTGAGCGGAGGGATCCTATCGTCGCCTTTGGTACAGGCAATTACGTGGAAATGACCATGCATCCGCAATGCCGCTCAAGACAAACGGACTCAGCCGCAACCGATGGGTTCATGCGTCGCTGGAAGCGCCCCGGTCCAGCCCGGAGTTTTCCAGGTCCAGGCTTGTTTGCCGTGCTCCTGAGCATGTCCCTGGCATTGCCGGTCCTGGCCGCGCCGCTGCAGGTACCGGCGCTGCTTGAGCCCGCCAGCCAGGAGCACCACGTCGGCAAAGTGATCTTTGTGGAATTGGTCACGCCCGACCTCGCCGCCGCCAAGCAGTTCTATGCCGGGATGTTCGGTTGGACATTCCGCGATATCCAGGCCGGCAGTGCCGAGTATGCCGAGGCCTCGCTCGACGGCCGGCCCGTCGCCGGACTGGTTCACAAGGAAATCCCGGCTGGCGAGCACCGGCAGCCGGCATGGTTGAGCTTCATCGCCGTACGCGACGTCGATGCCACAACGAAAAGTGCAGTGGAGAAAGGCGCGAAAGTATTGCGCGAGCCGCATAGCGTTCCCGACCGTGGCCGCGAAGCGATCCTTGCGGACCCGCAGGGTGCGGTTTTTGCGGTCCTGGCTTCCAGCAGCGGCGATCCGCCGGACGTACTGGCTGCGCCGGGGGAATGGATCTGGAGCTCGCTGATCGCCGGCGACCCGGACACCGATGCGGCTTTTTACCAGGCGCTCTTCGACTATGAGGTCTTCGATTTGTCTTCCGATGCGGGCGCCCAGCACCTGCTGCTGGCATCCGGCGACTATGCCCGCGCCAGCGCGAATTCGCTGCCCGCCAATCGACCCAATAGCCATTCCCATTGGCTCAATTACGTGCGCGTCGACGATACCGACAAGATGGCCGCAAAGGCCGTGGCGCTTGGCGGCCGCGTGGTGGTCGAACCACGGATCGATCGCCACGGCGGCAAGCTCGCCGTCGTCGCCGATCCACAAGGGGCGCCCTTCGGACTGATCGAGTGGCCGGACACCGAGAGCAAAGAGGTGTCCCAATGAATACCCTATCAGGGCCTCGGCCGGCGATCGTCTGCATGATCGCGCTGCTTGCGCTTCTAGCGTCGGCTTGCGCCGGTCCCGGCTATGGCTACGACGAAGGCGTGGGTATCGGGGCCGGCTACTATGAACCCTACGGCTACGACTACGGCGGCTGGGGCCCTGGCTACGCTGTGGGGCCCTATCGCGGCGGCCATGGCCCGGACCGCGGCGGCGGTGGCCGACCCGGGCACGCTTACCGCTCGGCGCCTGCATCCCGCTCCGCGCCGTCCATTCCGTCGGGAGGCCGTTCCGGCGGCGGTCGGCGATAGAGCGGTCGTTCCTGATTGCGGTCCGAGCCGTGGCTATTTGAACGGGGCCCAGGGCTATGCCGACCGACTTTTCACCGACGAATTTGGCGTAGCTTGAAAAGTAGTGTGCGGGCTGCTGCGCCGCATCAATCCCGCAATGCATGTGATGCTGCACCCACCAAGGATGTGACGATATGGCTAACAACGGCACCGGTACGGTGAAGTGGTTCAACGAATCCAAAGGCTATGGATTCATCACGCCCGCTGACGGGGGCAAGGATCTGTTTGCGCACATCAATGAGGTGCAAAGCGGAGGCCCCCTGAAGGAGGGCCAAAAGGTCGAATACGAAGTCACCCAGGGCAATAAGGGACCGCAGGCCTCGAAGATTCGCGGTACCTGAGGCAACGGAAGCCGGGTGCGCATCGCGCATGCGGCTGTGCCGGAATACATGTAGCGGGACGTTCCGGTCCATTACGAAACCTCGCGGTATCTCCCCGCACCTTCGATTTTCATTTTCATCCATGCGTAACAGCACCAAAAAGCTGTTACGCATGTAACGCATGGTCACACATGTGACGAAAAGCCCTGGATCGTCATCCGAAACGGGCAGCCGTAGTGGTCCGCATCCGCCTCAACCGGCCACCGCCTTCGCCCCCGCCGCCCGCTGCAAGCGCTCCACCGTCGCCCCCAGCTTCTCCGGATCGAACACCGGGCTGGAGCAGGCCTGGGCGCTGCAGGCGTAGGCGGCGGGCTTGGCGAAGGCCGGGTATTTCACGTCGGGGTTCGGCAGCGGGCCCTCGCCGCGGTCCCACCAGTCCACCCGCAGGTCGTCGGCCGGGTAGCGCAGGGCGGCGATATGCAGGGCTTGCGCCGCGGCATCGTCCTTGGCGCCCACCACGGTGATGTGCACCGGCTCCCGCGCGAACTCCATGTCGGCCAGCAGCACGCCAGGCAGGAAGCGGCCGGAGTCCGTCAGCGCCGGCGCCGCCAGGTAGCGCAGGCCCCGCTCGGCCAGCGCCTTCCAGCGCGCGTCGGCGGTGTAGCGGTAGGCCAGCGTGGCGAAGCGCGTCACCGCTACATTTTCCTCGTACAGCCGGACCGGCCTGGCGAACACGCCCTGCGCGCCTTTAGGCGGCGCCGAGGTGTCAAAGCCCCCGAGCGGGTCGCGGAAGTGCCGATCGATGAAGTCCAGCGCCGCCAGCGCCTGGCTGAGCCAGGCGCGGTCGCCGGTCGAGCGGTACAGCCCCAGAAAAGCGGCGCCCATCGCGGCGGTATCGCCCAGGTAAGGGCCGCCGCGGTCCTGCGCGTCGTGGCGGAAACCGCCGCCTGGCAGGCCGCGGTTCGCGGCAATCCAGCGGGCGGCCCGCGTTGCCGCCTGCAAGGCCGCGGCATCGCCGCTGACGTCGCTGTAGCGGCTCAGCGCCGCGATGGCCCAGCCGTTTTCGCGGGCGTAGAGGTGCCGGTCGATGCGCGGCTGGCCCAGCGCCCGACGCTGCGCGTCCGCCAGCGCGTAATACTGGTGGCCGGAGGTGGCGGCGTTCAAGTCGGCGTCCTGGCTGACGTAGTAGGCTCCGTCCGCGCTGGCCAGGAAGGCGCCCAGGTAGCCGCTGATCGACTGTGCCGCCCGCAGGTAGCGCGGATCGTTCCAGCGCGCAAAGGCCATGGCGTAGAGCTGCAGGTTGTCGGCCTGGAACGACATGATTTTCTCGAAGTGCGGCGCGCTCCAGCCCGGCTTCTCCGAATACTGGTATACGCCGCCCCACACCGGATCGATCAGCCCGAGGTTGGCGTCCAGCGTCTGCCGCGCCATCTGTTCGGCCGCCGCGTCGCCGTACTGGGCGCGCTCCAGCGCAAGCTCCATCGCCGGCGCATCGACGAATTTCAAGCCCTCGCCCCAGCCGCCGTTGGCCTTGTCGTAGGCCTCGGCAAACTGTTTCGACAGGCTGTCCCGCTGTGCCGCCGTCAGCGCGCCCGCGGATGCCGCCTCGACCACCGGCTCCTGCCGCACGGAAGGGCCGGGCGAGGGGTCGTCGACGATGGCCTGCAGCAGCGAGGCCATGTTTTGCGGCGGAATATAGCCGCGCCGTTTGACGATCTCGCTGCCGTCCGGCGCCAGCACGATGGTCGCCGGCCAGCCCCAGTCGCCGTAACGGTTGGCCAGCTCAGGGTCGGAATCCTGGTCCACCTTCACCGCGATGTAATGCGCGCCGATCAGCCTGGCCACCTGCGCATCGGCATAAGTCTGCTGGTCCATCACATGGCACCAGTGGCACCACACCGCCTGCAGGTCGAGCAGCACGTAGCGGTGTTCGCGCTGGGCCTGGGCGAACAGTGCCTGGCTCAAGCTCGTGTTCCAGTGGATGTCGCTGGCGGATGCGCCGCCGCTGCCGCATAGCAGGAGCGAGCCGACGAACAAGGACAGCAGGGATCGAAAGTTCATGCCGCAAATACGGTGGACGCCGGCAAACGGATGAGATCCTTGGCTACCCGCTTTTGTAGGGCGGCCCGTGGCCGCCGGCAGTTTTGCCTATGTAGTGCGGC
>CAJCJI010000072.1 GCA_903970595.1 Verrucomicrobiota bacterium
CGGCCCTGGATGCTTTGCTGATCGTCCAGACTGGCGCTGTGACCACGGCCTTCAATCGCCTCAAACAGACACCTGGTCCGGCGCGCCCGGAGACGATCAGACAGTGGACGGATCGGCTCGGTTGGTTGACCGGCCTTGTTGACCCCGACCCGGTGCTGAAGGGCATTGCCCACACCAAGCTGCGGCAATTCGCCGCCGAAGCCGCCGCCATGGAGGTCAGCGAGCTCTTGGGCATGAGTCGCTCGGGCAAGCGGCACACATTGCTTCTCAGTCTCCTCCAGCACACCCGATCGAGCTGCCGCGACGAGCTGATTGAGATGCTTCTTCGACGGATCAGAAAAACCCGGGCGGCCGCTAAAGAAAAGCTCAAGACACTCCAGGATCAGAACCGTGACATGGAAGAAGACCTGATCGCCATTTTCGGCAAGGTCTTGGAAACGGCCAAGGACGGCGAAACCGATGCCAAGGCCGGGCATGAAATACGGACCCTGTTGGCCGAGCAGGGCGGAATCGACAAGCTGGCGGAGCGATGCCAAACAGTGGCCGCCTGGCACGGCAACAACGAGTTGCCGCTGCTTTGGCCGATTCACGCAAACACGCGAACCCTGTTGTTCCACTTGCTTGATCTGATGGATATCGATTCCGCAACGCAAGATCGCAGCCTGCTGGACGCCCTGGCCGTTGTGGTTCGGCACCGTCATTCTCGCGGCGACGACATGAAAGACAAAGTCGATCTTGGTTTTGCCTCCCAGCGGTGGCGGGGCTTCGTCGTCAAGAAGCGGGCGGATCCCATCGTTCTCAGCCGACGCGCCCTCGAGGTTTGCGTCTTTATCCACTTGGCGGAGGCTCTCCAGGTCGGAGACGTCTACGTTGCCGGTGCAGAGAATTTCGGTGACTACCGGACCCAACTCCTGCCCTTGGCAACATGCAAGCCGCGCCTCGCGGCTTATTGCGATGCTCTTGGCATGCCGGGGACAGGGAAGGAGTTCGTCGCCCAATTGAAGTCGCAACTGACGGCACTGGCCGCCGAGGTCGATGCCGGATTCCCGGCGAACTCCGGACTGACCATCGACGCCGACGGCGTTCCCCACCTGAAGAAGCAACCGGCTGGTAGCCACCCCGCGGGCCTGGCCGCCTTCGAAGCGGAAGTCCACGCACGCATGCCGGAGCGGCACCTGCTCGACATTCTCAAATACGGCACGTTCTGGACCCGCTACACGTGCCATTTCGGGCCGCCCTCCGCCACAGACACGAAACTTGCCAGGGCAGAACAGCGCTATGTTCTGACGGTGTTTGGCTACGGCTCCAATCTCGGCCCCAGCCAGACGGCCCGACACGCGCCCGGCATCGCCGCCGCCGAGACGCTGCGCCGGATCAATGCTCAGCACATCGACACGGCAAAGCTCGAAGCCGCAACAACCGACCTGATCAATGCCTATGCCCGCTTCGCCTTGCCGAAGCTCTGGGGCACCGGCCGGGCGGCAATCGCCGACGGCACACATGTTCCGCTGCGGGAGAACAATCTCATCGGCGCCCACCACATTCGTTATGGTGGATATGGCGGTATCGCTTACCACCATATCTCCGACAGCTACATTGCGCTTTTCACCAGCTTCATCCCGTGCGGTGTCTGGGAGGCAATCCACATTCTGGACGGGCTGATAAAGAACCGTTCCACGATCCAGCCGGATACGCTCCACGCCGACACCCAGGGCCAGAGCGAACCGGTTTTCGGCCTGTGCCGGCTGCTGGGCATCAAACTGATGCCGCGCATGCGCAACTGGGACGACGTCATCTTTTACCGCCCTAGCAACTCGGTTCGCTACCAGCATATCGACGCGCTCTTCAGCAAGGAGATCGACTGGCGGCTGATCGAGACCCACTGGCAGGACATGATGCAGGTGGTCCTATCGATCCAGGCCGGGCTGGTCCTGCCCTCGATGCTGCTGCGCAAGCTCGGCTCGTTCAACCGGAAAAGCCGACTTTGCCAGGCCTTTCGTGAACTTGGCCGCGTCGAGCGGACGCTTTTCCTGCTCCGATACATCTCCAGTTCCCAGATTCGCCTGACTATCCGTGCCGAAACCACCAAAATCGAGTCTTTCAACGACTTCCTCGACTGGATCACCTTCGGAGGTCCGATCATCAAGAGTGGCGATCCCGTCGAGCAGGAGAAGCAGCTCAAATACGCCACCCTCGTTGCGAACTCGATCATGCTATCGAACGTTTCAGATCTGACCGACGTACTCTCATCCATGTCCAACAACGGCCATCCCGTCACGGCCGAGCTCGCCGCCGCAACCAGCCCCTACATGCGCACGCACATTCGGCGCTTCGGGAAATACGGCCTCGACATGGAAGAAATGCCCGAGCCGCTCTTTCCAAAGCCTCTGCCCTTCAAAATGCCCTTGTGACAACTTTTTACACGTATGTTCAGGTTACCCGAGCGTGTGCGGATGCCCCCCGGTAGAGCGGCACGTTCGGCCGCTACGGCGATCAGGTAATTGACCGCCTGGCGGGTGAGCGGCTGGCCGCGCTCGGAGATGAACAGCCAGGGCAGTGCGTCGGTGCGGGTGGCAAGGTGCCGCTTGATAGCCCGAAGCTCGTCGCCGGCGATCGGCTGTTCGACGGAAGCCCACCCTTGAGCCGGCGCCCCCATATCAGGGCGCGGTCGAGATCCAGTTCATCGCGGCGCATGCCGACGGCCTCGCTGACGCGCAGCCCGTGGCGGTAAGTCATGAGCAGCAGCAAATGGTCGCGGACCCCGTGCCGGCCGGCCCTGGCGGCATCGAGCAGCTTGGCCATCTCGCCGGGTGATAGCAGATATGGCCGCCAGTGCCGCCAGAGGCGGCCCAGAAGCTATATATGCTAATACCCCATCTCACGCGCTGGCGTTCCGGGCGACTGAAGTTGACGATGACTCGCGCCTACCGGAGCGGGTTGACACCTAACTATCGGCGGCCATCGCCGGTTGGCGGAGGTTAACCTGATGTGGCTGCTGACGATTTTTGGGCTGATCGCCATAAAGTTTTTCTGGCACCTACGTCATGTCCTCCACGACTACGCGAAGGTGGGCTGCGCGCTCTGTTGTTTTCTGACGATTGGACTTTTGCTCGTCGAGGGTGGTCATGAAGTACGGCGAACGGTTGAGTTTCAGCGGGGGGCGGGTCGCGTCCCCGGACGTGGTGTAGGAGCTGTGGGTAAGTAGCCCGCCGGAGCGACCGGTCGGAGCCTGGCGCAGGCGGGCTACTTATCCACAGCGGCGGCCACCGCGGTGTTCCTGGGTAGGGTTGGGTTGCCACACGCAACCCCAACCCGAGGATCACCACGATGACCGACGACAAGATCGCCCTCCGCGAGCTGCTGGAGAAGGGCTCCGACGCGACCTTCCTGCGCGAGATGATCGGCTTTGCCGCGCAGCGCCTGATGGAACTGGAGACCTACACGCTGTGTGGCGCCGGGCACGGCGAACGCAGTCCCGAGCGGGTGAACCAGCGCAACGGCTTCCGTGACCGCGACTGGCAAACCCGTGTTGGCACGGTCGAACTGCGCATCCCGAAGCTGCGCAAGGGCAGCTACTTCCCGGCATTCCTGGAGCCGCGGCGGACGGCCGAGAAGGCGCTGACCGCCGTCATCCAGGAGGCCTACGTTCAGGGTATCTCGACCCGCTCGGTGGACGACCTCGTTCGTGCCATGGGCATGGATGGGATCAGCAAAAGCCAGGTCTCCCGGCTCTGCGCCGAGATCGACGAGCGGGTGCAGACCTTCCTCACCCGGCCGATCGAAGGCGAATGGCCCTATCTCTGGCTGGACGCCACGTATGTGCGCGCCCGCCGCGCCAGTCACATCGTCTCGGTGGCCGTCATCATCGCCGTCGGCGTCAACACCGATGGACGCCGCGAGGTGCTCGGCATGACGGTCGGCCACAGCGAGGCCGAGCCGTTCTGGGTCGAGTTCCTGCGCACGCTGACCCGACGCGGCCTGCGCGGGGTGAAGCTGGTCACCTCGGATGCCCACGAGGGGCTGAAGGCGGCGATCGCCAAGGTGCTTGGCGCCACCTGGCAGCGCTGCCGCGTCCACTTCATGCGCAATGCCCTGGCCTATGCGGGCAAGACGCAGCGCCGCATCGTCTCGGCCTGGATCGGCACCGCCTTCGCCCAGGACGACGCCGCTGCCGCCCGCACCCAGTGGCGCCAGGTCGCCGACCAGGCGCGGGCGCATGTGCCGAAACTCGCCGCCCTGATGGACGAGGCGGAGGCGGACGTGCTCGCCTACATGAACTTCCCGGTCCAGCACCGCGCCAAGCTGCACAGCACCAATCCGCTCGAACGGCTCAATGGCGAGATCAAGCGACGCAGCGACGTCGTCGGCATCTTTCCGAACGAGGCGGCGGTCGTCCGCCTGGTCGGTGCGCTGCTGCTCGAACAGAACGATGAGTGGGCCGTCCAGCGCGCCCGCTACATGACGCTGGAAACCATCGCGCCGCTCGGCCATGATCCGCTCGTCGCGCTGCCGCCACTGGCAGCGTGACGCGGCGGCTCAGCCCGCCCAGGAGCACAGCTCCTACACCACGCGATGGGACACGATCGGGGGGCGCGCGACTCAGGAATTCCGCGCGTCGTGCAATTGATGAGTATGCCTGGGGCTACAGCAGAACTTTTTAAGCCGATGTTTGACGTGCCAGGGGGCCTGCTGGTCTCCCAAGGTGGCCCACCATCGCGCTGATCTGAGCTGCCTGACTGTCGGACGAGCTCGCGCCAGCGCGTCCATCTGCCCAGGCCCCGATCAGTGCCGCCGGTGCGATGATCTTTGTGCCGGCTGATACACTATTGGGAATAGTGTATCACAAACCCCACCAAACTCCCGCCCCACTGCACTTTCCGGACGGTTCGGCTTGTACGCCGCCGGCGAATCCGATACACTTCCCGCGAATCGATGCCCAAACGCGCGCAAAAGGCCCCTGCCCGGCTGGTCCCGATCCAGCTGCCGCTCTTCGCGGAGGCCGCCAGCCTGGTGCGCATCCGGCCCGAACGCCGCGAATGGCGGTTCTACCGCCTTGAAGTCTGGCCGGACCTGTTCGGCCGCGCCCTCCTGGTCCGCCACTGGGGACGCATCGGCACGCAGGGACGCCGGCGGCTCGATCCGCATCCCGACCCCGGTGCCGCCATCAACGCACTCGCTCACCTTCTCCGCGCCAAACGCCGGCGGGGATACCAGGACCGAACCGCATGACCACGCCGCCCGCCCGGAAGGTGGCAACAGCGAAACCCGTCCCGTCTTCCCTGCCCCAGCGGGCGAAAGCCAAGCCGCAATCGAGAACAGCGCCGCAGCCCGTGACCGCGGCCAGGACGGTGAAGCAGGCCAAGGGGCGTCCTGCATCCGAGCCGGAAGTGCCGACACCGTCGATGCCAGTGGCAGCGAAGCTGCCATACGCCCGCGGCGCCGGTAAAGCCCGGCGTAGCGCCGCGCCGAAGGCGCCGGCGCCGGCGCCGCAGACGGGCATGGCGCTGCACACCGCGAACGGCGCGCGCAAATACCTCACCGCCGGCGAACGTGATGCCTTCCTGCTTGAGGCCGATGTCGCCGATCGCCCGGTGCGGACCCTGTGCATGACGCTGGCCTATGCCGGATGCCGGCTGTCCGAAGCGCTGGCCCTCACCACCGACCGGGTGGACCTGGCCGCCGGCGTGCTGACGATCGAGAGCCTGAAGAAGCGCCGCACCGGCATCTATCGGGTCGTGCCCGTCCCCCCTGCCCTGCTGGAGACGCTCGACATGGTGCATGGCATTCGCGAGGCGCAGTCCCGCCGCGGGAAAAGCCGCAGCGAACGACTATGGCCCTGGAGCCGGATGACCGGCTGGCGGGCCGTCCATGCCGTGATGCAGGCGGCCGGGCTCGATGGACCGCACGCCTCGCCGAAGGGGCTGCGGCACGGTTTTGGCGTGGCGGCCGTCTCCGCCGGCATCCCGCTCAACCTGGTCCAGAAATGGCTCGGCCACGCTCAGCTCTCCACGACCGCCATCTATGCCGACGCCGTCGGCGCCGAGGAGAAGGATATCGCCCAGCGCATGTGGCGATGAGGTCCGGATACGCCGAGCGCAGAACGTTCGAACCCGGAAAACCAGGACGAAGGCAGGACAAGGATATGGAGCGCAAGCAGAGCAACGCCTTCATCACGGCGAGAAGGGGGTTCTGTTATCTCACGATCAAATCCTTCGGGCGCAATCATGAGATGATGCGTATCCGCAACTACCAGATTGAGGCGGAAGAGAAGCGCGACATGCGCCGGCTGTATCCGGATGTTGCCTTCGACTGGAAGAAAATCACCCAGCAACTGGCTGAGAAACGGGAGGCATGCAGGCGCTATCGCTCCCGGCGGCAAAACCGGAACACCGCCAATCAGTCGCGGGCCAGCGAGCAATTTTACGGCGTCTATGTGCCAGGCACACGCACGATCTATACCAACGGCGTTCCGTCCACTGCCGCAGGTGTGGGAGCCCTCCTTGATGCCGTCATCCAGATGGACCGCAGCTTGCAGGCTGCCCTTCCCCTCTCGGAGCCGGTCCGCAAGAGGACGAAGCCGAGCCTCACGCTGGTCAAGAACGACAGCCAGTCCAAGCCATGATGGTTCGACGATTGCGACTCGCCTCGAAGCTACCTAAGCTACCGTGCTAGCACGCAAACGGGGTATCTAGTTATCATGCTAACGGTCGCTGTTATCAGCCAAAAAGGCGGCGCTGGAAAGACAACCCTCGCGATCCACCTTGGTACAGCGGCTCACGCATCTGGGTTGCCAACCGTCATCGTGGACACCGATCCTCAAGCTACAGCCTCTCGCTGGGGCAAGTGGCGGGCGGGAATGGATCCCGATGTGATCGATTGCGCTTCGTATGGCCTGTTGCCTGACAAGCTCGCGGCATTGGATCGGGCGGGAGCAGCTTTCGCAGTAATCGACACGCCCCCGGCCGCTGATATCATGGCGCGTGAAGCGTGCCGTGCGGCGAGCCTTTTGCTCATTCCGTGCCGTCCCCGCGCGTTTGACCTCGATGCTGTTCGGACTACGGCGGAACTCGCAAAGGCGAGCGGTAAGCCCACCTTCGTGGTGTTTATGGCCGGCCCCCCTCGTGGTTCTGTCCTCTACCCTGAAGCAGGGGAACTCGTGCAGCGGATCGGTTTGCAAGTCGCGCCCGTCATGCTTCCAGAGCGGGCTGCCTTTCACCACAGCGTGGCGCAGGGAAAGACCGCTTTCGAGATCGAACCCGGCGGAAAAGCCGCTGAGGACGTAGCGCGACTCTGGGAATGGGTTAGGAAACACGCTAGCGAGATAGCCAGTAAGCCTGCTAGCACGGTAGTGGCATGACGCGGTTCGCCGGGCTCAAGGATGATCTGCCGGTCGCCAAGCCAGCGACGGCCCGAGTGTCGGAACTGCCAACAGCTTCAACCGCGGCGCAGGAGCCGAGCCGCGAAAAGCGCCGCCCAGCCAGAGAGGGTAAAAAGGGCATCCTCGGGCACTTCAGTCCCGAGCTTAGCCGGGCGCTGAACATAATGGCGATCGAGGAAGGCAGTACTGTCCAAGCTCTTATGGGCGAAGCGTTTGATCTTCTGATGCGCGCGCGCGGCAAGCACCCATTCGGAGAGCGATAGCGCGTTAGCTTGCTAGCACGTTAGCGGGCTCCACGACTTCGACCTGACCCCGAAGCCGGGCCATACGCCCAGCCTTGGATCGCTGCCGCTCGGCGTATGCCGCGCGGAAATCGTCCCCTTCCTTGCGCCACCAGGCGAGTGTGACACCCGCAATTGGTGCCCGCGCATGGGCACGCGTTAACTCGATCTGTACGCCCATGTCCGAGAGGCCATTGACCTCTAGCAATGCGGGCTCGATCACCCGGCGCTCAAAATCCGGCCCTCTGGTCAGCTTGTCAGGCGGAACGCCTAGGAGGTCGCGGAAACGATCGATGGGAAACTGCTCTACGCACCGCTCCAGGCCGGCGCGGAGCTGGACCAATTCATATAGCGCCATGGCGTACTTGCTGGTCATCGCGCAGACGACTTCGGCTTTGATCCGACCCCATCGGTTAGAACGCGCCAAGATGGGTCGAAGCTTCTTAGGAAGCCCGAATCGGACCGTAGCGCCTGGTCGCCCCTCATCGGCTGAAAGGTCAAAAAACTCGAAGAGGTTGGTGAGCACGAGACGCGGCTCGCCCGTTTTGGCGTCGGGCAATGGCACCGTGACGACGACCCGCATTAGGCGATCCAGGCTGTCACGAACACGCTCATTGCCTTTGTGCTGCCGGGAAGGGCGGAGCGTGGACATGGGCAACTCCCATTCAGCGTCCGCTTCCGTCAGTCGGCCGCTGTCGTGGGCATGCTGGTAAAGCAGGTTGAGAATTGCACGGTCAGATGCTTCGAGGGCATGCGCGCCAGTAATTTCGATCAGCTCCCCGGCTTTGGGGAAGCCAATATGGTTGCTTTTTTGGGCCGCCGTTTGGGACATCGTAATGACGATGAACGTGACGTGCAAAGAAAGCAAGTCACGTCACAAGCAGCCCTTACGCCCCCGTTGAGTCACAACTGATGACCACGAAATGCCCCTTTGCGCGTCGAGTCGCGGAGAGGGTGGGCTCCAACGTCACCACC
Organism: Verrucomicrobiota bacterium; assembly: GCA_903970595.1. Lineage (GTDB taxonomy): Bacteria > Pseudomonadota > Gammaproteobacteria > Nevskiales > Nevskiaceae > Nevskia. Next base: position 8,635 of record CAJCJI010000072.1, read on the forward strand.
AGTGCATTAGAGACCACATATCGCGTCCATTGCGGGCAAACGGGCGCCCCCCCGTTGAGTCACATTACCACCCCCGTTGAGTCACAACTGAACCCCCGTTGAGTCACAACAGCGCCCCCGTTTAGTCACAAACGGGGCTATAACCTATTGATTTACAAAGCAGATTCAGCCTCTGAAATTAAGAATCTAAGAGAACTTGAATCTTTGCGATGTGAATAAGCCAGCCTGTGGATAACAACGGGATGCGAAGGGTCTCCAGAGACCCAGCAGAGCTAAGCAAGACGCTTAAGAAGGGGAAGGGACAGCTGGATGCCGCAGGGCCGGTTACAGAGGTCGTACGCTGCAATGGGCAGGCAGCGGGAGAAGGGATGGCAAGTCATGTGTCCGCTGACGCCATCAAGAAAAGCGTTGAGGGAACCTAACCGATAGGTTATCTTGCGAGATGGCTGGAACCCTATTCTGGGTTGACGCGATCCAGGTATTCATCGGCGCCGAAGATCATCCACCGCCTCACGTTCATGCCGTTCACTCCGGCGAGGGTTGGGTGGCGCGATTCCGTTTCTCATTCCTGTCCGATGTGACCGGCCTGTACCGCTTCCGGCGTCGGGGACGAAGGCCGACAATTGCGACGCTCGACCGGGTAGCGGAGGCCATCGTGGCGAACCTGCCCGCCTGCCGCGAAAACTGGTGGGTTACGCAGGGGGCACGGCATGAGATTGGCCTGGTAACCGGCGTGTCGAGACGAGACGAATCGCGGGTAGTGACGGGTTGCTGGCCAAGGTGGCGCTGAAATCCGGCAAGGCAGCTGTCGGCATCGTGTCGGCTGGCTATGACCCGAGCAGCGGCAGGATCGTGCTGAGCCTGGCCGATGGCCGGACGCTTTTGCTGACAGCGGGACAACACATCGAGGAGGCGGAGGAGTGGTGAAGGACAGCGACGCAGACTGGGCATTGCCCCAGCGCAAGCCGATCACCCAGGAGGTGCTCGATCGCGCGATTGATGCCGAGGAGGAAGCCGCCTCCAGGGAGCACCAGGCGCGAGATGCTTGGTTCGACCGGCAGCATGGTGCGGTGATGTTGAAGCTGACGGATGGCCGGATCTTCGGCGCCGAACCCAGCTTCATCCCGTCGCTCCACGATGCATCGCCACAGCAACTCGGCGGTCTGCGAGCCTCCGACAACGGGGTGTATCTGGTCGTAGAGGATCTCGATCTGCACATCAGCGTGGACGGGCTGGTGACGCGGATCATGGAAGAGTCGCCGCTGGCCATCAAACGCTCAGGGGCACGTCTCGCCGGACTGACGACCTCCCCGGCCAAGGCGGCATCCTCTGCGCGCAACGGGCGGCTAGGTGGACGGCCAAAGTCCAAGCCGAAAGCGGCGGCGCAGAGTTAGTCGCGGACCATCTAAGACCGGAATCTGCCGGCGGGGGGTTCCTATCCGCGGCGCGCAAATAGATCGCCGCTTGCGTCTTCCAGCGACTTTTCTTCC
>CAJCJI010000073.1 GCA_903970595.1 Verrucomicrobiota bacterium
GATCGCGGCGGCGATCCGCCGCAATGGCGCGCGCTGCGCTTCACGCCCGGCGCCGGCCCCACGCATCTGCTTTACTTCGACCCCGCCAGCCGCAGCTTCCGGCGTTATGATGCCGCCGCCGACACCACCACCGACCGCGCAGAGACCCTCCCCTGAACACCAGTCCCTCAATTTCCGCTCCGGCCATGCGGCGCCTGCCCTTCCTGCTGGGCGTATTCCTGATCACCTTCTCGGTGCTGGCATTCCAGACCGTGCAGACGCGCGTACTGTCGGTGATCGCCTGGTATTACCTGGCATTTTTTGCCATCAGCGTCGCCATGCTCGGCATGACCGCGGGCGCGGTCTGGGTGTATCTGCACCGCGACCGCTTCGGCCCCGCACAGCTGGCCTCCTGCCTGTCGCGTTCCGCGCTGGCCACCGCAGTGGCAATGCCGATATCCCTGGTGCTGCAGTTCAGCCTGATCACCTCGATGACGCCGACCTTGAGCACAGTCGGGGCCTGGACGGTCCTGATGGCGGCGATGGGTCTGCCTTACGTATTTGCCGGCGTGGCGGTAAGCCTGGCGCTGACCCGCAGCCCGTTCCCGGTGAACCAGGTGTACGGGGTGGACATGCTCGGCGCCGCCCTTGGCTGCGCTTCCGTGATCGCCCTGCTCGACTTGCTCGACGGACCTTCAGCCATCATTTTCACCGGCTGCATCGCGGCCCTGGCGTCCACGGCTTTTGCCGCCAGCGGCGCTGCACCGGCAGGCAAGCGTCCAGCGTGGCGGCGGCCGCTGTATGCGGCCATCGGCCTGGGCTTGCTCAGCCTGTGCAACAGCCTGACGCCGCTGGGCCTGCGCCCGATCATGGTGAAGGACCATCTCGAGCACAGCTTCAGCAGCCGTTACGAGAAGTGGAACTCCTACTCGCGCATCGTCGCCGAACCGCCGCTGGACGGCCTGCCCTACCTGTGGGGACCTTCGCCGCTGCTGCCGAAGGACCTGATGGTATCGATGGCGCCGCTGAACATCGACGGCGCCGCCGGCACGGTGATGCACCACTACGATGGCACGCCGGCCTCGATCGACTTCCTCCGCTACGACCTGGTCAACCTGGCCTATAGCCTGCCCGGGATTCATAAGTCCGCGGTGATCGGCGTCGGTGGCGGCCGCGACCTGATGTCGGCGCACCTGTTCGGCGTAACGGACATCACCGGCGTGGAATTGAATCCGATCTTCATCGGCCTGCTCACCACCCAGCCGTTTTACAGCAAGTTCTCCAACCTGAACGCGATCCCGAATCTCAAGCTGCATGTCGACGACGCGCGCAGCTGGTTCGCCAGCACCAGCGAGCGCTTCGACCTGATCCAGATGAGCATGATCGACACCTGGGCCGCCACCGGCGCCGGCGCCTTCAGCCTGAGCGAGAACGGGCTCTACACGCTGGACGGCTGGCGCGCTTTTCTCGGCCGACTCAGCGACAACGGCCTGTTCACCGTCAGCCGCTGGTACAACCCGCACGACCTGAATGAAACCGGCCGCCTGGTGGCGCTGGCCACGGCAGCGGTGCTGGACGCCGGCAATGCCGATGCGCGTCCGCACCTGTTCGTCGCCCGTGCCGAGAACATCGCCACGCTGGTTCTATCCAAGCGGCCGTTCACACCCGAGCAGGTGCAAACGCTCGAAGACCAGGCGCAGAAACTGGGCTTCGGCGTGCTGCTGGCACCGGACCGCCCGGCCGAAACCAAGCTGATGCAGGACATCGTGGCGGCGCGCTCGATCGACGAGATCAACCGGGTCGCGGCCGGCACCTACCTGGACCTGAGCGTGCCCACCGACAACCGGCCGTTCTTCTTCAACCAGCTGCGTTTCTCCAACGTCCCCGACGCGGTGCGCCGCATGCGCCAGGGCGGCCTCAAGGGCGGCGTGATCCGCGGCAACCTGCTGGCTTCGGCGGCGCTGCTGCTGATCCTGCTCATTTCGCTGGCGGCGGTGATCGTGACCATCCTGCTGCCCCTGCGCGGCGCCGCCAAGACCGCGCCGCGCGGCCTGGTGGCGGCGGGCTCGGCGTATTTCGCGCTGATCGGGCTGGCCTTCATGTTCGGCGAAATCTCCCTGCTGCAGTATTTCAGCGTCTACCTGGGGCACCCCATCTACTCCCTTGGCGTGTGCCTGTTCAGCCTGATCTTCGCCACCGGCCTGGGCGCGCTGGCTTCCGGCAGGCTGAAGATCGGCGGCCGCCGCGTCTTCCCGCTGTGGAGCCTGCTGCTCGGCCTGGGCCTGCTGTTGGCGCAGCACCAGCTGACGGCGCTGTTCCAGGCGACCACGGCCCAGGCCTTGCCGGTACGTATCGCGATCTCGATTGCCGTGGTGATGCCGCTGGGATTCCTGATGGGCTTTGCCTTTCCCACCGGCATGCACCTGGTCGAGGCCGTGGACCGCGAGCCCGCACCCTGGTTCTGGGGCATCAATGGCGCCACCGGCGTGCTGGCCTCAGTGCTGGCGGTGATGACCAGCATGGCCTACGGCATCAACGTCACCATGGCCTTGTCCGGCCTGTGCTACCTGGCGCTGATCCCGGTTGCGCTGGGCCTGATCGGCCTGGCGGCCGGCGCCGCGCCTTTGAACCAGAAAGCCAGTGTCCACCAGTGATCAGGACTGGCCGCTCGTAACCCCGGCGGAACTGCTGCGGCTCGCTGCGGACCCCTGCGCCGCAGACAATTTTTCGCCTCTCGGGGCTACACCGTTCCTGTTGTTCGATGCCGGCGGCGATGTGCCGCCGGAGCCGGAACTGCCGCGGCTCGCCGCCTGGCTGCGCGAACTGCCTTGCCCAAGCATCGGCATCGCCACCGCCCCTACCGCGCTCACGACACTGTGCGACGTGGTGCTGGAAAACGCCGCGGCGGCGCGCCCGCTGCTGCGCACCATCCGCCAGAGTCCGATTGCCGCCGCCGTGCTGGTGCAGGTGCTGCGCGCTACCGAGAAGCTGGAACTGGCGGCGGCCCTCAGCGCGGAGTCCCTGGCCTACTCGACGCTGCAGGCCGGGCCGGAATTCCGCCGCTGGCTGGCAGCGAATCGCGGCGCCGCCCCGGCCATGGCTGGCGATGCCGGACCCGCAGTGATCATGGCGCGGGACGGCGAGCAGCTTGTGCTGGAACTGAACCGGCCGTCCCGCCGCAACGGCATGTCGGTGGAGATGCGCGATGCCCTGATCGAAACGCTGCAGCTGGTGCTGTGCGACGCATCGATCCGCCGCGTCCGCATCGGCGGACGCGGCAAGTGCTTCAGCACCGGCGGCGAGCTGAGCGAGTTCGGCAGCGCGCCCGATCCGGCCACGGCCCACGTGGTGCGCAGCCTGGCACTGCCCGGGCGGCTGCTCGCCGCCTGCGCCGCGCGGGTGGAAGTGCGACTGCACGGCGCCTGCATCGGCTCCGGCATCGAGTTCCCGGCCTTTGCCGGGCGTGTCCTTGCTGCGGGCGATACCTACATCCAGCTGCCGGAACTGCACTTCGGTCTGATTCCGGGCGCCGGCGGCTGCGTCAGCATCGCGCGGCGCATCGGCCGCCAGCGCACCGCCTGGCTGGCGCTGACCGCTCAGCGCATCAAGGCTCCGCAGGCGCTGCGCTGGGGTTTGATCGACGCGGTCGAAGAGGGATGATGAGTCGATCTCACCAGATCGGACGAAGCGCCGCAGCGGCGTCAGCCGCTAGGCTGTTAGCCTTGATTTCGCAGCACTATTTTCCTGCAGCCGACCATCGGGACCTTCATCATGGCAGACCATAGCTCTCCCAGCGCCGAGGCGCGCAGCGTCGCCCAGGTGTTTTCAGGCCTGTCCAATGACGAGCAGGGCATCCTCGACCAGGCCGACCGCTTCGCGCAGAAGGAGCTGTATCCGCTGGCGCAGCGGATGGACGACGAGGAATGGTGGCCGGACCAGGCCTTCCCGCTGATCGGCCGCACCGGCTACTTCGGCATCACCGCGCCGGAAAACTACGGCGGCTCGGGCCTGGACCTGATGACCGGCGGCCTGGTGCTGCAGGCCTTCGGCCGCTGGAACCATGCCATGGCGCTGGCCTGGGTGGCGCACGAGAACCTGTGCTTGCACAACATCCTGCGCAACGCCAACGAGGAACAGAAGAAGAAATACCTGCCCGGCCTGTGCAGCGGCAGGGCCATCGGCGCACTGGGCCTGACCGAGCCTGGCGCCGGCTCCGACGCATTGGGCTCGATGAGCACCACGGCGCGGCGCGAGGGCGATCACTACCTGCTCAACGGCAGCAAAATCTACATCACCAACGGCCCGGTGGCCGACGTGCTGCTGGTCTACGCCAAGACCGACAAGGAGCGCGGCGCGAAGGGCATCTCCGCCTTCATCGTCGAGAAGGATTTCCCCGGCTTCAAGGTGGCGCAGAAGTTGACCAAGATGGGCTTCCGCGGCAGCCAGACGGCCGAACTGGTGTTCGACGACTGCCGCGTGCCGGCGGAAAACCTGGTCGGCGGCGAAAACCAGGGCGTGAAGGTGGTGATGAGCGGCCTCGACCTGGAGCGCTCGATGATCTCGCCGATCTGCTTAGGGATAGCCGAGCGCGCCCTGCAGCTGTCGATCGACTACGCCAAGCAGCGCAAGCAGTTCGGCCGCCCCATCGCCGACTTCCAGATGATCCGCGCCAAGCTGGCCGACCTGTACGTCTGGGTCGAGTCCATGCGCCTGTTCACCTACCAGACCCTGCGCGCCGCCAACACCCTGGACGAACACGGCGGCGGCCGCGGCGACATCCACAAGATCACCGCCGCCGGCGTGCTCTACGTGGCCGAGACGATGAACAAGGTGCTCAACGACGCGGTGCAGGTGCACGGCGGCTCCGGCTATATCTGGGAGTCCGAGATCAACCGGCTGTACCGCTCGATCAAGCTGCTGGAAATCGGCGCCGGCACCAGCGAGGTGCGCAAGATCATTATCAGCGAGGAATTGCTGCGGGAGTGAGCCGTTCCGGCTGACAGATTTGTTTTGTAGGACGGCCCGTGGCCGCCGCGAACCCTGCGCAAAAGCCAATGGCGGGCACGGCCCGCCCTACTTTATGACGAATACCTACGCCGAATTGAACTCGCCCGATTATCTGTGGACCGCCGAGACGGTCTACCGCTCCGACCTGTTCAAGAACCGGGTGGCCCTCGTTTCCGGGGGCGGCAGCGGCATAGGCCGCGCCACGGCACTGCTGTTCGCCCGCCTCGGCGCCAGGGTGGCGATCTGCGGACGCACGGCGGAGAAGCTGGACCGGGTCGCCGGCTACATCCGCGGCAAGGGCTGCCCGGTACTGGCCATTCCCACCAACGTGCGCGAGCCGGAACAGGTGGACGCCTTGTTCAAAACCATACACGCCGAGTTCGGCGGGCTCGACATGCTGGTGAACAATGCCGGCGGACAGTTTCCGCAGGCGGCCATCGATTTCCCGGTGAAGGGCTGGAACGCAGTCATCAACAACAACCTCAACGGCACCTGGTACATGATGCAGCGGGCCGCGCAGTACTGGCGCGAGGTGGGACGGCCGGGCTCCATCGTCAACGTCGCCGTGGTCACCGAGCGCGGCATGCCCGGCGTGGCGCATACGGTGGCGGCCCGTTCCGGGGTCATCGGCCTGACCCGCACCGTGGCGGTGGAATGGGCGCCGCTGCAAATCCGCGTCAATTGCATCGCACCCGGCCTCACCGCCACCGAGGGCCTGGAGGTGTATCCTCCCGAGGCGGTCAAGGAATTCCCCCGCGCCAACCCGATGAAACGTCCCGGCACGCCCATGGAAATCGCCGAAGCCTGCCTCTACCTGGCCGGCCCCTCCGGCAGCTTCATCACCGGCGAAGTGCTGACGGTGGATGGCGGCGGCAAGCTGTGGGGCGAGTTGTGGACCGCCGGACGGCCGGACTACTACAACTTCTAGCGTCAACAGGCCCTGGCCCGTCTTATACTGGCCGTGTGAAAGCCCTGCGCATCCTGCTGGTCCTGCTGCTGAGCGCCGCCCTGCCCTGGTCGGCGGGCGCCGCCATGCTGGACGACCTGCAGTGCCCGCAGCATGGCCCGGGCGGGCTTGCCGGCGGCGGCATGCAGCATGACCATGCCGCCATGCCGCGGCACGATGTCGATCCGGATTGTGCCTGCGCTGTGAAATGCCGCTGCCAGCAGCATTGCGCCGCCGTTGCCGCGGCAGCTGTGTTGCCCCCGCCGGTCCCTTTGCTGGCCTTCGCCTATGCCAGCGCGGCAATGCCCGGCGGCTATGCCGCAAGGCTGCCGGACGTACGGGCCGGTTCTGTGTTCCGACCTCCGATCGCGGCGCCGCCTGGCGCCGCCTGATGGTTGCGGCCGCGTTCGGCGCGGCCGGCCCTTGAGGTGTTTTCCTGTCCCCCGCCCTTCGGGCGGCGGCGCCGGGCTTCGTCGAGGACAGCAGCATTCGACGGAGATTGATCGTGAATATTCCCGCAAAGCCGCGGACGCAATCGCGTCTGGGCATCGCGCTTGCCGCGGCCGGGCTCGCCGCCTGCGCCGGCATTCCCGAGGACCGGGGCCTGCCGCAAGTGCAAGCCCTGCTGCAGGCGCGCGGCTACCCGGAGATGACCGCGCCGGATAGCGCGCAGGCCGGCAAGCTGGCGGACGAACTCCTGGCGCAGGAGCCGCTTTCCGCGGACACCGCGGTACGGATCGCCTTGCTGCTGAATCCTTCCTGGCGCGCCGGCTATGCCCGGCTCGGGATCAGCGCCGCCGCGGTCTACGATGCCGGACGCCTGAGCAATCCCAGGCTCAGCGCCGGGGCGCAGTTCACGGGGGATTCCGGCGCCGTCAATCGCTACGATTTCGGCGTGACGGAGGATTTCCTGGACCTGCTGCTCCTGCCGTCGCGGTCGCGCCTGGCGGCGGCCGAGTTCGAACGCACGCGTGAGGAAGCCGCCGCCGCGGTGATCGGGCTTTCGGGGCAGGTGCTGGCGGCGTACCGGCGCCTCGTCGGAGCGCGGCAGATCGCGGGCCTGCGCCAGGCGGTGGCCGATGCGGCCGAGGCCTCGGCGGCCTTGGCGCAGCGTTATTTCGACGCCGGCAACATGGCGCAGCTCGACCTGGAGCTGCAACGCGCCGCGGCCGGCCAGGCGCAGGCCGACGTGGTCAGGGCCCGCAACGAGGCACTCGCCGCACGCGCCGAACTGGGCCGCCTGATGGGCCTGACCGCGGAGCGCGACCGCTGGCAGGTGCCGGAGCGCCTGCCGCCGCTGCCCACGCAGGACCCGGGCCTGGCCGAACTGCAGGCGCTGGCCCGGCGCAGCCGCCTCGACCTCGCCGCCAAGCGCAGCGAAGTGGCTTTACGGGAGCAGGCCCTGGGCATTACGCGGGAGTACCAGCTGGTCGGTGAGGTGGAACTGGGTGTGCAGGGCGAACGCGACGACGACGGCGCGCACCTGCTCGGCCCTGCCCTGGCGGTCCAGCTGCCCTTGTTCAACCAGGGACAGGGCGCGCTGCTGCGCGCCGAGTCGCAGCTGGAGCTGAGCCGGGCCGAGCTGAGCGGCATGGAAGTGGTGGCCGGCAAGGCGGTCGAACTGGCGCTGGCGCAAGCCGCCGCTGCCCGCGCACTGGCGCAGCGCTATGCCGCCGAATACGTCCCGCAGTCGCAGCGCATCGTCCGCTACACCCAGCAGCGCGCCAATTTCCAGTTGATCGATCCGTTCGCCCTGATCCGCGCGCGGCAGCAGGAATACGACACTTAC
>CAJCJI010000074.1 GCA_903970595.1 Verrucomicrobiota bacterium
CTTGGTAGTCGATGTTTACCCGCGCACGCTTGAAGCGCACGATCGGCATGCGCAGCGGCGGCAGCGGTTTGAGTGCCGGGCGGTCCAGGGTCTCGAAGGCCTCCCGGCGGCAGCCGGGCAGCTTCTTGAAGGGGCGGTCGTTCAAGTCCACCAGCAGCGCTGCGATCGCCTTGTTGAGTTCGGCCAGGCTGAAAAACTGCCGGTTGCGCAGCCGGGCCAGGATCCACCGCTCGACCACCAGCACCGCATTCTCGACTTTGGGCTTGTCCCGGGGATGGGCGGGCCGCGCGGGCAGCACGGCGACGTTGTAGTGGTCGCAGAACTCTTCGACCAGCCGGCCGACACCCGGGTCGTAGCGGTCAGGCCGCGCGATCAATGCACGCGGCTGGTCCGGTACGATCAGCCGGGGCACGCCGCCCATGAATTCCAGCGCGGCGATGAGCGAGCCGACCCAGTCGGCCGCGGTCTGCCGGGCGGTGGCGCAGGCGAAGGTGTAGTTCGAGGCGCCCAGCGCCGCCACGAAGATCTGCGCCTCCCGGATTTCGCCGGTGGCCAGGTCGACGATGGGAGCCGTCTGGCCGGCGTAATCGGCAAACAGCTTGTCGCCGGCAACGTGGATCTGCCGCATCGAGCGCTTCAGCTGCGCCGCCCACTCGCGGTATTTGACGCAGAAGCTGGTGTATTTGTAGGCCAGCAGATTGGCCTGGGCGTATTCCTCCCACAGCAGCTGCAGGGTAACGCCCGGCCGTTTCAGCTCCCGGTGGATGTGAGCGTAATCGGGCTCCAGGTGGCTGGCTGCGCGCGGAACCGCCGGCCGAAACAGCCGGGATTCCAGCTCGGCGTCAGATAGGGTCTGCGCCACCGCCCAGTCCACGCCTGCCGCCCGCGCCAACCGCGCGAATTTGCCCACCGTCGACTTAGGTATGCCCAGTGCTCCACCCGCTTGGCCGTGACTGAGGCCGGCCTCTAGGTGCAAGCGCAATGCTTGTCGTATCTGACGCATCGTGGTCCTCGTTGTGGGCATCGGCTCCGTCCGCAAAAAGCGGCCAGCCTACGCCCAACAGTTGGGTCACTCACGTCCGCGGTGATCGGCTACGATCCCGCTGAAACACCGGCTACGTTCGCCTGAAACGGCGGCTACGATCCCGCTGAAATGCCGGCTACGATCGTCTGAAACGACCGGCTACGATGCTCTGAAATACGCACTCAAACCATTCCGGGCTCGTTTGCCAGGTTGCTTGCAGCGCTTCTTGTCGAACCCCGCAAGTGGATGCAGCTTTTAGCATTCTTCGCGGGGTTCGTTGATGGAATTCTTGGGCGAAAGGGTAGAAGACACGAACTCTGGGGAATTCGTACCTAATCCAACGCGGAGGGGCACTTGTACATCTACTAGACGAAGGCTGCGCAGCTTTGCCGCCTGGTTAGTGTCTATATCCAACTTCGAGGCAAAACTGCGGGCCGCGTTCAACTTAATACTTGATGCTGCTGGTCCGCCGGGTTCCGAAGATTCGGATCAGTCCGGAAATGGCGCTGCGGCCTTCCAAAGCGCTTCGCCGCGCGCCCGAGAGCTGGCTCGCGATGCGGCACAACCATGATCTTTGGCATGCGAGGCAGTATGTCGATCTTGGCAAGGTAGGCAAGATTAGGCTCACGGCGGCTTGATGGACGAGAGTCCTTGACCGTCGCCGCCACGGAACGCGATTTCAAATCTCCGTGCCTGGCCCCTTAAAATCGTTGCCAAATTCCCAGCAGGTGCTAAGGCGTGCTCGCTATTCCCGTGGAGCCATTTCACGCGACTATTTTTTTCGCATTGTTGGTCTCTCCAATCCCAGGCGCTCTCGGAGTGGTTTTACCCAAGCGAACCAAAACAACACTCCTCCGCCAGCGCCGAATATTGCGGCAACCAGTGCTAAGTAAAGCATTCTCCCGGCAGTCAGTCCTTCGTGCACAGCAGATTCATAACAAAAGACGAGCCAAAACGGCAAGGAGCAGCATAATTGGGCACCACCCACACACCCCCACATCGACGAGCCAACCCACTTAAAAAAGTTGTTCAAAACGACCTCCTCCGCTCAATGGCAAGCGAGCGGTGCATTAGACTGTGGAACTGGGCTATATGTTGGTGCATTGGGACTCGTTGCAGCGGCTCCTGCGGCGAGACCAAAGGGTGCAAGGAGCATTGATCCGTTGAGGCCGCCAGCCGCCAGCGACCCCATGGGCTCGGACATCGCTATAAGCATAGCTGCGAGGCTCCCAGCCGCAGTGCCGCCCGTCTCTATAACTTCAACCTCGGGAAAGCCAATAAGATTCGCGGTGACAACTACACCGAGCCCAAATCCTCCGATACCAAAGATTCCCGCCCCGAGCCCCATGTTGTCGCTCAAACTATTGGGTGCTGACGCGATGCTGCCGCTACCTACGCCGGCGAGTTGCTGGCCAGATAAGGCACTGCCGTAAGATGGATCGAACCCTGAACCGCCCCGGGTATCTCGGAGGCTCCAACACTTGAGAGAATGGAGCCATGACGAGAGTAACGAAGTATTCCCCGGAAGTGCAGGAGCGGGCGGTCCGGATGGTAGCGGAGCACGCCGCCGAGCATGAATCGCAGGTAACCGTCCGCAAATTAGCATACCCCATCCCCGCGCCCAATCGCCAGCCGATCAATTTACCGCCCGGACCCGCGGCTCATCGTGCTCCGCACTTTCCAGCACACTGCACAGCGCGTCGATTTCTTCCAGCACCGCATCGCTGCAGAGCGTCTTCGCCGACCGGACCAGGTCGGCGATCATCAGCGACAGGTAGAAGGAATCGATTTTCAGCCGGTGCGGCGCATTGCGAATCTTGAACGCTTCGAGCTGCTCCTTGGCTTCTTCAAACGGATAACCGTAGCGCAACAGCAGTTCGACTTCGCGTTTGCTGAGTTTGACAGTGACGATGTCGTCCTGGTCGTGGTCCATGGGTTCTACCCGATCTGCTCGATGGAGTTGGCGGTAAACTCATCCGGCAGCAGCAGGGTGATGTTCCTGTTGCGCACATTGCCGAGCAGATAGGTCATGTAAGTCAGCGGATTGACCTTGTTCACCTTGCAGCTTTCCATCAGGCTATAGTAGACGGCCGCTGCCCGGCCGCCACGTTCGGAGCCCACGAAGAGAAATGACTTTCTTCCGATTGCCACAGGCCGCATGCACTGCTCGGCGTAATTGTTGTCCAGCTCCAGATAGCCCTGCTCGGTATACCGGCACAGAGCATCCCAGTTTTTCAGTGTGTATTGGATGGCGGTGCCCAGCAGGCTCTTGGGCAGCACGGCATTGGCCTGCACATCGAGCCAGG
>CAJCJI010000075.1 GCA_903970595.1 Verrucomicrobiota bacterium
CGCCGGCCGCGGCCACAAGGGTCAGCGGGCGCGCAAGGGCGGCCGCGGCAAGATCGGCTTCGAGGGCGGCCAGATGCCGATCCAGCGCCGTCTGCCCAAGCGCGGCTTCAACTCGCCCCTGGCCATGTACAGCGCCGAAGTGCGCCTGTCCGACCTTGAAAAGCTGACGGAAACCGCCATCGATCTGGGTGTATTGAAGAATGCCGGCGTGGTGCCGGCCCACACCAGGCAGGCCAAGCTGATCAAGTCCGGCAAGCTCAGCCGCAAAGTCACGCTGTCCGATATCGGCGTGACCAAGGGTGCGCGCGAAGCGGTGCTCGCGGCGGGCGGCAGCATTGCCGACCTGGCCGAGGCGCCCGCCAAGCCGGCCAAGCTGAGCAAAAAGGCCTAAAGCCGCGCAAGCTTCGAGGAACAGGACCATGGCCAACGGAACCAGCGGCGGGATGATGCCCGATCTGAGCAAGATCGGAGAGGTGCGCAATCGCCTGTTGTTCCTGCTCGCGGCCCTGGTGGTGTACCGCATCGGCTCGTTCATCCCGGTGCCAGGCATCGACCCGACCAAGCTGAGCCAGCTGTTCGCGCAGCAGAAGGGCACCATCATGGACATGTTCAACATGTTCTCCGGTGGCGCGCTGCAGCGCCTGTCGATCTTCGCCCTGGGCGTTATGCCCTACATCTCGGCCTCGATCATCGTGCAGCTGATGAGTTCGGTATTGCCGAGCCTCAAGGAGCTGCGCAAGGAAGGCGAGTCCGGCCGCCGCACGCTGACCAAGTACACCCGCTACGGCACCCTGGGACTGGCCATTTTCCAGTCGGTCGCCGCCGGCATCGCCCTGGAGAAGAACGGCGTGGCCCTGGCGCCCGGCTTCGGCTTCGTCTTCACCGCGGCCATCGCCCTGGTGACCGGCACCATGTTCCTGATGTGGCTGGGCGAGCAGATCACCGAGCGCGGCGTCGGCAACGGCATGTCGATGATCATCTTCGCCGGCATCGTCACCCGCTTCCCCAGCGCCATCGCCACCACCGGCGAACAGGTCAGCAGCGGCAACCTCAGCTACTGGCTGGTGCCGGTGGTGATCGCGGTCGTGGCCGGCGTCACCTGGTTCGTGGTGTTCGTCGAGCGCGCCCAGCGCCGCATCCCGATCCACCATGCGCGCCAGCAGCAGGGCCGCCTGCAATACGCCGCCAAGCAGCAGCACCTGCCGCTCAAGATCAACATGTCCGGCGTGATCCCGCCGATCTTCGCCTCCTCGCTGATCCTGTTCCCGGCCACCGCAGTGCGCATGTTCGGCGACTCCGCCACCGGCGGCTTCCTGCAGGGCCTGGCCAACGCGCTGTCGCCGGGCCAGCCGCTGTACACCTTGCTCTACGCCGGCCTGATCGTGTTTTTCTGCTTTTTCTACACCGCGCTGGTGTTCGACTCGCGCGAGACGGCGGATAACCTGAAGAAGTCCGGCGCCTTCATCCCGGGCGTGCGTCCGGGCCTGATGACCGGCAAGTATATCGACCAGGTGCTGACCCGGCTGACCGTGATCGGCGCCCTGTACGTGACCGCGGTGTGCCTGTTGCCGGAGATTTTCATCGACTACTGGCACGTGCCGTTCTCGTTCGGCGGCACCTCGCTGATGATCACCGTGGTGGTGATTATGGACTTCATGGCGCAGCTGCAGGCGCACCTGATGTCGCACCAGTACGAAGGCTTGCTGAAGAAGGCCAATCTCAAGTCCCTGAACACCCCCGGCGGCCGCGCCCGTTAGTCGTCCGCCGCAATCGTCAACCGTTTGTTTTTCCGCTTATTTTTGGTCCTAAAGTCATGAAAGTCCGCGCTTCCGTCAAAAAGATTTGCCGCAATTGCAAGATCGTCCGTCGCAATGGCGTGGTCCGCGTGCTGTGCACCGACCTGCGCCACAAGCAGCGGCAGGGCTGAGGGGCGTTGCGCGCAACTCAGGCAATTGATGTTGGATTTGTAGGAACACCCTTTTTTCCGCTATACTGCGTGGCTTTCCCGTCCGCGCGGCAATTTGAGAGAGCTTAAGCTATGGCACGTATCGCGGGCGTCAACGTCCCGGCCAACAAGCATGTCGTGATCGCCCTGCGGGCGATTTACGGTATTGGCGCAACCCGCGCCCGCAAGATCTGCGAGGGCGCCAAAATCGACCCGACGACCCAGATCAAGTCGCTGACCGAGGGCGAGCTGGATCAGCTGCGCAGCGAGATCGGCAAATACACCGTCGAGGGCGATCTGCGCCGCGAGGTGTCGATGAGCATCAAGCGCCTGATGGACATGGGCTGCTACCGCGGCCAGCGTCACCGCCGCGGGCTGCCGGTCCGCGGCCAGCGCACCCGCACCAATGCGCGTACCCGCAAGGGCCCGCGCAAAGCCATCCGCAAGACCTGATTACCCGTTTTTTTAGAGCAGAAACCGCCCCATGGCCGAACCCACAGTCGCTGCCAAGCAGCGCAAGCGAGTCAAGAAGAACGTGAGCGATGCCGTCGCCCACGTCCATGCCTCGTTCAACAACACCATCGTCATCATCACCGACCGCCAGGGCAACGCCCTGTCCTGGTCGACCGCCGGCTCCTGCGGCTTCAAGGGTTCGCGCAAGAGCACGCCGTTCGCCGCGCAGGTCGCCGCGGAGCGTGCCGCCACCGCCGCCGCCGAGCATGGCGTGAAGAGCCTGGAAGTCCGCATCAAGGGCCCCGGCCCGGGCCGCGAATCGGCCGTGCGTTCGCTCAATGCCGCCGGCTTCAAGGTCACCAACATCACCGACGTCACGCCGATTCCGCATAACGGCTGCCGTCCGTCCAAGCGCCGTCGCGTTTAAGCAAAGGATCAAGCAACATGGCTCGTTACATCGGTCCCAAGTGCAAGCTCTCGCGCCGCGTCGGCACGGACCTGCTGCTCAAGAGCCGCGGCCGCTCGCTGGAAACCAAGTGCAAGCTGGACACGCCCCCCGGCCAGCATGGCGCGCGCAAGCCGCGCCTGTCCGACTATGCCCTGCAGCTGCGTGAAAAGCAGAAGCTCAAGCAGATGTACGGCCTGCTGGAGCGCCAGTTCCACAACTACTACGTCAAGGCCACCAAGTCCAAGGGCGCCACCGGCCTGAACCTGCTGCGTCTGCTGGAGCAGCGTCTGGACAACGTGGTGTACCGCATGGGCTTTGCCGCCACCCGCGCCGAAGCGCGCCAGCTGGTCAGCCACAAGGGCATCACGGTCAACGGCAAGAGCGTCAACATTCCGTCCTACCGCGTACAGGTCGGCGACGTGGTGGAAGTGCGCGAGAAGTCGCGCAACCAGACGCGCATCGCCTCGGCCCTGTCGATTGCCGCCCAGATCGGCTTCCCGGACTGGGTCGAAGTCAGCGAGAAGGCGTTCAAGGGCACCTTCAAGTCCTTGCCCGAGCGTGAGCAGATCGTGCCGGATATCAACGAGAATCTGGTGGTCGAGCTTTACTCGAAGTAATTCTTTAGTGGCGGGTGGATGGTGATTGGTGCTTGGTAAAAGCCGCCTTTCACCAGTCACCAGCCGCTAATCACTGGCCACTGGCCGGTTCAGCAAAGAGGTATTTCCTATGCAGGGTTCCGTCTCCGATTTTCTCAAGCCTCGCGTGGTCGAGGTCGAGCAGATTTCCGCGCAGCGCGCGCGCATCACCCTTGAGCCGCTGGAACGCGGTTTCGGCCACACCCTGGGCAATGCCCTGCGCCGCATCCTGCTGTCCTCGATTCCCGGCGCCGCCATCACCGAGGCCCAGATCGAGGGCGTGGTGCACGAATACAGCGCGATCGAGGGCGTGCAGGAAGACGTCATCGACATCCTGCTCAACATCAAGAACGTGGCCCTGCGCATGAGCGCCCGCGATACCGCCACGCTCAAGCTGGTCAAGTCCGGCAAGGGCCCGGTCACGGCCGGCGACATCCAGCTGGATCATGACGTCGAAGTGGTCAATCCGGACCTGGTCATCGCCAATCTCACCGGCGGCAAGCTCAGCATGACCCTCAAGGCCACCCGCGGCCGCGGCTACCAGCCCGCCGCCGCCCGCGCCCAGGTCAACGAAGAGGAAGGCCTGTCGATCGGCGTGCTGCAGCTCGATGCCTCCTACAGCCCGG
>CAJCJI010000076.1 GCA_903970595.1 Verrucomicrobiota bacterium
AAGGCCACCGCGGTCAAGGATTTCGTGATCGGCATCTTCAACGCCAACGGCCTGGACAACCCGGACGGCGCCAAGGCGCGCGCGACCACGGCGGAGCAGCTGCTTGATCTTGGCGCCAAGCGCATCGGCACGGACATGCAGGACGTGCCGGAGGTGCGGGCGGAATTGCTCGGGACCATCGGCGGGCTGTATGCGGACCTGGATTTGAGCGAGCGGGCGATTGGCTTGTTGCAGGAGCAGGTGGATTTGTTGAAGCGCTTGCGGGGGGAGGGTCCGGATGCGCAGGTGGCGGCGGCGGAAGTGAAGCTTGGTGCGGCGCAGGCTGCCGCGGGTCATTACGATGATGCCGAGCGTACTTTGACCGCTGCCTTGCGTTTGTTGGATGCGCTACGCGACAGGGACTCGGTGACTCGTGCCCGAGCGCTTACCTGGCTCGCGCACGTCGCTTTCAAGCAGCGTCCTTTTTCCGATCCCGCCGCGGAGCAGTTTGCGACCGAATCGCTGCGCATCCTTAAGACATATCATCCAGAGGAAACGCTGCGAATTACTGATATCGCAGTGCTTGCACGCATTGATGAACGGCGAAGTGATTATGCTGCGGCCGAGATTTATTTTCGCCAAGCGCTCGCTCTCGAGGAGGTAGCGCCATTTAATCTGCGGCCGTCTGATGTGGCTGGAGTTCACCTCGAATATGGCGAGATGTTGCGACGTGCTCGCCACTACGATGAAGCTGAAAGTGAACTGAGTAAGGCAGCGCAACTTTTCCGCCAACAAGTGGGCAACGAATATGCGTCTACGCTGCGAGCGCAACAGCAGCTTGGATTGGTGTTGCTAGAGAGCGGCCGGCTCAGTCAGGCAAAGCCAATGTTGGCTCAAGCGCTTGAATCACTCGAACGCGTACGCGGTGCCAATGATCTCGAATGGACCGCCGACGCCCGAATTGTATATGCGCGGATGTTACTTGCGCGCGGCGAGATAGAAGGAGCCGAAAGCGCTGTTGCTGAGAGCGTGAGTAGCATACGTGTCCGCGCCCCGGAAAGCATTTACCTTCCCATCGCACGCCGGGTTCAGGCCGAACTGTTGGTTGCGCAGGGCCGATGGGCGGAGGCGGGGTCTGCGATTGCGGATGCGCATGTGGGCCTGGCGAAGGTCTATAGCGAACATCACGAGCGTTTTGCTGGCGCTTTACTGACCGAGGCCGAACTGCAACTAGCACAACAGGATACCGAAGGCGCCGAAGCTTTGTACCGACGTGTATTCGATGGCTGGCCACAGAATGGGGAGCCGGTGCCCGATACCTATGTATTCGCAAGTCTGGGTCTGGCGCGCGTACGTTTGCTGCAAGGACAGGCCGGCGCCGCGGTGGCCCTGGCTCAGCCGGCGTTGGACCGGATATTGGCCTCGCCGCAGGCCGGTTCACTGCTGCTGCAAGAAGCTGCGGCGCGCTTGTGGCTGGGTGCGGCCCTGCGGCTGCAAGGAAAGATCAAGGATGCGCTGCCGCATTTGCAACGCGCGGTGGAGTTGCGAGAAAACATGGACGATCCCGCGAGCCCCTGGCTGGCACAGGCTCGCATCGCGCTGGCGGAGTGCCTGATTGATGGAGGTGATATTGGCAAAGCCGGCAGATTGCTGGCGCAGGCACAAACGGCACTGGCCAGCCATGCAGAACTCGGCCCGCAGTTCCGAATGCCGTTGCAGCAGGCCCAGGCCCGGTTACAAGAGCTGCAATCTATACAGCGTCACGCTCGCGCAGACCCTTATCCGGGCAATCGTCCAGATAAGGGGGCTGCCACGCTCTTGTTAGCCGGATTCCAGATTGCGCCGGAATGACGGCTTGATGGATGGCCCTTCAGCCCCAGTGGCTCAGGGCCAGCAGCAGCGGATTGGGACCAGCCATGGAGGGTTCGCCCGGACCTGCAGGGCCATCCGCCTGCACGATGCCGATGACGCCCGCAAGAATCACAGCCGCCCCGATGAATTTTGCCAGCTTCTTCATGAGCCAACCTCTCTTGATCGTAGTAATGGGGACGCGATAAGGCACCGTGCCCCGTGACTCAGAACATGGTGCATTGCTGCCAATGCTATATAGAGAATCGCCAATTGTCATCCGGCCCCCAATTGGCGCGGGCTAGCGCTGCGACCATACTCGCCCGTTTTCTGCGCGGCGTTCACTCGAACGTACAAGATCAGAACTTGCGGTGGCCCGGCACACGCCAGACCGCCGCAAGGCCGGGATTTCCCCCATCAATCACCGTCTATCTTTCTATCGGCGGCGGCGGAGGAGGTGGCGGCTGCACGATCGGCTTATTTTTCTTGCTCGGATCACCGGTGCCGGGGGGGCCATCCATCGGAATCACCAAGAATGCCAGTATTTCTAAGATGGTTTCAATGAGCTTGTGGGAACCTTCAGAGAGGACCTCGGCCGCGTAGGTGATCGACAGACTTTCGACCAGGCGCACCGGCTGCGAGGGCGGCGGTGGGGGCCAGTGGGCAAGGATCAGCTGGTACAACTCGGCGGCGGGGTAGTTCTTGCAGCCGGATTTCTCGTAAAGCTCCTCGGCAGCCTTGAACAGGATAGGTCTGACTTCGCCGCCGATGCGGTGCCCGAGTTGATTCAGCCGCACGGCGTCCGTGGCCGAGGTGATCAGGGCGCGGACGTCGTACGACGGAACGGATTCGGGCAGTGGCCGGGGAAGTCCTGGGAGCGGGGGCGGCGGACGGTACCCGGGCAGGTGGGTGCCGCAGCCGGGTTCCTGGTCCATCAGTTCTACGAGCAGACGCAATGACATGACGATGTTCTCCTGAGCGGTGCAGTGGGAGGTGAAATTTCTCGTGCGGGACTGCAGCGGGCTGCCGGGCGGCGGCATCCGCGAGTGCGCAGCGTGTAGAACGCAGTGCGTCTGGAAAAGCGGACATGCATGCGGATTTCACTTCCTTGTGAGAATGGTGCGGTGAGTTGATAGTCAGAATGATCTGGGTTGCTTTGCCTCTCCCTTTGGGAGAGGCCGCGCATAGCGCGGGTGAGGGGCGCGCTATCTTCCAGCGGTGTCCTTTTGTTGAGAGTGCGGCCCTCACCCCTACCCCTCTCCCAGAGGGAGAGGGGAAAATGAAGAAGGGGGAGAGGAAAAAGGAGCGAGAGTGGGCGAGAAAATTTCATAGTCAGATGTTCAAGCGCCGCCGCGCCCCAGTTCTTCCCGCAGCCACGCCCTTGCCTTGACCCAGTCGCGGCGCACGGTGCGCTCCGTTATCCCCAGGGCTTCGGCGGTCTGGGCTTCGTCGTAGCCGGCGAAGAAGCGGCATTCGACCACCTGGGCCAGGCGCGGGCTGAGGGCGGCGAGGCGGCCGAGGGCGGCGTCGACTTCGAGCAGTTGCTCGTCCTCGGGGGCTGCCTGCGGCACCTCGTCCGGGTCGATCTCGTGCAGGGGCAGGTTGGCGGCGCCGCCGCCGCGCTTGTCGGCGAGGCGTTCGCGGGCATAGTCGATCAGCACCTGGCGCATGGCCAGGGCGGCGGCGCGCAGGAAGTGGGCGTGGTCGTTGAAGCCGCCGCCGCCGCGCATCTTGAGGTAGGCCTCGTTGACCAGCACGGTGGTCTGCAGGGTCTGGTCGCCGTGGGCCCAGGCGCCGGCCTTGCGCCGCTCGCGTTGCGCCAGGCGGCGCACCTCGTCGTAGAACAGGGGCAGCAAGTCGCGCGCGGCGCGGCACACTTCGGCCGGTGCGCCGATGTCGCTGGCTTGTGCCGCAGCTTGCGGTGACGCCAGTTCAGGCATCTCCAATCCCCCGAGTCCCCAGCTGTCACCGCCCCCGGATATCGCGCGGTGATGGCAGGATTCTGGCAGAAATCGGGATGCCGGGTAAGGCGCATGCTCTTGTCCATGGCGGACGGCCGCGCGGTGGCAGGGTGCACGATCGGGTTTGTGCCTGGCCCCGCTCAGCGCCCCAGCATACGGCCGAGCCAGCGGGTATGGGATGCGCCGATCGGGCGCAGTCCGCCGTGGATGCGATACGAGCGGAGCGAGCCCAGTGCGCCGGCTGTGCCGCCGCCCAGGGGCCAATAGGCCTGCAGGGACAAGGCCGGACCGGTGTCGGCCGCCTGATCCTCCAGCGCCGAGGCTTCACGCTCTTCCGCCGGCGCGCTGCGCTCCTTGCGCCGGTCGCGCAGCACCAGGATCAGCAGCCACAGGCACGAGACGGAGCTGAGCAGCACCACGCCCCATACGAACAGCGAAAGCCCGGGCGGCATGCCGATGGCCACGGCGCCGGCGGTGTCGAGCGGCTGCGCCGCCATGCCTTGCGTGAGGAAGGGGGACAGTCCGGCGGCGCCGGCCGCGCCGGCTGGTGTCAGCACGATGGCGGCGGCGGCGGAAAGCCATTGCGTTGCGGTGTTGTGCGAAGTGTTGCCCATGAGCCTGCTCCCGTGTGCCGCGGCCTTCGGGGGCCTGCGGCGGTGATGAAGTCTTGATGCTTCATTCATAACGAACGGGTTTGGCGGGCAAAACGGTCATGCCGCGGCGGCCGCTATGTGAGCTGGGTCACACAGAGTCCCAGATCTGCCTTGGCCGCAGGCCTTATTCGGCCAGCACTTCGAATTCCAGGATGCAGTGGCGTTCCGGGTCGTCGGCGAACGGCCGCCCCAGGCACAGCGCGCCGGCCGCGGGCAGGGTGGCCTTGTGGCAATAGGGCAGCTGGACCTCGGCGGTGCTGCCGCGCTCCATGATCCAGGTGCCGTTGCGGCTGATGTCCTGCGCCAGCCAGTGGCCCGCGGCGCTCTGCAGCAGCAGGTGCTTGGAGGAGATCCGGGTCAGCGGGTCCGGCACCGGCAGGGCGCAGTCGGGGGCGCGGCCGACAATGCTCGACTTTTCGTCCGGTTCCAGCAACAACTCGCGGCCGCCGTGGCGCAGCAGCAGCTTGCGCTGCGGCCAGGCCTGCATCGCGGTAGTGGAGAACAGGGTGCGCTCGACCGGTCCCTCGGTGGCTTCGCGCCATTCCAGGGTGCAGATGTGGTGCGCGCCGACGCCCTTGAGCATGCGCTCGCCATAGCGCATCGCCAGCCCGCGCAGCTCGCGCGGCAGGGCCTGCACCGAGGTCTCGGTGAGAAAGATCTGGCCGGGGACGTCCTCGATCAGCTTGTGCAGGCGCGCGGCGATGTTGACGGTCTGGCCCAGCGTCACCGGCTGGCCCATGGAGTGGCCGAGTTCCACCGGACCGGCATGCAGGCCGGCATACAGCTGCAGGCCTACCCGCTGCGCCAGCCGCTGCGCATCGACCGCGGTCCGCGCGGCGGCGTCGATGGCGCCCTGCTCGAACACCACCAGCACGTCGTCGCCGGAGGACTGGATGAAAGTCCCGCCGCGCTTGCGGGCGATGTCGGCGATGGCGTCGAGCAGGTTGCGGATGCGGCGCCCGGCGGCCGCGTCGCCGAATTCGGTGCGCAGGGCCGCGGTCCCGGCGATATCGACGATCAGCACTGCGCAGTGGCGTGTCTCGAACAGGCCTTCAGTGCTCAAGCTGCTCCTCCCCTGACGCCGTATGGTCCGCGCGGCGACGGCGCGCTGTCCGCAGTAGCGATTTTCGGGTTCGGCATCATATCAAGCAAGCGGTGGGCGGCGAGGGCAACTCGTCTGCGCCCGGCTGTGGCATTTTAAATCTACGGAAAGCCCCTCTCCCCGGCAACCGCTCCATGCGTTGCCCTACCTCGGGCATCCATGCCCTCGCCTACCCCTCCCCCGCAAGCGGGGGAGGGGAGTCACGCTCTACGTTCTACGCAGGTCGAGGGTGTAGGGATATTCCGGATTCGGGCCTTCGTCCGGCGGCCAGTAGTTGGTGGGGGTGTGGCCGTAGGGCTCGAAGCGCGACAGGCGCCGCGCCTCGGCTTCGTAGGCATTGACCGGGAAGGTCTCGTAGTTGCGGCCGGCCGGGTGGGCGACGTGGTAGGTGCAGCCGGCCACGGCGCGCCGGTTCCAGGCGTCGTACAGGTCGAACACCAGCGGCGTGTGCACGCCGATGCCCGGGTGCAGGGCGGAGGCCGGGTGCCAGGCGCGGTAGCGCACGCCGCCGATCATTTCGCCGTGGATGCCGGTGGGGGTGAGCGGGATGCGGCGGCCGGCGACGCAGACGAAGTGCCGCCCCTCGGTGAGGCCGGTCACGCGCACCTGCAGCCGTTCCAGCGAGGAGTCGACATAGCGGGTGGTGCCGCCCACCGCCGCCTCTTCGCCCAGCACCGGCCAGGGCTCCAGGGCGTGGCGCAGCTCCAGCTCCACGTTCTGGTAGCGCACGCTGCCGTGGCGCGGGAAGCGGAACTCGAAGTGCGGCGCGAACCATTCGTCCTGGAAGGCGAAGCCGGCGCCGCGCAGATCGGCCAGCACGTCGCGCATGTCGGACCAGACGAAGTACGGCAGCATGAAGCGGTCGTGCAGCTGGGTGCCCCAGCGCACCAGGGGACGGGTGTAGGGCGTGTCCCAGAACCGGGCCACCAGGGCGCGCAGCAGCAGCTGCTGGGTCAGGCTCATGCGCGGATGCGGCGGCATCTCGAAGGCGCGGAACTCCACCAGGCCGAGGCGCCCGGTGGGGCCGTCCGGCGAATACAGCTTGTCGATGGAGATCTCGGTGCGGTGGGTGTTGCCGGACAGGTCCACCAGCAGGTTGCGCAGGGCGCGGTCGATCAGCCACAGCGGCACACTGCGGCCCGGCGGCGGCAGCTGCGACAGGGCGATCTCGATCTCGTAGAGCGAGGAGGTCTGCGCCTCGTCCACGCGCGGGTGCTGCGAGGTGCTGCCGATGAACAGGCCGGAGAACAGGTAGCTCAGCGCCGGGTGGTTCTGCCAGTAGCGGATCAGGCTGCCCAGCAGGTCCGGCCGGCGCAGGAACGGCGAATCCGCCGGCGAGGCGCCGCCCAGCACGAAATGGTTGCCGCCGCCGGTGCCGACGGCGCGGCCGTCGACCAGGAATTTCTCGGTGCCCAGGCGCGTCAGGCGCGCCTCCTCGTAGACCACCGCGGTGGTCTGGCACAGCTCTTCCCAGCTGTGCGCCGGGTGGATGTTGACCTCGATCACCCCGGGGTCCGGCGTCACCTTGAGCACGTTCAAGCGCGAGTCCGCCGGCGGCGAATAGCCTTCGATGCGCAGCGGCACGTCCAGCTCCACCGCGCTGTCTTCCACCGCCGCCAGCAGGTCCAGGTAATCCTCGATGCTGTCGGTCGGCGGCATGAACACGCACAGGTAGCCGTCGCGCGGCTCCACCGACAACGCAGTGCGCACATTGCCGCCCTCGAGGTAGGCGCCGCGCCGCGTCGGCGCCGGCTGATCGCGCTCGGCGATCAGTTTCTGCGCGCGCCGCGCGCGCAGGCGCTCGTTCTCGCGCTCGGCTTCCTCGCGGCGGGTGGTCGGCGACTGCAGGAAGGGCTGGCGGCGTCCGTCCGGCTGTTCCGGCAGCGGATCGCGCTGGCTGAAGGGGTCATAGGGTATGACGTGCGGATAGGCCAGCGGCGGCAGCCAGGGCAGGGCGTCCAGCGGCAGGCGGAAGCCGATCGGCGAATCGCCCGGGATCAGGAACAGGCGGCCCTGGCGGAACGACCAGCGCTCCGAAATCCAGGCGCGCGATTGCCAGCGCT
>CAJCJI010000077.1 GCA_903970595.1 Verrucomicrobiota bacterium
GGGCGGCGGCGGCGTTTCGCGCCGCGCCGCGTCGGGTAGCCGCGATAGGTTCAGGCTCTCCGCCTGTACGTCCTTGGGAATATCCAGCAGTACCGGCCCGGGCCTGCCGCTTTCGGCGATGCGGAACGCTTCCGGCAGCAGGTCCACCAAGTCGGCGGCGCTGCGCACCTCGAAGCAGGCCTTGCTGATGGCGTCGACGATGCGCGTGCTGCGCACTTCCTGGAAGGCGTCGGTACCGATCAGTGCGCGCGGCACCTGGCCGGCCAGGCACACCAGGGGCACCGAGTCGGCCTTGGCGTCGGCGATCGCCGTGACCAGGTTGGTCAGGCCCGGGCCGGAGGTGGCCAGGCACACGCCGGCCCGGCCGCTGATGCGCGCCAGGCCCTGGGCGATGAAACCCGCGCCCTGCTCATGCCGCGCCAGGATGTGGTTGAGGCTGGAGTCCGCCAGCGCCCGGTAGAGCGGCAGCACGGTGCCGCCCGGAATGCCGGCCAGCGTCTGTACGCCCTGCCGTTCCAGGAAACGGATGATCAGTTCTGCGCCCGTGAGTTGCATATCGAGTCCTTGGTTCCAGATGGACCCGCTGCGTGAAAAGCCGGCGCGGAAAACAACAAACCCCCGCCGGCTTTGCGCCGGCGGGGGTTTTTGGTGAGTGCAGCGTCCCCTACGGCGCGTCGCTAACGACGAGCACTACGACAACGAGGACGAGCTGCTTGAATGAGTTCATGGGGGGAAATGTGAGTCAGCGCGGCGAGTGTAAGACAGGGGCGCGGCGGATCGCAAGGCTTGCGTGCTTTTCGTCACCGCGGGTGGCGCGACGCTTCCGGGTATCTGCCTCGAAACCGGCCGCGTCGGGTTCCGACGGCCCGGCGCGGTTTGGCGGAACCGCGGATCGAGTGATTATTCATTTTAGAAATCAATCAATTACGAATCGTGCCTGTTTCGTTCCCGTTCCGTGGCTACTTGTGCCGCGCCGTGCCGGAGGATGCGCCCCATCAGCAGTTTCCATGCACGCGGCCGATCCCGACCGGTCGGACCGCGGCAGTTTCCAATAGCGGCCCGGTGAGGCCGGAACTCCGGCTCAGGAGTTTGGCCCGCGCGGCATACGCCGCCGGGCGCTGCGCCTTGCGCTTCACCCTTATCGACCAAATTCAGGAAGACCCATGCAACACGCCAAGCCGTCCACCTTTGCACCCCGCCGCACCGCCATCGCCGCGGTGCTTGCCGCCACCGCTGCACTCGCCGCCAACACCGCGCACGCCGCCGGCGGCTGGGCCAGCACCGCCACCCAGGCGGCGCCGCTGCAGAACATCAGCGGCGCCGTGCCGATCGCCGCCGCGCAACAGCTGCACGTCGTGCTCGGCCTGTACCCGCGCAACAAGTCCCAGCTGGATGCCCTGGCGGTGCAGGTCAATACCCCCCACAGCCCGCAATTCGGCCAGACCCTGACTCCGGCGCAGTTCCTCGCCACCTATGCGCCGACCACGGCCCAGGTCAACCAGGTGGTGAGCTACCTGAGCGGCGCCGGCTTCAGCAACATCCAGGTGTCGCCCAATAACCTGAGCATCAGCGCCGACGGCAGCGCCGCCCAGGTGCAGAGCGCGTTCAACACCCGGCTGGTGTCGTTCACCGCGCTGGGCAAGAGCATGTTCGCCAACAGCACGCCGGCGCAGGTGCCGGCCGCGCTGGGCGGCATCGTGGCGGCCGTGATCGGCCTGCAAAACATGGGCACGATGAGCACCATGATCCAGCACCGCGGCGCCAGCACGGCGGCGCGCGGCACGGGCAGCCTGCCGGCTTCCGAATCCCTGCCCGGCGGCGTGCCGCAGGACCCGCTCACCAATTATTCCGGTCCGCAGTATCAGACCATCTACGACGCCGCCAGCACGCCGAGCGGCCTGGGCACGGCCATCGGCATCGTCAGCGAAGGCAACATCACGCAGGTGCCGATCGACCTGCGCAGCTACGAGAAGCTGTACGGCCTGCCGCAGGTGCCGTACGAGATCGTACCGGTTGGCCCGCAGACCACCTCCACCTCCGGCCTGGACGAATTCGACCTGGACAGCCAGTCCTCCTCCGGCATCGCCCAGAATCTGCGCGAGATCATCTTCTACAACGCCGGCTCGCTGGCCGACGACAACCTGACGCCGGTCTTCGAGCAGATCGTTTCCGAGGACCGCGTCAAGGCGGTGAACATGTCCTTCGGCGGCTGCGAGACCTTCTCCTACCTGGACGGCTCGATGCTGGTCGACGATATCGCCTTCGAACAGGGCGTGGTGGAAGGCATCACCTTCTTCGCCTCCGCCGGCGACGGCGGCGCCTCCTGCCAGCTGCTGATCAACGCCGGCGAGCCGGTGCTGCTGGGCATGGTGGAGTACCCGGCCTCCTCCGAGTACGTGGTGGCGGTCGGCGGTACCTCGCTGTACACCAACAGCAACTACAGCTATGACTTCGAGACCGCCTGGGAGTCCGGCGGCGGCGGCATCAGCCAGTGGGAAGTTCCGGGGCCGTGGACCAGCGGCATCATCAATCCGGTCAGCACGCAAGAGGGCCTGCGCGCCATTCCGGACATCGCCATGGTCGGCGACCCGAACATCGGCGGCGCCAACATCGTCGTCAACGGCGCCCAGGAAGGCGTCGGCGGTACCAGCCTGTCCTCGCCGCTGTCGGTGGGCAGCTGGGCGCGCCTGCAGGCCGCGCACGGCGAATGCTACGGCTTCGCCGCGCCGATCTTCTACGCCACCTTCGGCCAGCCCTACCTGACTTCCGCCCTGGACTTCCACGACATCATTCTGGGCGACAACTTCGTCTACCCGGCCACGCCGGGTTGGGACTACACCACCGGCCTGGGCAGCTTCGACATCGCCGCGGTCAATGGGGCGCTGCCGGCCATCAGCTGCGCGCCCGAGGTGCCGTACGGCCTCGGCGGAGGCCCGGTCAACGGCCAGGTCTTGCTGAGCTGGGGCACTTCCCCCGGCGCGACCAGCTATGCCGTCTACGCCGGCACCGCCTCCGGTGCGGAAGGCGCCACGGCGATCGCCACCACCGGCAACAACAGCACCGTGATCAGCGGCCTGGCCGGCACCGAGTACTTCACCGTGAAGGCGCTCAACGCCAAGGGCAGCAGCCCGGCCTCCAACGAGCTGAGCGTGTCCATACCGGTGGCGGTGCCCGCGAGCCTGGGCGTGACCGGCACCCCCACGGCCAGCAGCGTGAGCCTGAGCTGGAGCGCTTCCACCAACGCCTCCGACTACTACGTATTCGTGGGCACCACGCCCGGCGGAGAGTCCGGCAAGGGCATTTACAGCGCCGGCACCGCCGCCACCATCACCGGACTGAGCAGCGGCATCAAGTATTACTTCACGGTGAAGGCCTACAACCATCCGACCGGCCTGAGCAGCGCGGCCTCCAACGAGGTCAGCGCCGCCACCGCGCCCTAACTCGCAGCGCAGTCTCGAACCAGGGCTCAGGCGCCCAGAACAATAAGTAGTTGAGGTCGTCTTCAGGCCGCTCCGGGAGCTCAAGGCTCCCGGGCGGCCTTTTTTTGTGGCCGGCGGTCTGGAGCGCCGCTGCCCGGTGGTGTGGACGAGTCGCCGCGCCTGGGCGCATGGGCGCAGCGCGGAGGCGGAGCCGCTCGATTGAGCTAGTGGACCCTATTGCGGTTTTCACCGTACAGGTTCATAAATTCCGGGGGAAAACCCAATGGCTTGAGCGCGCTTTTTTCGTGCGGCACCGCGGAGCGTGCGGTGGCGACCGGAATGGTTCTTGCCAATAAGAGATTTACACAAACAAAAAAGATAACCGCGCCAGCAAGGCCGCAGGCCTTGGGGGCGCGTCACGACCACTCTAAGGACTCAGGTGAACTCATGGAAAGCAATCTTGTTGTGCGCCGCACGGCGATCTCCGCGGTCATTGCGGCCACATTGGGGGTGGGCTGCCTGCTGACCCCCGCGGCGGCACGGGCCGAATCCTGGATTAATACCGCCACCCAGGCGATTCCGCTGACCGGTCTGAGCGGCATCAGCCCGCTGGCGGCCAGCACGCCCATGCACATTACGGTGGGCTTGCTGCCGCAGAACAAGGCGCAGCTCGACGCCTTCGTGGCGCAGATCAGCCAGCCCGGCAGCCCTTCGTTCGGCAAGGTGCTGACGCCGCAGCAGTTCCTCAACGAGTATTCGCCGACACAGGCCCAGGCCAACAGCGTCATGAGCTACCTGAGCCAGGCCGGCTTCACCAACCTGGTGCTGTCGCCCAATCGCCTGGCGATCACCGCCGACGGCCCCGCCAGCGTGGTGCAGGCGGCCTTCAACACCAACCTGGTGCAGTTCGTCCTCGGCGGCAAGACGGTTTATGTCAACAGCACGCCGGCGCAGATTCCGTCTTCGCTGCAGGGCATCGTCGCCGCGGTCGTCGGCCTGCAGAACGAGGGCGTGATGATGACCCTGCTGGCGCAGAACGAGGCCAGCGGCAAGGCGATTCCGCGTCCCGCCAAGGCGCCCGCCGCCCCAGCGGCGACCGGCTCCGGCCTGCCGCAGATCCTGCCCGAGCTGAATGCCAGCGCCTTCCAGACCGCCTACGACGCCGGCTCCACGCCCACCGGCCTGGGCACCAGCATCGGCATCGTCACCACCGGCAACCTCAGCCAGGTGCCGCTGGACCTGCGCCAGTACGAGAAGGAGAACAGCCTGCCGCAGGTGCCGTACAGCATCGTCACCACCGGCACGCCGAGCAGCTCCACCTCCGGCCTGGACGAGTGGGACCTGGACAGCCAGTCCTCCTCCGGCATCGCCGGCAACCTGCGCCAGATCATCTTTTACGACACCGCCTCGCTGGGCGACGCCGATCTGGTGCCCGACTACGAGCGCATCGTCTCCGATGACCAGGTCAAGGCCGTCAACATGTCCTTCGGCGGCTGCGAGACCCTGGAGTACCTGAGCGGCGGCATGGACCTGTCCGACATCGCCTTCGAGCAGGGCGAGGCCGAGGGCATCAGCTTCTTCGCCTCCACCGGCGACGCCGGCGCGGCCTGCGGCCTGCTGATCAACCTGGGCCTGCCGGACACCGGCCTGGTCGGCATCGTGGAATATCCTTCCTCTTCGCCCTATGTCGTGGCGGTCGGCGGCACTACCCTGCTCATTGACAGCAACAACAATTACATCAGCGAACTGGCCTGGATCGCCGGCGGCGGCGGCAACAGCCTGTGGGAGAGCCCGCCGAGCTGGCAGAACGGCGTGGTGCCGCTGGCGAATTCGCTGACCAACCTGCGCGGCACTCCGGACGTGGCGATGGATGCGGACAACAACCTGTCGCCGGCAGTGATCGTGGTCGATGGCGCGGACGAGGCCGTGGGCGGCACCAGCCTGTCCTCGCCGCTGTCGGTGGGCAGCTGGTCGCGTATGCAGGCGGCGCACGGCGAGTGCTACGGTTTTGCCGCGCCGATCTTCTATACCTTCATCAGCGGCTTGCTCAGCCCCGCCAAGGATTTCCACGACATTATCCTGGGCACCAATGGCTTGTACCTGGCCACGCCGGGCTGGGACTACACCACCGGCATCGGCAGCTTCGACATCAGCGCGGTGAACGGCGGCCTGCCGGCCATCAGCTGCGCGCCCGAGGTGCCGTTCAGCCTCGCCGCCAGTGTCGCGCCCACCAGCCAGGTGAATCTGAGCTGGGGCCTGTCGCCCGGGGCCAGCAGTTATTCCATCTATGCCGGCACCGCGTCGGGCGCCGAAGGCACGACGCCGATCGCCTCCAGCAGCGGCACCAGCACCGTCCTGGGCGGGCTGGCGGGTCCGCAGTTCTTCACCGTCAAGGCGGTCAACGCGGCGGGCAGCAGCCCGGCCTCCAATGAGGTCAGTGTCAATATCCCGATGGCGGTCCCGGCCGGCCTGACGGTCACTTTCACCGACATGACCCAGGTCAGCCTGCAGTGGAGCTTGACCGCCAACGCTTCGGACTACTACGTGTACTACGGCACCACCTCGGGCGGGGAAACCGTCAAGAGCGCGGCCATCACAGGCACCACGACGACCATCGGCGGCCTCACGCCGGGCAAGCAGTACTACTTCGTCGTCGAGGGCTACAACCACGCGGCGGCCCTGAGCAGCGCGCCGTCCAACGAGGTCAGCGCCACCACCGCAACCCTGCCCCTGGCTCCGAGCGGCCTGACCGTCACCGGCAGTGCCGCGAACTCGGTGTCGCTGAGCTGGAAGGCATCGCCCGACGCCTCGGACTACTACGTGTACTCGGGGACTAAGGCCGGAGGCGAGACCACCAAGAGCGCGGCCATCGTCGGCACCTCGGCCACCATCACCGGGCTGCTGCCGAATACCCAGTATTACTTTGTGGTCAAGGCCTACAACCACACGTATGCGGTTTCGAGCGTGGGGTCGAATGAGGTTGGGGTGATTACGCCGTAGACCGGCGTTTCTCATCTGCTTCCTGCCGCGGCACGCGGCAAGCGCGTCGCCGCAGGGAGGATACCGGCCGCGCGCAAGCGCGCACGCCGAGGTTTCATCGCATACCCAAGTGCGCCGTGCGCACCCCACACCGCGTCTCTCGACAGAGAAGAGAAAATCAACAACCCCTCTCCCCTACCCCTCTCCCGCAACGCGGGAGAGGGGCAAGCCGGAGAAACGCCGGTCTACGGCGTAATCACCCCAACCTCATTCGACCCCACGCTCGAAACCGCATACGTGTGGTTGTAGG
>CAJCJI010000078.1 GCA_903970595.1 Verrucomicrobiota bacterium
ACGACGACGATCAACCAGATCTACCGCAAGGACAGCCCCGGGGTTGTCGACATCACGGTCACCGCGATCTCCAACCTCGGCAACAGCCTCGGCCTGGGCAGCTCCGGCGTATTCGGCGGTTTCGCCCGTGGCGGCGGCAATGGTACCGGTGCTGGCGGCAGCGCCGGCACCGGCCAGGGTTTCTCCGGCAAGGAACTGATCCCGCTATCCACGGCGCGGCCGCAGATGCCGGAGTGGGCCTGCAAGCAGAAGATCGCCGGCTGGGTCGAGGCGGTGTTCACGGTCAACCCCAACGGCCGCGTCAGCAATGTCAAGATCGTCGACGCCCAGCCGCGCGGCGTTTACGAGGCGGCGGCCATCGAAAGCATTTCCAACTGGATCTATAACGAGTCCAAGCAGGCGCGGCAGGTAGACCAGCGGGTCGAGATGGACCCGGCGGACTGCCAGTACAACTGGCATTGAGAAAGCATGTCGCGCAAAGACGCAAAGACGCAAAGGTGAAGAAAAAAAAAGAGCCTTTCTTTGCGTCTTTGCGTCTTTGCGCGAGCCTGCTGTTCCTTTTTACTCACTGGGCCGAAGCCGACCAGTACCGCAGCCAGGTCCAGGCCGCCCCCAACGAGCCAACGCAGCAGCCGCAGGACCTGCAGAAGCAGCTGCAGACCAATACCGATCCTTACGCCAAGGCCATGCTGCTGCGCGAACTGGCCGCCGCCGCGGCGCAAAAGAAGGACTACACGGCGGCGGCCAGGTACCTGGAAGACGCCCTGGCTCAGCATGGCCTGTCCGGCCCGGCCGAGCAGCAGATGCGCAACGACCTGGCGCAGCTGCGCATGGGCAGCGGCGATCCGAAGGTCGTGATCGCCGCGCTGGGGCCGCGCTACAAGTCCGGCGCCGCCCTGACGCCGGAGGAACTGGTGGGCCTGGGCGCGGCCTACCTCAAGCAGAACCGCTATGGCGAAGCCCTCGGCCCGCTGCAGAAGGGCGTGGCCGCCACCCGCATGCCGGACCTGAGCTGGCGCCGCGCGCTTTACGCGGCCTATGTCGGCGCGGGGCAGGACAAGGCGGCGGCGCAGGTGCTGGAAACGGTGGTGCGCGACCAGCCGAGCGCGCGCGAGGATTGGCTGCGGCTGTCCGCGCTGTATCTGAAGGGCGGCGACAAGGAGCGCGCCCAGGCGACGATGGAAGTGGCCAGCCGCCTGGGCTACCTCGACTCGGCCGAGCAGCGCCTGCAGCTGGTCGCCCTCACGGCGCAGATCGGCGCGCCGTTCGAGGCGGGCTCGCTGCTCAAGGGCTGGATGGACGCCGGCAAGCTGCCGCGCAACGCCGACAACCTGCGCAACCTGGCGGCGCTATGGGTGCAGGCGCGCGAATCCTCGCTGGCCATCCCCGCCTTGCAGGATGCGGCCGCGGCCAAGCCAGGCAGCGAGCTGTTCCTGCAACTCGGCCAGCTGCACCTGGACCGCGAGGAATACCGCGAGGCCGCGCAGGCCCTGGCGCAGGGCATCGCCTCCGGCGGCAAGTCCGGCCCCGCCGAGATGGCGCTGGGCGTGGCCTTGTACCAGCAGGCCGACGTGGACGGCGCGGTCAAGGCTTTCCGCGATGCCGCCGCATTTCCCGCCAACCGCGCGCTGGCCAACCAGTGGGTGACGTACCTGCAATCCGGCCAGGCGCGCGAACAGGCCATCGCTGCCGCGGCGCAGCGCCGCGCGCGCGATACCTCCGCCCCGACCCTGGCCACCGGCCTGCTCGGCGGCCCGGTGGCGGTTGCCGACACCGCCCAACCGCAGCTGCCCCCCGCGGTGTCGCCGGCCGCGGCCTCCGGCAGCGGCGGTCTGACGCCGGTGGGCGCCGAGCAGGCCGGTTCCGCCGACGGCAGCATCCCGCCCTGGACCGGCGGACTGGGCCGCAGCCAGTGGCCGGCGGGCTACACGCCCGGCGGCAAGCTGGCCGATCCCTTCCCGGGCGACAAGCCCATGTTCACCATCAACGCGTCCAACTACCACAGCTATGGGCAGCGCCTGGTCGATGGCTACCAGGCCTTGTTCGCCAAATACCCGGACTACACCATGCCGGTGTACCCGACGCATCGTACGGTGGGCTACCCGCAGGCTATCTACGCCGCCACCCAGGCCAACAACGGCAAGTCCAAAACCATCGCCGCCGACAGCATCGCCGATGCCCATCTGGGCTTTCCCTTCCCACAGCCGCAGACCGGAGTGGAAGTGCTGTGGAACCACCGCCTGCGCTACCGCGGCGACACCATGCAGTCGCAATCCACCCAGGCCGTGGTCGAGAACGGCGGCGCCATCGAATATCTCAAGCAGACCGAACGGGTGTACTACCGCTACGCCAACGTGCGGGACCCGGTGGACATCGCCAGCCACAACATCCTGCTCTACTACCTCACTTGGTTCGGCCGCGACAAGGGCGGCTTCGATTTCCTGGCCCTGGTGCACGAGACCGCCAACCAGCTCAAGGACGCGCGCGGCATCTGGGTAGTGCCCTCCGGCATTCCCAGGATGTTCCGCATCCCGCCGGTGGGCTACGACCAGCCTTTTCCCGGCTCGGGCGGCGTCTACTTCATCGACATGGTGGACATGTACAACGGCCTGTTCGACCGTTACGTCTGGAAGCTGGTGGGCAAGCGCGAGCTGTACATCCCCTACAACAGCTATCGCCTGAGCGACGGCAGCATCAAGTACGCCCAGCTGCTCAAGCCGGGGCACCTCAACCAGGCCCAGACCCGCTACGAGCTGCACCGCGTCTGGGAGGTCGAAGCCACCCTGCGCCCCGGCAACAACCACCGCTTCGGCAAACGCCTGTTCTACGTCGACGAGGACAGCTGGAACGTGGTGCTGGTGGTCAACTACGACCATGACGGCGCGCCCTGGCGTTTCCAGGAAGGGCACCTGCTGCCGGACTACGCGGTACAGACCGCCAACTGTGCCCCGGTCGTCACCTACGACCTCAAGGAAGGCCGCTACTTCGCCAACCGGCTCTATGCCGAGGATTCGGCGCCGGTCTACAACACGCCGATGAAGGAGGGGGAATTCCTGCCGGACACGGTGAAGGCGCGCTACGTACACTAAGACAACTTCGGATTGGCGGAAGCGGATGGGAATCGAACCCACCGCCCGCTGTGCGCGGGCCACTGGTTTTGAGGACCAGGGAAGCCACCAGGCTCCAATCGCTTCCGTGTGCAGATTTACAGCATCCGGCTGGCGGAGTCCATTTCCTGCCGGCTAGGGTACGACTTCGATCCCCGGCGTCCCATCGTGCATCTCGCCGATCACGCTGGCCCGTCCAAAGC
Source organism: Verrucomicrobiota bacterium (assembly GCA_903970595.1). Classification (GTDB taxonomy): domain Bacteria; phylum Pseudomonadota; class Gammaproteobacteria; order Nevskiales; family Nevskiaceae; genus Nevskia. Next base: position 3,311 of record CAJCJI010000078.1, read on the forward strand.
CCGCCGAGCGCATCAGCTCCAGGACCGGCGTGACGCCTGCTGGTTCGACCGCAACCAGCAAGCCGCCGCTGGTCTGCGGATCGCACAGCAGGTCGCGCTGCCACTCCTCCAGGCCCGGCGCCAGCGCAACTTCCCCACCGTAGCTGGCCCAGTTGCGGGTTGCGGCGCCGGTGCGATAGGGCACGCGTGCCAGCTCGGCGACGCCATCCAGCAAGGGCAGGGCATCGAAGCGGATGCGTGCCGACAGCTTCGAGCCGCGGCACATCTCCAGGCCATGGCCGAGCAGGCCGAAGCCGGTCACGTCGGTCATCGCATGTACCTGCGGCAGCTGCGCCAGCGGATGCCCGACGGCGTTCAGGCGCGTCGTGTAGTCGACCAGGCTGGTGTATGCGGCGCGCGCATGCCGCGCATCGAGCCTTCCGCCCTTCAGCGCGGCGCTGATGACGCCCACGCCGAGCGGCTTGCTCAGGACCAGCACATCGCCGGGCCTCGCGCCGCTGTTGCGCAGCACGCGATCCGGCCGCACCAGTCCGATCACGGCGAGTCCATAGATCGGCTCCGGCGAATCGATCGAATGACCGCCCGCCACGGGGATGCTGGCCTCCGCGCAGACCGCGGCGCCGCCGGCGAGGATGCGGCCGACCGTCTCGGGTGCGATCTTGCCCAGGGGCATGCCCAGGATCGCCAGAGCCAGGATCGGGCGGCCGCCCATGGCGTAGACATCCGACAGCGCATTGGCCGCCGCGATCCGGCCGAAGTCGAAGGGGTCATCGACGATCGGCATGAAGAAATCGGTGGTCGCCACCACCGCCTGTTCGTCGTTGATCCGGTACACGGCCGCGTCGTCACCGGTCTCGATGCCGACCAGCAGGTCGGGAAACGCCTGGGCCGCGGGCATTCCCGCCAGCAACTCGCGCAGTACCGCGGGCGACAGCTTGCATCCGCAACCGCCGCCGTGTGCCAGCTCGGTGAGGCGTGTCTCGAATTGCGTCATTGGTCCTGATTGCATAAGTTTGATTGCTGCGACAAGGATGATTTTCGCGCAGCGCCTGGAGTCATGGGTACTGTAATCTAACAGCATGGATACGCACTGCATGGATACGCACTCGCTCAGCACCGCCGAACGGAACCGCCCTTGAAAGACGGCGAAAACCCACTGCGCAAACTGCCGCAGGTGCAGCGCCTGCTGGAGCTGCCTGCGGCGGATGCCCTGGCCGCGGAGTTCGGCCGTGCGGCTCTGACCCATGCTTTGCGGGAGACGCTCGAAGCATTGCGCGACAGCATCGGTGCCGGTGCGCTGGCCGCCGTGCCCGAGGCGCAAACGATTTTGGAGTCTTGCAGAGAGCGATTGCTGGCCCGGCGCCGGCCGGGACTGCGCCGTACGATCAACGCCACCGGCATCGTGCTGCACACCAACCTGGGCCGCGCCCCGCTGGCGGCTGAGGCCATTGCCGCGGTTGCATCGATCGCTTCGGGCTATGGCAATCTGGAATTCGATCTTGAAACCGGCCGGCGCGGTTCGCGCACCCAGGCGCTGGAGCCCTTGCTGCGCGAACTGAGCGGGGCGGAAGCGGCGCTGGCGGTCAACAACGGCGCGGCGGCGATCCTGCTGGCGCTCAGCGCGCTGGCCAGCGGCGGCAAGGTGATCGTCTCGCGCGGCGAACTGGTCGAGATCGGCGGCGGCTTTCGCATACCGGACGTTATCCGGCAGGGCGGTGCTCGTCTGGTCGAGGTCGGCTCCACCAACAAGACCCGGCTGGCCGACTACCGCGCCGCCATCGACTCCGAGACGCGCGTGCTGCTCAAGGTGCATCAAAGCAATTTCCGCATGATCGGCTTCACCGCCGAAGCCGGCATCGCGGAACTGGCCGGGCTGGCGCGCGAGCGCGGACTGCTGCTGGTCGCGGACCTGGGCAGCGGCCTGCTGCGGCCCTTGCCCGGCATGCGGGAGCCCAGCCTGGGCGAAGCGCTGGCGGCCGGCGCCGACCTGCTGACCTGCAGCGGCGACAAGCTGCTGGGCGGGCCGCAGGCCGGCCTGATCCTGGGCAGGAAAGCCGCCGTCGATCCGCTGCGCCAGCATCCGCTGCTGCGCGCGCTGCGCCTGGACAAGATGTCCCTGGCCGCGCTGGAAAGCACGCTGATGCTGCATCGCGATGCGCCCGAGCGGGTGCCGGTGCAGCGCATGCTCGCGCAGACGGAGGATGTGCTGCAGCGCCGGGCCGGGCAATTGCAGGCGCTGCTCGGCGGCGGGACGGTCGAATGCACCCAGGCCTTTGCCGGCGGCGGCTCGGTGCCGGAAGAGCGCATCGCCAGCCGCGCGCTGGTGCTGGAGCCCCGCATCGGCGCGGAGGCCGCGGCCAGCCTGTTGCGTGCCCATGATCCGCCGGTGATCGGGCGCATCCATGAAGGGCGTTTGCTGCTCGACCTGTTCACGGTCGCGGACGAAGACCTGCCGCAACTCGCCGCGGCGGTGGCATCCGTGCTGCGGTGACGCGCCTGGTGCTCGGCGTGATCGGCCATGTCGATCACGGCAAGACCGCCCTGGTGCGGGCCCTCACCGGCATCGACACCGACCGCCTTCCCGAGGAGAAGCAGCGCGGCATCTCCATCGCGCTGGGGTTTGCGCATCTGAAAACCGGGCAGGGCGTGGACATCGACCTGATCGACATGCCCGGCCACGAACGCTTCGTGCGCACCATGATTTCCGGCGCCACCGGGATCGACGCCGTGCTGCTGGTGGTCGCGGCCAACGAGGGGATCAAGCCGCAAACCGTCGAGCACATCGACATCGCCGGCCTGCTGGGCTTGCGCCGCGCCGTGGTCGCGGTCAGCAAGACCGACCTGGTCGCGCCCGCGCAAGCCCAGCAGCTTGCCGGCGAAGTGGTCGGCTTGCTCAACCGCGCCGGCCTGGACGCGCTGCCGCCCGTGATGACTTCCGTGTTGCAGGAACAAGGCCTCGACGCCTTGCGCCGCGCGCTCGAAATGCTGGCCGCGGACCAGCGTCCGCACGCCGCCGATGGCCTGCCATTCCTGCCGATCGATCGCGCCTTCAGCGTCGCGGGCCACGGCCCGGTGGCGACCGGTACCCTGCGTGGGGCAGCGGTGGCCAGCGGCGACACGCTGGAACTGCTGCCCTCGCGCCGCAGCGTCCGCATCCGGGCGGTGCAGGTGCACGGCGAGCGTGTCGCGGCCGCCGCGCCGGGACAGCGCGTGGCGCTGAATCTGCGCGATGTCGAGGTCGGTGAACTGCAGCGGGGCATGACGCTGGCCGCGGCCGGATCGCTGGCGCTATCGGATTGGCTGACCCTCTCCATCCGTGCCGCGCCTGGCGCGCCGCCATTGAAAAACGCGCTGAAGCTGCGGGCGCTACTGGGCACACAGGAAGTCGATGTACGCCTGCGCCTGCTGGACCGGGACGTGCTCGCGCCCGGTGAGTCGGGTTTTGCACAACTGCACTGTGCCGAGCCGGTGGCGCTGCCGGCCGGCGAGCACGTGATCCTGCGCCTGGCCTCGCCGCCGCAAACCGTCGCGGGCGGCAAGGTTCTCGAACCGGTCGCCCAACGGTGCAGGCGCAACAGCCTGCGGATACTGCAGCGCCTGGAAGACCTGCGCGGGCTGCCGCCGGCCGCGATGATCCTGGCCGAGGTGCTGCGGGAGGGTGCGGCCGGCACGACGCTCGCGCGGCTGTCGCAGGTTTCCGCGCTGGCGCCGCCGCGCGTCGCCGAGCTGCTGCAAGCGCAGGCGGTAGTGGTGACGCGTTCGGGCCTGGTCGTGGCCAGGGACGCGATGGACCTGTTGCTCTCGCAGATCCTGCCGCTGCTGGCGCCGCACCCGGACGGCCTGCCCCGCGACAAGCTGCTGGCGGCGCTGCCCGGCGCCAGCTTGCCCGTGCTCAACGCCGCGCTCGGGCGCCTGCTGGCGCGCGGGCTGTTGAGCGAAAGCAACAACCTGCTGTCCATTCCGCGTCCGGACGAGGACCGGGCCCGCGCTCGCAGCGAAGGCGAACTGGCCTCCAACATCGCCGAAGCGCTGCGCCGTGCCGGTCTCGCCCCGCCGAACCCGGAAACGATCGCCGCCGATCCATTATCCAAAAAAGCCATCGACCGGCTGCTGCGCGAGGGCGTGCTGGTGCGCGCCGTGGACCGCGCCAAAGGGCGGGAAGTCCTGTTCCACCGCAGCGCGATCGAAGCAGCCCAGCGCCAGCTCGCCCCGCTGCTGGAGCGCGCCCCCGGCCTGCTGGTGACGGAGGTGGGCGCGGCCCTCGGCATTTCGCGGAAATATTGCATGCCGCTGCTGGATCACCTAGACGCGATCCGCTTTACCCGCCGGGAGAAAGATCGCAGGGTGCGTGCCTAGGCAAATGCAAGGTACAACGGCCCTCTCCCTCCGGCAGAAGCAAGCGAATTGCCGCCGCTTTGCAGTCGTATACAATAACGCCAGAAAATCGCCGTCTCGACGCGCGTGCGGCCCCGGACCGGCCATCGCGGAGACCAACGCCGGAGGACCATGAGGCCGCTCAAGAACATGTGCCAGATCGCTGTCATCGGCGGGGGCCTTGCCGGGCTCGCCGCCGCGCGCCACGCTGCGCGGCTGGGACGCCTGGTCTCGTTGTTCGAGGGCAGCGCGATGTATGGCGGCCTGGTCGCGACGGTTGGCGAGGTCGAGGGGCTCACGGTCCCTGGAAAATTCTCCGGCCAGGACCTGGCCATGCACCTGCTGGAAGACGCGCGCAAGACGGGTGTTCAAATGCTGGATTCGGCGGTTGCGAGCCTCGATCTTGGCGCGCGGATAACGCTCACCGACGAGCAAGGCCGCACGCATCATCCCGAGGCGGTGATCGTCGCTTCGGGCGGGGCGCTGCGCAAGCTCGGAGTTCCCGGCGAGCAGGAGTTCGTGGGCCGCGGCGTGTCGCACTGCGCCACCTGCGACGGCGGATTTTTTCGCGGCATGGATGCGGTGGTGGTCGGCGGCGGCGACGGCGCAGTGCAGGAGGCCCTGGTACTGGCCAGGACCAGCCGGCGCGTGATCATGGTCTGCCGCAGCCCGCTCAAGGCCAAGCGCGAGTACGTCGACAAGGTCGCCGCCCGCGAGAACCTGAGCTTTATCTGGGACAGCGAGATCAGTGCCATCCTGGGCGATCAGCAGGGCGTGACCGGGGTGCGGGTGCGCCATGTGAAGGATGGCTCGGTGACGGAGGTGCCGTGCGCCGGTGTGTTCCCGTTCATCGGCGCGGCGCCCAGCACCGGCTTTCTTCCGGTGTTCCTGCTGAGTGCGAGTGGGCACATTCATACGGATGCGGGTCTGGCCAGTGCCGATCCGCGCGTGTTCGCGGCCGGCGGCGTGCGCGCCGGCTACGGCGGCAGCCTGGTGCAGGCGATGGCCGAAGGCCTCGGCGCCGCGGAATCGGCTGCCAGGCTGACGGCGCATTGATGCGCGCAACTGGTAATCACTAAAATCGATGGGAAGCAGTCAACAGCGTGAGGGTCTTGACGATGACGGATCAATCGAGCGGCAACGGCATGTATGAGGTCGTCTGGCCATCCGGCGAGCGCAAGCAGAAGCAGCGGCCGCTGGCCAAGCGCCTGGACACGCTCAACGGCAAGACCATCGCGCAGCTTTGGGATTTCCTGTTCGCCGGTGACCAGGTTTTCGTCGCCCTGGAAGAGAAACTGCGCGAAGTGTATCCCGGGGTGAAGTTCGTCAGCTGGCGCGAATTCGGCTCCACCCACGCGGTGAACGAAAAGGAGCTTCTCGCCTCGCTGCCGCAGCGCTTCAAAGAACTCGGAGTGGATGCCGCCATCTCCTGCATGGCCTGTTGAGGGAGTTGCACGCCCGCCGTGTTGCGGGCAAGTGAAGCATGCGAACGCGCAGGATTTCCGAGTTCGTCTCTGGTCTGTGAGGGCTTTCTTGGCCAGGCCGCCGCCACCTCGGTGGGCCTTGGCATGCCCAATCTGCCGGTGGCCATGATCGTCGGCCATCCCGGCGCGCAGAATGCCGAGGAACTGAGCCGCAACGTCAAGGAAGTGACCGCGCAGCAGGTCATCGACAACCTGCTGATCCAGCCGGCCGAGACGCCCTTGCCGGTGGAACCGGCCGCGCGCGATATCGTGTTTCGCGGCACGTTCGAGGACGTCAACGCCCACTTCTACGAGAAGCTGTGGAGCGACGGCTTGCCGATCGTTCCGCCGACGATGGCGAAGATCAAGGAATTCCTCAGCTACACCAGCCGCGACCCCGACGAGTCGCTGGGCATCCTGCTGCCTGAGCATCGCGCCGCGACGATCTGGGCCACCGCCGTCAACGGCGTGATGGCCGGCTGCCGCCCCGAGTACATGCCGATCCTGATCGCGCTGATCGAGGCCATGGCCGACCCGATGTATGGCGTCGAGCACAGCGGCAACACGCCCGGCGCGGAAACCCTGATCATCCTCAACGGGCCGATCATCAAGGACCTCGGCTTCAACTACGAGCAGGGCGCGCTGCGCGACGGCTTCATGCCCAACACCTCGGTCGGCCGCTTCTGGCGGCTGGCGCTGCGCAACATGGCGGGCTTTCTGCCGCACCGCACCGACAAGGGCACCTTCGGCAACACCTTCCGCGTGGTGCTGGCGGAAAACGAAGACGCGCTGGCCCGGATCGGCTGGCAGCCGAACAACGTGGAAATGGGCTTTGCCGCCAAGGACAACACCGTCACCGTCACCCGCATGACCGGCGGCGGCGTGCTGGCCTCCGTCACCGGCAGCAAGCCGGAGGAAATGATGCCGTATCTCGCGGACGGCGTGGTCAAGCAATCCGGCTGGGAGATCGTCTTCACCGTGGGCGGCCTGGCCTTCGGCACCCTGCGCCCGGTGCTGGTGCTGAGCCCGATCCTGGCGGAGACCATGGCCAAGGCCGGCTGGAGCAAGAACGACGTCAAGCGCTACCTGTACGACCACGCGCGCATGCCGGCCTCGCGGGTCGAGACCTTTACCGAGAAGTGGGTCGATTTCCGCATCGGCTCGCTGAAGCTGCAGGCCAATCTCGGCAAGCTGCCCAAGGCCTTCAACGAGTCCGACGATCCGGACCGCCTGGTACCGATGGTGCTGGACCCCGACGACTTCATGGTGCTGGTGTCCGGCGATCCCTTGCGCACCAATGCGTATGCCTTTTCCCATAACGGCTACCTGGGGTTTCCGACCGCGAAGAAGATTCAGCTGCCGGCGGATTGGAAGGAGCGGATCGGGAAGTTGCGGAAGTAGGGCGGCGGCGGCAGGCGAGCTCCCGGATGTCATGAGTTGGAAGTTTATTGACCGTATCAACATCGTCATCCCCGCGAAGGCGGGGATCCAGTTTGCGATGTCCCCCTTCGCGAAGGTCCAAAACTGGATTCCCGCCTTCGCGGGAATGACCGAAAAAATTATTCCCCCGACTTTGCCCTGCGCCGATGCACCCCCGGGCTATACCCGGCACGAAGCCGGAAGGCCCGGGCGAAGTTCGAGGTGTCGTTGAAGCCGAGTGACAAGGCCACCTCGGTCACGCTCATGCCGCCGCCGGCCAGGCGTTCGCAGGCCAGTTCGTGCTGGATGCGGCAGGACAGCTCGCGAAAGCTGGTGCCCTCGCGTTCCAGATAGCGGTTGAGGGTGCGCTTGGACAGGTTGAGCATCGCCGCCAGCTCTTCGAGCGAAGGCAGTTCCCCGCTCACCTCGCGCAGGGTCATCGCCACCCAATCGCCGAAGCGCCGCACGCGCGCCGCCTGCTGCACCAGCCGCCGGCAGCGTTCCTCGGCCACCCGGCGCGCATTCACGTCCGCCATGGCCAGCGGACGGGCGCGCGGATCTTCCGACATGCGCAGCCGCACGCTGGGCATGACGTCCGCGTCGAAGCGCACCCGCACGTCACGCAGTTCTTCGTAACGTCTGGCGTGCGGCGGGGATTGAAAGGAAAGGTCCAGCCGGCACGGCGGCCGCCGGTCCCCCGTCAGGTCGCTGATCTCGCGCAGCGCCGCCATGGCGATGGCCTCGAGGTGGAAGGCCAGGCACAGATGGCTCATCGCCACCACCGGCGTGAACAGCATCTCGCCGAAATCAGCGCCGCTGCTGTAGCGCATGCGGAAGCTGGGCATCACCAGGCGGAAATACTGGGCTTCGAAGCGCAGAGCCTGGTCCAGCGTATCGCTGTTGAGCATGCCGAAGCCGACGAAGCTGTGCGCGCTCGCGCTCAGCAGCTTGCCGAGCTCGAAGGCCAGGTCGCTGCGGCCGCTGACCGCCGCCACGCGGTACAGCAGGCGATCGACCTGCGAGAAGCGGATGGTGGCATCCGGTTCGGTGAACAGGCGCGGCGAGAGCCGCAGGCCGCGCAGGATGCCGTCCAGATCCACCTGGTCCCGCACCAGCACATCGGCGATGCGCGCGTAATAGCGGGCAGGCACTAGCAGGGCGGTGTGAGGCACTTTCGGGCAAAGCTCCACGTGTGGCGCATTATGACTATATCATGGCGTTAAATAACCGGTGACGGTCGCCGCGCAGGAGCATCCTGTACTCACCTTATGAGGAGGTGCGGGACATGGAAACGCTGCAAATGACGATGGACGCGGGCGGCAGGAGCGGCAAGTGGATCGACGGCAAGCGCTGGTTCTGGCTGCTGAGCCCGGCGTTGCCGCTGATCGGCTTGGTTTCGGTGCTGCTGGTGATGAACGGCGCCCACGGCGCCTGGCTGTTTTCGCTGCCGGTGATCTTCTACGTGCTGGCGCCTCTGGTGGACTGGCTGCTGGGCGAGGACCGGGTCAACGCCCCGGAATCCGCGGTCCAGTCGCTGGACGCGGACCGCTACTACCTGCGCATCGTCTACGCCTACATCCCGAGCCAGTACGCGGTAACCATCGCCGGCGCCTGGTTCGCGGTGAACGGACACCTGGCCTGGTGGGAAATGCTGGGGCTCGTGCTGACCACCGGCATGGCCAACGGCGTGGGCATCAATACCGCGCATGAACTGGGACACAAGACCAATGCGCTGGAGCGCTGGCTGGCCAAGATCACCCTGGCGCCGGTGGCCTACGGGCACTTCTTCGTCGAGCACAACAAGGGCCACCACAAGAACGTGGCCACGCCGGACGACCCGGCCAGCTCGCGCATGGGCGAAACCTTCTACGCCTTTCTGCCGCGCTCGGTGATCGGCAGCGTGCGCTCGGCCTGGGGCATCGAGCAAGAGCGCCTGGCGCGCCAGGGCAAGCCGGTGTGGAGCCTGCAGAACGAAAACCTGCAGGCCTGGAGCATGACTGTGTTGATGTTCGGCGCGCTTACCGCCTGGCTCGGCCCCTGGGCGCTGCTGTTCCTGGTGGTGCAGGCGATGCTGGGCTTCTCGCTGCTGGAGGTCGTCAATTACCTGGAGCACTACGGCCTGCTGCGCCAGAAACTCGCCGACGGCCGCTTCGAGCGCTGCCAGCCGCGTCATTCCTGGAACAGCAACCATGTCGTCACCAACCTGTTCCTGTACCAGCTGCAGCGTCATTCCGACCACCACGCCAACCCCACGCGCCGCTACCAGGCCCTCCGCCATTTCGACGACAGCCCGCAGCTGCCCTCCGGCTACGGCGCGATGATCCTGCTGGCCTACCTGCCGCCCTTGTGGTTCAAGATCATGGACCCGCGCGTGGCGGCGCACCACGGCGGCGATCTGAGCAAGGCCAACCTGTACGCGCCGCGCCGCGAGAAGCTGCTGCGCCGCTGGTCCGCGGCGCCGGCGGCGGTTGAGCCTGTCGCGAGCCCTGAAACCACGCCGGCCAAGCTTGTAGCCGCGGTCGCCCCGGCAAGCCGCTTCCAGTGCCCGAACTGCAGTTACGTCTACGACGAATCTTGCGGCTGCCCGCACGAAGGCTTCCCCGCTGGCCATGCCTGGAGCCGCATTCCCGATAGCTGGGCCTGCCCGCAGTGCGCGGTGCGGGAAAAGGTGGATTTCAGGCCGGTCGTGAGCACGGCGCCCGCCGTCTGAACCGACCTGCCGGCAGGCGATCCGGATTCGGCGACGCGTTCCATCAGGAGCGCGTCGCCTTCTTGTTTTCCGGGGTCATCGCGTTTTGGACTTCGCCACCTTGGCTTGGCATCGCGTTACACTTTTGGTCATGACGCCCGCAGAACCTGGATCAATGCTTTGGCCGAGACAAGTCGCCGGGGTGATGCTGGGCGCAGTACTGGGTTGGGCGAGCCCTGCGTTTGCCGGCGATGATGCGAACAGGGTGCATCAGGCTGCTGCCGATGCAAGGGCGCAAGACCTGTCTTTTGCCGCGAACCCCAAGTCGCGCGATCCGGGAGTCGATGACTTCACCAAAGACCTGGTCCCGCACAGCGGGGCGAAAGGCAAAGCGGATCGTTCCGCCGCCGCCCCCGCGCTGACCCCAAAGCCAGACCTGGCAACAGGCGCAAATGAAAGCAGCGTCGATTCGACAAGATCTCCGGACCCTGCCGATCAGCCGGCACAGGCTTCTTCCATACCATCCTCAGGGCCGCTGGATCTGACTGTGACGCTGCCGGAGGTCCTGGTGAATGGAAAGCGGGACTCCTTCTCGCAAACCGACCAGCGCCTCAAAAGCCTGGCCGTGGCCTTGCCCTGCGCGGGTTGCGACGGGCGGCGGAATGACGATCCGCCCAAGATTGTCCAGATTGGAACCTACGTCGCGGTTAAGGCGCTGAAGTCACTGTTCTTTTCCCAGCCGCGCGTCCGCGGCGAGCCCAATGACGAGGCCTTGTATCTGGCTCATGACGGCGTATGCACCCCGGACGATCCATATCGGTGCCTGTATCGGCCGCAGATGCCGTGAATATCGGTTTTCGTGGTGTTTGGCGCCAAAACCAGGTGCCTTAGGCGAAGCGTAGTTTGCCCACGCCGGCACGCCCACAAAATTCGGCATATGCAGCGGTCCATCGGACATGCCGCCGATGGTTTCTTTTGCTCTCCCGGCACTACAAATTCCCTATACTAGTTTGACACTGACGCTTTTCAAAATACGGATAAATCGGGGCGGCGCCATGAGCAGTATCAAGGATTTCCTGTACCTTGCTTCGGCGCTATGCATCGCGGGCGCATTTGCCGGCTGCGGCGGCGGCTCTGGTTCAAGCGGGGCGCTCGCTTCCCCGATGACCCTGGCGCCGGGATCGAGTTACACGATGCCGGCGAACACTTCCGTCCTGGTGCCCTCGGGAACGATTATCTCCGCTCCTGACGGCAGTTCGATCACAATCGATGGGTCCAACGAGACCTTCCCTACGCAGGCTGGCGCAGTGGTGACCGTGCCTGCCAGTGCTACCGTGGTCGCAAACGATATCGTCACCACGGTTTCAGCGAACTCCGGCAGCTCATCCAGTTCCGGCGGCTCATCCAGCTCCAGCGGGGCCCCGACTGCGCCGATTACCCTGGCGCCGGGATCGACTTACACGATGCCTGCAAACACATCGGTCCTGGTGCCCTCGGGGACGACTGTTTCCGCGCCCAATGGCAGCTCGGTCACCATCGATGGGTCTGACAACACCGTCAATACGCAGGTTGGCGCGGTGGTGACTGTGCCTGCCACCGCCACTGGAGTCGCAAACAATGTCGTCACCACGGTTCCAGCGGGTTCTGGCAGTTCATCCGGTTCCGGCGGCTCATCGAGTTCCGGCGGCGCAACAACCTCATTGAATGTCACCGCTCTTGCCGGTTCGGCGACCACCAACGCCGACCCGCAGGACGGCACCGGAACTTCGGCCGTTTTTTGGGGTGGCGGTAATTTGGCGATGGATGGCGATGGCGACGTGATCCTTTCAGACCGGGGAGCGCTCAGACTAGTAAGCCAGCAAGGAGTCGTAACAACGCTGTTGCAAGGCAGTCAACCCTATTTCTGGCAAGGGATCAGCATTGATTCCGCCGGAAATATCTATGGTTCTTCCGGTGGTTCCGGCTACACCGGCTCAGGGTATGCTGGATCCATCTTCGAAGCGCCCGCGTCCGGCCAGCCCGAAACCCTTTTTCCCAACTGGGAGCAGGGCTCCAGTTCGTCGGAGGGTTGGGGGGGATTGGCCATTGACGGCGATGGCAACTTGTTCCTGGCAAATGCGGTGAGCAATCAGATCATCGAATTCACCCCTGGCGGCACCTGGACTGTTTTTGCCGGCAGCGGCGCGAGCGGCAATACCGATGGATCGGCAACCACGGCGACATTCAACTTGAATGCGATTTGCGACATGCCGATCGATAGCGCGGGGAACCTGTATTTGAATACGGGTACTTCCATACGCCAGATCGCCCCGGACGGCACGGTGAGCACCATTGTCAGCAACATCAGCAGCAATACCAATGCCCTTGCCTTGGACCAGCAAGGCAATTTTTACGTGGCGAGTTTCCAGGTCCTCTATCGCATCAGTAGCGATGGGACCATTACGTCCTTCCCCTTTCCAAACACCACCGACTTCGTTACCTCCATGACTACCGATAAAAACGGCAATCTTTATCTGGGTACGCGCGGTGTCGGTGCCCAGATCTTCAAGGTTTCATTCTGAACAGCCGGGTGGCGAGGGTCGGCAGGGTTCATCTGCGCGCGATCTTGAAACCGGCCCGCGTGGGCAAGCACCGCTTCGCCTATGGCGACTGCTTCGATTGCCTATGCTTGTACTCGCAGTGGACGGCACACCTCCGGCCAGCGCTCGCCTGGAATATCATGAGTCTTGATCGCGTTCCGGGAGCGGGAAAGGCAAAAAATGCAATCCAGGTGGCGCATTATTGCCCTGTTCCTCGGCTGTTTTGCCGGGCTGTGCACGGTCTTTGCCGGCATCGCGACCGCCTTTGACGCCTGGCAGGATCACGTTCATGCCGGCTGGCCTGAAATCCAGGCGCGCGTGCAGCAATGCCAGATCCGGGAATATCAGGGCAAAGGGAAAAGTTATTACATCCGGTGCCAGTTCGCGTATACCGTGGCGGGCCGCAGTGTCGAGGCGCGCATCGACTCGAAGATGGTTCCCGATCCGGCCCGGGTGATCACGCGCAGCCCCGGTTATCCGGGGCTGGAAGACCTGCAGGCCTGGGCCGACGCCCATCCCGCGGGAACGCCGATCGATCTGCACTACAATCCCGATGCCCCGCAAACCGCTGCCCTGGTCGCCACGGACATGCCGCTGTCCGGCCCCAAGACGCCGAACGATCTGCGCGTGTTGGGCTTTTTCGCCACGTTGTCGCTGGCGCTGTTGCTGATTGGCGGTGTGCGGGGGCGGCGGCGCTAAGCTGTTCTTGCTCGGCAGCAGGCGCAGGGTGGGCACCAAAAGCACGCACCGTAGGCGAATCGAAGCGCGCCCGCGCCGGCCAGTTCACAAACCGCGTAGGCAGATGAGGCCTGTACACCCTACGCCCGCTCATCAATCCAGATGGTCTGCGACGTGTCCCGCTTCAAGGAGCCGTCGCTGGCCGGACGTTCCGCACTGTTTTAAGCGTGTCATACAAGGTCTGCGCAATCAGCTGCTCGCCAGCCCCGTTGGGATGAACGCCGTCGAACTGGAAGAACTCGGGATGGTTGGCGGTGGCGGCATGAATGTCGACCACGGGGATGGACAGGGACGCGCCGATGTCCTTCACGATGCCCGAGATTTCGGCAATCACCTCGCCATTCATCCCGCCGGGAAGCGCGGTCTTGCCGCGCACCAGGAATGTGCTGGGGGGTGTCATCAGGACGATCCGCGGTTTGGAGGGCAGCGACTGATAATGCGCGATCAAGGCCCGGTAGTCGCCGGAGAAGCGGGCGGCGCCGGTCCAGTTCTGGGTTTTGGAGTCGTTGGTGCCCAGCATGATGGCGACCACATCCGGTTGGAATTCGGTGCTGAGTCTGAAATAGCGATGTTCCCAGTAGGGCCAGTCGCCGGCCTTCTGGGCGGTGTAGCCGATGGCGCCGAAGTTTCTCACCGAATAGGCGCTGCCAAGGAGTGTTTCCAGCTGGTATGGATAGCGGTCCGCTTCGGACGGCCAGCCGTAGGTGATGCTGTCCCCCACGCAGGCAACCTTGATCGTGCCGGGCCGGGCCGGAGGCACGGGGCGTCCATAGTGAGTGGAGTACGCCACGAACAATACGAGCGCCAGAATCACCGCTACCGGTGTCAGGAACACAGCCAACACGGCTTTCTTGGTACGGGTCAAAGTGCTCTCCTCTATGAGGCGGCTAATGGCGGACGATGCGCCGGTTGAACGAATTCAAAAAAGTCAGGCGCCACGGCGAGCGTGGGTTGGGTAAATGCCGCCTGCCGTGTCCATCGTCGATCAATCCGCGTGGGCAGGTGAAATCTGCCCGCCCTTCGCCCGCTACCGGCCTTTCATGCACTGCGGGGAAAAAAATCCCCAGTTGGAACGCTTCGGAAATATCGCCTGCACGAAGTCCGGCTTGCGGATGATGACCGAGATCGGTTCGCCCCGGTCGGCATGGAACCACTCCTGCCCGGCGGCCCACTCCTTGCCGGTCGAGTTGGCCACCTTGTAGACGTTGCAATCGGCAGGAAGATCGCGTGTGCCCTTGATCTGCATCACGTTCTGCTGCAGGGCCGTGAACTGCTGCCAGATTTCGTCCGGTGGATTGGAGTGGGCCGGCACCGTCATCCACATGTACGCCGTCACCTGGTTTGGCCTGACTCCATCGCCGTCGCGATACATCAGCGCCAGCTGGTACGCGGCGTACGTGTAGTTCGGACCTTTCTTGTAGTAGATGGCCTCGAGCAGGGAACGCGCCGCTTCGGCATCCGGGGATCCGTATTTCGGATGCAGGTACGACAGGGCCAGATCGATGCCGGCGCCCGTATCCCCCTGCTCATAGGCGTCCAGCAGCGCTTTTTGCGCCGCCTTGTAGTCCTCGGGATTCCCGGCGTCGTTAAGCGATTTTCCGGAAGCCGGGGCCTGGTCCGGCATGTGCGCAAGCTCCGCGGCCCTTTGCTCAAGCACGGACGCCTTGCTCTCGTCCTTGTCCACGCCAAGACCGCGTTGCGTCAGGTAGGCAAGCCTGATCAGCGCCGGGGCAAAGTTCTGGTTGGCCGCAAGCTGGTACCAGTGTGCGGCGGCTTTGTATTTGTCGGGATGCGCCTCTCCTTGAGTTTCGTAGTACTGTCCAAGTGCGTACTGTGCATCCGCGTCGCAAACCGTCGTGTCCGATCCGTCCGGGTCCGGCCTCGTTGCGGAGTCCGCCGATCGGGCGCTGTTGCAGCCAGCGGCAAGCGCGTTCCCGGCGGCGCTTACGGTCAGAAGGCAGAGGCACACCACGAACAATCGACAGCGACTCATTGATTTTCTCCGGTACGGCTTTTAGAAGAAACGTAGCACTGCGGAATTGGCGCGTCTTCAAATGATGCACAAGTCCAAAGCTTTGAACACGGCTGAATCAATAAGCTCAAACCTGGACAGCCCGTCACATCCCCCCAGGCTCCCGCCCTACTTCCATCAACATCCGTACCAGCAGGTAAGCCCGCGGCGTCAGCGTGGCCAGGTCCACGCTGTCGTCTGGCGTGTGGGCGCCGGCGCCTTCCATGCCGAAGCCGTCGAGCGTCGGGGTGCCGGTTGCGGCGGCGAGGCTGGCGTCGGAGGAGGAGCCGACTTCGATGCCGGTCAGGCTGCGGCCCAGCTCGGCGTAGAGGCGGTTGGCGCGCGCCAGCATGGCGTCCGCGGAGGGGCTGCGCGGCCAGGGCGGGAAGTCGCGGTCCAGGCGGCTGGTGATGGTCACGCCTTCGATCGCCGGCTTGGCCGCGATCTGCGCGGCGGCCTGTTCGACGCGGTCGAACTCCGCGGCGGTGAGCGCGCGCACGTCGGCCTTCAGGATGGCGTGGGCCGGCACCACGTTGGTCTTGTCGCCGCCGGAAAGGATGTCCACCGTCACCGTGGTCTTCTGGTCCGGGTTGGCCAGGCCGCCGAGCATCAGCGCCACGCGGGCGGCTTCCAGCACGGCGTTGCGGCCTTTCTCCGGCTCCAGGCCGGAGTGTGCGGCGCGGCCGGTGAACTCGAAGATCAGCACGGATGAGCCCTTGCGGGAAACCACGGCCTTGTCGGTGGGCACGCCGCGCTCCAGGTTCAGCACCAGGTCGCTGTCCCTGGCCATGCGCTGGATCAGATCGCGCGAGCCGAGCGAGCCGGTCTCTTCGCTGGCGTTGAGCAGCAGGTCGATCCGCGCGAAATCCCGGAAGCCCGTCGCGCGCAGGGCCTTGAAGGCGCAGACGGCGATCACGCCGCCGCTCTTGTCGTCGCCGGCGCCCGGGCCGATGTAGCGGTCGCCGTCCCAGTGCGGCTTGAGCTTTGCCACGTCGCCGCGGCTGAACACGGTGTCCATGTGCGCGATCAGCAGGATGCGGCCCTTGCCGGTACCGTGCAGTGTGGCGACCAGGTTGTCGCCCACGGACGGCGGCGTCGGCGCTTCCCGCCGCACCTGGGCGCCGGCCGCCTGCAGCACCTTAGTATAGACCGCAGCCTCGGCGGCCAGGCCCTCGCGGTCGCCGGTGCCGCTGTCGATGGCGACCAGCCGCTCCAGCAGGTGCCGCGCGTCCGTATCGCAGGCCTTCACCGCGGCAAGCACGGCGGGGTTTACCGCGGCGTCATCGGCCGGCGTGCCGCTCGCGGCCAGCCCGCCGAACAGGGCAATCACGCATCCGGCAATAGGCATTTTCAAGGCAGGCTACTCCTGTGTGATCGCCGCAAGCTTACGCGAACGGCCTTGGCCCACGCGCGGAGGCCAGGGCGCGGCGGGGCCGGGGGACCTCATGCGTCCCCAACTCGTTTCTGCCTGGCAACTTCTGCGGAGCTTCCGCGGTGCTGCCGGAAAATGCCCGCGGCCCAATGCATGGCCGGATGCTGCAGCAGCCCGCCGCGATACTCCTGCAGGTAGGGCGGCAGCGCCGCCGCCGCCGGGTATTGCAGCTCCGGCGGCTGCAGCAGCACGCCCAGCAGCGCGGCGGCGCTGAGGTCGGCCACCGTGAATGTATCGCCCACGAGATAGGCGTGCCCCTGCCGCTCCTGCTCGATCCGGTCCAGCGCGCGGTGCACCGCGGCGCGGTCCGCCTCCAGGCGGGCGTCGCTGATCTTGTGGCGCCAGCGGTAATAGGCCGGGAAGACGCGCCGCAGCTTGCTCAGGTTCTGGTAGGCCTTTTCCGGCATGCCGGTGGTCAGCACCCGCAGCGCGATATCGGGATCGTGGCGGAACAGCGGCGTGACCACGGCCGCGCGCAGTTGCGGGCCCAGGTGCTCGTCGAAAAAGTCCTCCAGCGCCAGGGCCCGCTCGCGCAGCGCTGGGTCGGCTGGGTACAGCGGCGGCTGCGGGAAGCGCTGCTCCAGCGCGGCGATGATATGGGTCGAGTCGCCGATTGCCCGGCCCTCCATGAACAGGATGGGCAAGGTGCCGCGCCCCGTCGCGCGCCAGGCGCGGATCAGGTAGTCGGGGCCCAGCACCCGGCGCCGGTGGGGGATGCCCTTGTAGTCGAGCGCCCAGCGGACCTTCTCGTTGAAATGCGACAGCGGGATGTGCCAGAGCAGGGGAGTGTCCATCGCCGGCCTCGGGTCGTGTTCGCGAATTTGACCGGGATTCTCGCCGAAGTCTTATGACGCGTCGATTGCGGCCGGCCGGTGCTGGCCTGGACCAGACCTGGCCGCGCCTTCCGGTCCTTACTTCACCAGTCCAAACCGGAGCAGGCTTTCCGCCGTGGCCACCAGC
Organism: Verrucomicrobiota bacterium; assembly: GCA_903970595.1. Taxonomy (GTDB): domain Bacteria; phylum Pseudomonadota; class Gammaproteobacteria; order Nevskiales; family Nevskiaceae; genus Nevskia. Next base: position 20,976 of record CAJCJI010000078.1, read on the forward strand.
GCGTCCTCGCTCGAACGCGGCGTCCAGCCCAGCACGCGCCGGGCCTTGGCATTGCTGCCGTTCTTCACCTTGCCCAGCTCCGGCAGGACCTGCCGGGCGGTGGGATTGACCGGCGCGCCGAGCCGCACCAGCCAGTCCGGCAACTCCCGCTTCGGCGCCTTCTGGCCGGCCGCGCCCAAGCGCTTGCGCAGCACGCCGGCAATCTGGAACAAGGACAGGAAATCGCCGGCGACGGCGAGAAAGCGCTCGCCCTTGGCGTCGGGGTGCGTCATCGCCAGCAGGTGCAGCGCGGCCACGTCGCGCACGTCGACGATGCCGAAATACAGCCGCGGGCAGCCGGGCATGGCCCCGTCCAGCATGCTCTTGACCAGCAGGATCGAAGAAGCGAAGTCGGGCCCCAGCACCGGGCCGAACACGGCCACCGGGTTGACCACCGCCAGCTCCAGGGCGCCGCCTTCCCGCGCCATGAAATCCCAGGCCGCGCGTTCGGCCAGGGTCTTGGACTTCACGTAGGCGGGAATTTTGGCATTGGCGTCGGTCCAGTCCGCTTCGTCGAACGGCGTCTGCCGCGGCGGGTGGCCGTAGCCGATCGCCGCGAACGAGGACGTGAGCACCACGCGCTTCACCCCCGCGTCGCGCGCCGCGCGCAGCACCCGCAGCGCGCCGTCCCGCGCCGGCCGGATCAGCTCGTCTTCGTGGCTGGGGGCGCCCGCGGGAAAAGGCGAGGCCATGTGCAGCACGTAGTCGCAGCCGCTGGCGGCCTCCGCCCAGCCGGCGTCGGCTTCCAGGTCGGCGGCAAAGAAGCGCAGGCGTTCGCCGGGTTCGGCGCCGCCTTGCTTGAGCGTCGCGCGCACCTCGGGCTCCCGCTGCAGGCTGCGCACCGTGGTGCGCACGCTGTGGCCCGCCGACAGCAGTTGCAGGATGGTATGGCCGGCGATAAAGCCCGAGCCGCCGGTGACCAGGATGGTGCTCATGGGTTCTCCGTATGCGCGTGTTGCGCCGGTTGGGCGGCCTTTTGGTCCAGCCGCGGCAGGGATAGATTCGGGATCGGTGCGCTTTTCGTCCCGGCGCTGCGCGCCCCCCCGCCCCTAGGGTCGAATTGTAATGCAAGGTAATCGGGATTATTTATCGGGGCGAGGCCGTTGCGCGGCTTGGATTCACCATGCGTGACATGCGTGACAGCTTTTTGGTGTAGTTACGCATGGGCGAAAATGAAATTCGAAGGTCCCAAGAGGTCCATAGACGACCATTGGTGTCGCCAACGTCCGCGGAGATTCGGGGACGTCCCAGGAGACGGGGTTCGGCAGATTGTCGAAACGGCTGGTAATTGGGATTTCCGTTGCTCGGTTACGGTATTCGGGAAGGCTTTGACGCGGCGAGCCCGGCAGCCACTTGAAGCATCTCCGCCCCTGGAAACGCAAAGTTGGTTCCTATACAAGCACGGGAGGCAGTGCCCGACTGGAACATTCTGCATGGCAGGCGTTCGACAAAAATTAACCGAGATGAAAATTCCGATAAGGCTGGAAGTGTCAACTATGCAAAGCAAAGGTCCGCTCCTGGTTGCTTCGGTCATTCAGCCGACAGCTCCAGACGCATTCCCATCATTGGGGAACGGCTGGTTTCGGGCTGCTGGATTGGGCAAACAACCGGGCCGGCTGCAGGGCCGGTATGTGCCAAAAAGAGACGTTCAGTGCTTTGAGTTCAACACCGTATAGCTGCCAGACTGACGGTCATTTCCGACGCCGTTAGAACCCGCCCAACTCCGTACGAGCTCGCTTCAGGGTGGGCGCGCCGCTTCCGCCCTGCGTCGCACATTGTTAAGCTGACCCTCGTGCGGAGGGATGAGAATGTTCTGGGATCGAAAAAAAATTTCTGGCCAAGGGCTTTCGAGAAGCGGCAGGCCTTCCTTTCAGGAGGCCAAGGAAGCCACCCGTCGCGCGGTTTTTCTGAGTACGGCTGGAAAGATGACAACGGACACTGCTTACAAGCAGAGCTTGGCCGAACTATTTCGGGTATGTCGGACGGAAGCTATCCGAGCGGGTGCTACAGAAGGATTTTTGGAAGCGGACATTGACAGAGAGCTTTCAGAACTATGTGATGCAGACGTTGCACGGCTGAAACTAGCGTCTGACGACGAATTTCGTCATTTCGCACGGGAATCGCGTGACTTGGTGAACAGATTTTTGGAAGCATTACAGCAAGCTTAGGATGGGCAGTCTGAGGATATTGCTTTGTGCCGATACGATATGGAAATTGTGGGAAGACGATCAATTCAACGTTTGCGCCGCTTATTCGCTCACCGTGGCTCAATTAAAACACGTGACAGACCGATAGCTCAGTGTCTAAGTTCGTCAGGATCACAGATGTCCCCGAGGATCAATCAGGCCCGAGCGTGCAATGTCGCTCGTACGTTGCGGTTTAGTGGGGTCGCATGGCTAGTCGTCTTAGCTGTGGCCTGCGGGCACAAAGCAAATTGCGCGCCCACCGAGACCGCGACTCAGGATGACGAGGATTATCCTAAATTAAATCCGAAGTCCCAGCAGAGTTTCGCTTTCAAGGGGACTGCGGATCCATCATTACGAGTTGTCTTCGATACTGTTTGGGGCAGTACGAATCGGGGCTGCGGAGTTGATTATTTGGAAATGGATCCCTTTCCTGGCACGCATCATCGAAGCAATACGGTTGCGCTACCCGTAAAAGTTCTCTGGGATGGCAATCACTTTAGTGGCAACGTTGCATGGGACGGCTATCTGCCCGGCCGATGCCGCTGGAAATTTATGGGCGTGATTGCAGTAACTCAGGGAGAGACCGTTAATAGTAAGTTCGGTGTCGCGGCGACGAACTGGCTGGTAGTGACAAATTCACCGCCGCTCGAAGCGGGGCAGTCTCCCAACGAAAATCTAACTCTGCAATGCAATCTTTACAACAAAAATATCAGCAAATCCCAGGAAGAACGTGGTTTGGTCTGTGGGAGTACAGGACCCAATCCGAAGACGTCGGTATGGTGGTATACCACGACGACACAAGTCGAAGTAAACATGCAGGCTTCTTCTCAGTAGGCGTGATCTTGTTGAAAATCATTGATCGCCATGAAGCAAGTGATAATTTGATGGATCGGTAACCATTATGAACCGAAAGAAGGTCCTCGTTGTGTGCGCTGCCTTGGCGATTTTTGCTGTCGCTATATGGACGCATGGCAGTGGAGGGCTTAGCTTGAAGCGGGAATTCGAAATAGTATATGCGAATGTTCAAACCCCGACGGTAATTGTCCGATTGACAGATGGAAACTATGTCGTTGCAGGGAAAGGACTACGCGCAGTGGCGGACAAGGTGGATGAAAAGGGAAACACGCTTTGGGAATACCAAGCGCCCACAGTGTTCGCTAAGATTGAGAGGAACGGAGACACAGTTTGGCAAAATCCCGCGCCTGATCAGGTCAATGCGCCTAAGTCGGTTGGTGTTTATCGTTTTATCGAATCAGGATTCTACGGAGCGGTGGCTGCAGACGACGGCGGAGTTTTATTGTGTGGCTATTTGTTTGACCATCCAACCACGAAATCAAGTGGAATCGTTGTCCGCCTTGACAAATACGGCCACGAAGTAAACCGAATGCTGTATTACGAGTATTTCTCCAGCGACGGTGCCGATGACAAAGTATCAACAGAATTGGATACCTGTGGTCGTCTGGGCAATGGCTTTGTAGTTCTGGGAAGGGCTGATCACTATGGCCCCAATCATAAGCCGTCGGGGGGGTATCTGCTGATGCGGCTACATGATGACGGGTCAGTAGAGTCGCAAAAGCTAATAATCGTGGATGGCGCCCCAGGCATCAGCCGCCCTCAGCTAATGCCAGATGGCGGTCTGAGCTTCACTATTGGCTGGAAAGCGATTCGACTGGATGAAAACGGCGACCTCGTTGCAAGTAAGGAGCTTGAAGCAACGTGCCAACAGGCATTCCGTATCGGCCCACCCGACGACTCGATCCGTTTCGTATGTAACCAAGCTGGCGCCCCTGGATTTCAACGCACGCAAATAGTCGATCTCGGTGCGAATCTACAGATAAAGAGTACAAGAAACTACCCGCCAAGTAACGTCAGTATGAGGGGCGGGGCTGCGTCATTTCCGGACGGATCATTGATTCTATTTGGATCCAAAGGGTCCCTGCTGACATTGACTGCCGATGTTCCGACAGCTCTGGAATACGCACCGGACGGCACGATCTCTTCGAGCTATAAGTTCCGGCTGCCCTGGGTTAATGGCTGGTTCGTTGACGCCATTCCGGGGGAAAAGCCAAATGAAGTTGTGGGATTGCGTTGGACTACGGGCGATAGTCGAGGCCGTACATTTGTCGATGTCCTGGCGCGCTAACAAATACTGACAAGCAAACGAGTGATCCTATACCGGTCATATCCTTGTGAAGAGACTATCGCCTTTCAGCCTCGCGTTGGGATTTACATTTGGCGTGATCGCGATGCTAAGTCTGGGCGCCCTAGTACATGCAGATGGCAATCAAATGGCCATTCCGCAGGAAGAACTAAGGGAGTTGGTTCAGATCCTCAATAAAATTCGATCTGACTACGTGCGTGAGATCGACGACCGAGCTTTACTTCACCATGCCATCGATGGAGCGCTCCGCGGGCTCGATCGGAACTCTGCCTATCTAACGGATCAAGAACTGCACGATGCAGAAAGCCCGGCAGGGAGCCATGCCTCGGTAGGTGTGGAAGTCCGTTCGATTAACGGGCTCATTAAGATCGTCGCACCGTTGGACGACACCCCTGCTTACAGGGCAGGTCTAAGATCGGGGGAGGTCGTCGTGAGGATCGACACTGAGCCGACCTTTGGTATGCCTTTGTCTGATTTTATGCATCGATTATGGGGAGAGCCGGGAAGCGCTGTTTCGCTCACGTTGCTGGATCCTCTTTTGCGGACCATGAGAATCGTGCCGCTAACGCGAGAAGTTATCTCGCAACATTCAACGGTGAGCCTTGAAATACTTCAAGGTTCGGTCGCCTATGTTCGGATCTCCAGGTTCGCTGATGCTACAGGAAGTGACCTTCGAATCGCCCTGCAGAAAACAATTGGGCCAGTGGCGCAAGCGCAGCCAAAGGGTGTAATTCTCGATCTACGAGACAATCCGGGTGGCCTTTTAACGGCCGCAATCGCGTCCGCTGATCTGTTGTTGCCTCCAAAGGTGCTAGTGGCAACTGCATTAGGTCGTGCCGAAGGAGCTAGCAGGGAGTATCGCACCCAACCCGATGAGTTTGGAAACTTGCCCGTGCTTCCAGTCAGCATTCCTCTGGTGGTCCTTGTGAATGCTGGTACCGCGGCCTGCTCAGAAATTCTGGCGGCCGCCTTGCACGACAACGGCCGTTCAAAAATAGTGGGTACTCGTACCTACGGCAGTGCAAATATTCAAACCATAATCCCACTTGTAGATGGCGGCGCCATAAGGCTCACTACGAGCGACTGGCATCGACCCAACGGCGGAAGCATCGAAGGAAGTGGCGTCCAACCGGACATCGAAGCTTCTGATGAGACAGCGCTTGGAGTTGCCATCAAACTTCTCACCGGCGAGGAGTTCATACGCCAACGCAAACAAGAGGCCGGAAAGGAGACTTAGTTATCGGTCGGTTGCGCGTACAAACGATAACTGCCTTATGGCGTGCACGAAATGTTAGAGACACTACAGTCGTGAATGACCGCTTTCATACTGCGAGATTTAATGATTGACTGGCCAGTCTTGGCCAACCAGGGACAGGGGCGCAGTTTCCTGAAAGCTGCGGTTGGCCGTCAATTTATGCCGAATGAGTTCACACCGACCGGCGGGGCTAGGGTTGATCGCGGCCAAAACGGCCAACGTCCGTTATCTTTGAGTACCCGGCTTTTGATTTTGCTTTGCGCGGTTGACGTTCACCCCGTCTGGCTGCGCCGAGCATCGCAGCCCGCGGCGACGTAGGCCCGCGCCTGTTTGGCGCGGGTCGAGGCAGGGATGCCGACGATTCCATCCACACGCCATGGATGGCGTGTGGATG
>CAJCJI010000079.1 GCA_903970595.1 Verrucomicrobiota bacterium
CGAGTGCCTGAAGCAGGAAGTCGCGGGCGCCTTCGGTCAGCGTATCCTCCCGCCCTTCTTCGCCCCAACCGTTCCATGACCGCATGCGGTGCCCTGCCGATTGAACATTGTGTAGAAGCAATCGGAACGCAAATTAGCATGCTGGAGCGCTGAGGCGTGAGGAAAAAGCCTTTCTCCTCATGGCCCGCAGCGTGGGCGACCTCGCTGCTCACGCCTTAAAGTATCGCGATGCACTCACCCCTGCCCTATCGCGGCCGCTTCGCTCCCACACCTTCGGGACCGCTGCACCTGGGCTCGCTGCTGACGGCGCTGGCGAGCTATCTGCAGGCGCGCAGCGCCGGCGGGGTATGGCTGCTGCGCATCGACGACCTGGACGCGGAACGCTGCCGCGCCGAATTCGTCGACGCCATCCAGCGGCAGCTCGAAGCACACCAATTGCACTGGGACGAACCGCCGCGGCTGCAGTCGCGGCATGCGGCGGAATACGAACCCGCGTTCGGCAGATTGCAGGCGCAGGGCCTCCTCTTCCCCTGTGCCTGCACCCGTGCGCAGCTGGCGCGGGATTCGCTGCCCGGCGTCGACGGCCCGGTGTATGCCGGCACCTGCCGCGAGAGGCCGCCGCCAGCGGAGCGCCCGGCGTGGCGGCTGCGCGCCGCGGATGGCGAGCTGCGCCTGGACGATGCCTGGCAGGGCGACTTGCGGCGCCGGCTGGGCACGGACATCGGCGACTTCGTGGTGCGGCGCGCCGATGGCGGCATCGGCTACCAGCTCGCCTGCGTGGTGGACGAGGCGGCGCAGGGCACCACGGAAGTGGTACGCGGCGCGGACCTGATCGGCTCGAGCTTCCGCCAGATGCATTTGCAGGCACGACTGGGTTTGCCGATGCCGGCCTATCGCCACCTGCCCGTCCTGCTCGACGGCTGCGGGCGCAAGCTGAGCAAGCAGAATCATGCGCAGCCACTCGTCCCGGCGGCGGCCGGCGACAACCTGCTGCATTGCCTGGACTTGCTGGGACAGGCGCCGCCGGCGCTGCTGCGCGGTGCGCCGCCGCCGGAAGTCATGCAGTGGGCCCAGGCGCATTGGAACGCGTCCAGGGTACCCACGGGGCCACATCTGCAGCCTGGCGGCTAGTCTTTATCGCTCGCGCTGTTGGTGAACGGTTTATCATCTGTCATCCTTGGCGTTGCTGCAGTATGGCGAAACGAATGAACGAAATCCGCGTCATCAAAAAATATCCGAACCGCCGGCTCTACGACACCAACGTCAGCCGCTACATCACGCTGGAAGAAGTGCGCCAGCTGGTATTGAGCAATGTGAAGTTCCGGGTCGAGGACAAGCGCACGCGCGACGACATCACGCGCAGCATCCTGCTGCAGGTAATCTCGGAGCAGGAGGAGGGCGGCAACCCGATCTTCAGTTCGGAATTGCTGGTTCACATCATCCGCTTCTACGGCGATCCGATGCAGATCAGCATCAGCCGCTACCTGGAACTGTCGATCCAGCTGTTCATGGATCAGCACCAGAATTTCGCCGAGCAATTGCGCGGCCTGCTGGGCCAGGCGCAGCAACCGGTGCAGCGGCTGAAGGACATTGCCGATCGCCAGAAGCCGATCTGGCGCGCGGTGCGGCGCGAATTTCTGAAGAGCCTGTCCCGCGCCAAGGTGATCAAGCCCCTGCTGGAACGCAGCGACGAAGAAGCCTAGGCGGGCCCAAATCCGGGCGCTGCGGCGGGCTTGGCGGTAAGGCTTGGTATGACCAAGCAAGCAGAACGAGCGTTCGTTCAAGACCGGAATCACGGCCTCGCAGGGCCGCAAAGAAAAGTGACGAGCACGTCAATTAGGCTCGTACATCTCGTTTAAAATACTGAATTCGTTATAGTTTTATAACCTTGAAGCACTTGACACCGTACCCTGTCGTGCTTATACTGCACTGCAACATAAGCCATGCAATAAGCAGCGTCTAAAAATAATTTTTAGTCGACGCTGCGGAAGTCTCCTCCAGAAAGGCCTTGCGCCTTTCTCGCACCTTGCCCCCTGATTGTCAGGGGGTTTTTTTTGACCGGCTGACGCATCGATTCCGCGCTTGGGGCCGCAGGAACCGGGCGTCTATTGAACAGGCCTGGATTTTGACCAAAAGTGTGATGTAGATCAAGCCCGGCGCAGTTCAAGACGTTCAAGACCGCGCCGGGCTTGCAGGCATCAGGCTACGTCCACCGCCTTCATCGAAAGACGGATGCGGCCCTGCTTGTCGATTTCCAGCACCTTGACCCGCACCACCTGGCCTTCCTTGAGCTCGTCGGCGACATTGTCCACGCGCTTTTCGGAAATCTGCGAGATGTGGACCAGGCCGTCCTTGCCCGGGAGGATGGTGACGAAGGCGCCGAAATCCATCAGCTTGGCGACCTTGCCCTCGTACACCTCACCTACCTGCACGTCGCGGGTCAGGGCCTCGATGCGGGCGATGGCGGCCTTGGCCGCATCGCCGTCGACCGCGGCGATCTTGATCGTGCCGTCGTCGTCGATGTCGATGCTGGTGCCGGTTTCTTCGGTGATGGAGCGGATGGTGACACCGCCCTTGCCAATAACGTCGCGGATCTTGTCCGGGTGGATCTTGATGGTGGTGATGCGCGGCGCGAACTCGGACATCTCGGCGCGCGGCTTGTCGATGGTCTTGACCATCGCTTCGAGGATATGCAGGCGGCCGGCCAGGGCCTGGTCCAGCGCCACCTTCATGATCTCGCCGGTGATGCCGGTGATCTTGATGTCCATCTGCAGGGCGGTGACGCCCTTGGTGGTGCCGGTGACCTTGAAGTCCATGTCGCCGAGGTGGTCCTCGTCGCCCAGG
>CAJCJI010000080.1 GCA_903970595.1 Verrucomicrobiota bacterium
GAAGACGTGACTGATGCGCTCGACGTCGAGGCCGCGCGCCGCCACGTCGGTGGCGACGACGATGTCGAGCTGGCCGTCCTTGAGCCGCGCCACGGTGCGCTCGCGCTGCTTCTGCTCCATGTCGCCGTTGAGCGCCGCCACGTTGTAGCCGCGCGCCTCCAGCCGCTCCGCCAGTTCCACCGTGCCGGCCTTGGTGCGCACGAAGATCAGCATGCCGTCGAACAGCTCGGCTTCGAGGATGCGGGTCAGCGCGTCGAGCTTGTTGGTGCCGCTGACCAGCCAGTAGCGCTGGCGGATGTTGGTCGCCGTGCTGGTCTTGCTCTTGATGGTGATCTCGACCGGGGACCTGAGGTAGGTCTGGGCGATGCGGCGGATCGCCGACGGCATGGTGGCCGAGAACAGCGCCACCTGGCGCTGCGCCGGGGTCTGCTGCAGGATGGTTTCGACGTCCTCGATGAAGCCCATGCGCAGCATCTCGTCGGCCTCGTCCAGCACCAGGCAGTCGATGCGGTCGAGCTTGAGGGTGCCGCGCTCCATGTGGTCGATGACGCGGCCGGGGGTGCCGACCACCACGTGCACGCCGCGCTTGAGCGCGGACAGCTGCGGGCCATAGGCCTGGCCGCCGTAGATCGGCAGCACGTGGAAGCCCGGCAGGTGCTTGGCATAGCGCTGGAACGCTTCCGCCACCTGGATCGCCAGCTCGCGGGTGGGGGCCAGCACCAGGGCCTGCGGCTGCGGCGTCTTGCGGGCGAGGTCGATGCGCGACAGGATCGGCAGGGCGAAGGCCGCCGTCTTGCCGGTGCCGGTCTGCGCCTGGCCCAGCACGTCGCCGCCACTGAGCAGGTGCGGGATGGTGGCGGCCTGGATCGGCGAAGGCGACTCGTAGCCGACATCGGCGAGCGCCCGCAACACCTCGGCGCTTAAGGCCAGATCGCTGAAGCTGGAACTGGCATCGACGGCAACGGCGGGGGCTTCGGTGGACATCGGGGATCTCTGCGTGAGGAAACGGTGGCTCTGAACGCCAACGGACCGCGGCGACGAGATTGCGGGCGCATTTTACCTGTTCTGGTGGGGTTTCACCGGAACCGAGGGTTTGCGGAGCTTCCTCCGGTAGCGCTGCGCGCGTCCCGGGCTACCTTGACCGCTTAGTGCGTCACCCCGGCGAAAGCCGGGGTCCAGTGCTTTAAGCGCTCTGGATTCCGGCTTTCGCCGGAATGACGACATTCGAGATTTTCTGTTACCTCAGGCTTTCTCGATGCGCGTCAGCCCAGGCAGATAGGGCTTCAAAGCATCGGGAATCGCAATCGCCCCGCCCTCATCCTGGTAATTCTCCAGGATCGCCACCAGGGTACGCCCCACGGCCAGGCCCGAGCCGTTGAGCGTATGCAGCAGCTCGGTCTTTTTGGTCTGGGGATGGCGGTAGCGCGCCAGCATGCGGCGGGCCTGGAAGTCCTCGAAATTGGAGCAGGAGCTGATCTCGCGGTAGCGGTCCTGCGAGGGCAGCCATACTTCCAGGTCGTAAGTCTTGGCGGCGGAGGCACCCATGTCGCCCGTGCACAGGGTCAATACACGGTAGGGCAATTCGAGCTTGTGCAGGATCGCCTCGGCGTGAGCGGTCAATTCCTCGTGCGCCGCGTAGGATTGCTCCGGCAGCGTGGCCTGCACCAGCTCGACTTTCTCGAACTGGTGCTGGCGGATCATGCCCTTGGTGTCCTTGCCGGCGGCGCCGGCCTCGGCGCGGAAGCAGGGGGTGTGCGCCACCCATTTGCGCGGCAGGTTCTCGGGCTCGAGGATCTCGTCGCGCAGCAGGTTGGTCACCGGCACTTCGGCGGTGGGGATCAAGCGCCAGTCGTGCTCGGCCTTGAGCGCGAACAGGTCCTCGCCGAACTTGGGCAGCTGCCCGGTGCCGCGCAGGCTGGCGGCATTGACGATGTAGGGCACATACAGCTCTTCGTAGCCGTGCTGCTGCGTGTGCACGTCGAGCATGAACTGGGTCAGCGCGCGCTGCAGGCGCGCCAGCTGGCCGCGCAGCACCACGAAGCGCGCGCCGGTGAGCTTGGCGGCGGCGGCGAAATCCATCAGGCCCAGGGCTTCGCCCAGGTCGGCGTGGTCCTTGGCGTCGGCGGCCGGGCGCGGCGTACCCCAGCGGCGCAGCTCGACATTGTCGTGCTCGTCGCGGCCCTGCGGCACGCTGGCGTGCGGGATGTTCGGCAACCCCAGCACGAACTCCTCGAACTCGGCCTGCAGCGCGCCCAGCGCCTGCTCGTTGGCGGCAAGCTGCGACTTTAGGCGGTCCATCTCGGCCAGGATCGGCGCCGCGTCCTCGCCCTTGCTCTTGGCCTGGCCGATGCGCTTGGAGCCGGCATTGCGCTCCGCCTGGAGCTTCTCGGTTTCGGTCTGCAGGGACTTGCGCCGTGCTTCGAGCGCCTGGAATTTTCCCAGGTCGAAATTGAAACCGCGGCGGGCAAGCTGCGCCGCCACCGCTTCGGGCTGGGCGCGCAGGAGTTTGGGGTCGAGCATGGGGTCGATCGCCTGGTACGGGGGCGCATTGTAACGAGCCGGGCTTGGCTGCTGCCAATGCGGCGGGAAGGTACCGCCGATGGAGATGAACATCGCAGGTTCAGGCCGCTTTGGATTTGCTACATTCTCTCCAAGCAAGGGAGGGTTTCTCATGAACTCCGACGCAGCCCTGTTTGCCGGCCTGACGCCGCTGATCGCCGTGTTCGACATGCCCAGGGCGCTGGCCTTTTACCGGGATACGCTCGGCTTTGAAGTCGTAGCGGCCTCGCCGGTGATCGATACGCCCGAGGGCCGCTTTTCGCACTGGATGTGGCTGCGCCTGGGCGCGGCCGAACTGATGCTGAACACGCAGTACGACTCCGGCGAGCGGCCGGAACGCCCGGATGCGACCCACCTCGCGGCCCACGGGGACACCAGCCTCTATATCGGATGCAGCGATATCGACACGGCCTACCAGGCGCTGACCGGCCGGGGGCTGCAGGCCGACCCGCCCCGGCTTGCTCCCTACGGCCTGCGTTATTTCAGCGTCAAGGACCCGGATGGCTATACCCTCGTATTCCAGCAAACTCCCGCGCACGAAGCCTGAGCCAGGCTTGGAGTCATCGATGAATGAAACGACCATTCGCGGCGCCTGCCTGCGTGCAGCGGGAACTGTAGCGCCATGAACATGACCACAACCGACCCCGCTCCCGCCTCCGGACAGGGCATCGTCAGCCTGCGCAGCCGGCATTCCCACGGCGAGACCCTGCGGCTGCTGACGGCCGCATTCGCCGATCACGGCATCAAGGTATTCGCCACCATCGACCAGAGCGCCGAAGCCGCTGCAGTGGGCCTGGCGCTGGCGCCGACGACGCTGATCCTGTTCGGCAATCCCAAGGCCGGCACGCCGCTGATGCAGGCGCAAGTCCTCAGCGGATTGGACCTGCCGCTGAAAGCGCTGGTGACGGAGTCTACGCCCGGCGAGGTGATGGTCAGCTTCAACAGCGCGGCCTACATCATGCGGCGGCATGCGCTGGCGCCGGAACTGCTGGACAAGCTGCTGCCCGCCGAGCGGCTCATCGCGAGCCTGGTCTCGCCATGAGATGTAAACTCTTTGGCCGCGAAGGCGATTCCTGCCTGACCGGATTCGCCTCGCGCAAGGGCGATGTCAGCATCTATCTCGTGGCCAGTTTTCCAGGGCGGGACGAGCTGTTGGCAAAGCTGGGCAAGCACAAGACCGGAAAGGGCTGCCTGTACCTGCGCAAGCTCGGCGATGTGGATCTCAAGGTGCTGGAGCAATTGGTCGCCGGCTCGGTGGCGGAAAGAAAGCGCCTGCACGCTTGAACCCAAACCGAAGGAGCAACAAATGAGTTCGCTGGCACTGGTTCAAAAATTTGTGGACAGGATCAACGCCCAGGACCCCGACGGCCTGGCGGCGCTGATGACCGAGGACCATCGCTTCATCGACTCGCTGGGCAACACCGTCACCGGCCGCGACAACATGCACGGCGGCTGGCGCGCTTATTTCGGCATGGTGCCGGACTATGCGCTCGCTCCCGAATCCTGGCTTGGCGAAGGACCGGTGGTGGTGATGTTCGGAACGGCAGGGGGCAGCTACAGCCCGGATGGCGTGCGCGGCGAGGCGCGCCGCTGGTCCTGTCCCGGCGCTTTTCGCGCCGTGGTGCGCGGCGAACTGGTGGAGGAGTGGCGCGTGTATGCGGACAACGAGCCGATCCGGCAGCTGATGCGGAGCCTTGCTCCCTAGGGCGGAACATCGGCATGGTCAATGTAGAGTTTAAGAGCGCCAGGATGGCACCCTGGTTAAACCTGTAAATACGAGGCACGCCCATGGAACAGCGCTTTCAAGCCAGGCTGATCGGCCGCGGTCCGAACGGGGCCTGGATTTTCCTGCCGGTGCCTTTCAATGTGCAGGAAATCTTTGGCAGCAAGGCGCGCGTCGCGGTGGCCGGCACCTTGAACGGCCATCCGTTCCAGAACTCCCTGCTGCCGAATGGCGACGGCACGCATTCCATGCCGGTGAACAAGGAACTGCGCGCCGGGGCCAAGGTCGAGGCCGGCGACATCGTCACGGTGGTCATGGCGCTGGATACCGCGCCGCGCAGCGTGGAAACCCCCGAGGATTTCAGCGCGGCTCTGGCCGGCCGCAAGGACCTGCAGCAGCGGTTCGCAAAGCTCTCTTACTCGATGCGGAAGGAATATATCGACTGGATCAATGAAGCACAGAAGCCGGAGACGCGGGCGCGCCGCATCGAGAAAGCGATGGAACTGCTGGCCAGTGGCGGCCGCCCGAAGTAAACCAGGGCACGTCGCCCCCGGCGCACGGATATAACCGCGTCCGGAGGACCAGCGCGGCCTCAGGCCGCCAGTTCGACCCCCGCGACGGAAGTACGGTGCATCAATCGCCCGGAATTCGCCGTGTAGGGAATCACGCGGTGCAGCGCGCCGCAGTTGTCCCACACCACCAGATCGCCTTCCTGCCAGTGATGGCGGTAGGAAAACGCCGGCTGCCCGGCCCATTCCAGCAGGCGCGCCAGCAGCGCACGGCCTTCCGCCTTGGGCATCCCCAACACCTCGTCGGCGGTGTAGCCGAGCAGCAGCGACTTGCGGCCGGAGGGATAGGTCCAGACCAGCGGGCGCTCGGTCTTGCGACTGCGCATGTGCGGCTGCAGTTCCTCGGCCGGCTTCACTTCGCGCACGCCGGCGACCAGGCTGTGGATCACGCGCAGCTTTGCGTACTCCGCCTTCTCCTCGTCGCTGAGGGCGTCGTAGGCAGCGAAAGTGCTGGCGAACTCGGTCTGGCCGCCGCTGGGCGACTTCTTGCGGCAGGACAGCACGCTGGCCCGCGGCGGCGGCATGTTGGCGAGCGGCATGCCGTCCATGTGGTAGAAGAACGTGCCCTGCACGTACTCCGGCTCGTTGTTGATCTTCGGGTCCAGCGTGATGTTGTAGCCGGCCGATTCGGATTTGTTGCCGCCCGGCGCCGACTTGGTGAAGTTCACGCTGGCGCCGAGGTTTTCGGTGAAGGCCTGCTGTTCCTGGTCGCTGAGGCCGGCGCAGGGAAACACCACCACACCATGCGCCTCGATCAGCCGCAGTGTCAGCTGCGCGACTTCCTTGCTCAGCAGCTGCGAGCGGTCGGCGTGAATCACCGCGCCCACCGCCGGCTTGATCGGTTCGACCTTCACATCTGCCGCAAGTATTTCCGCACGAGTCATGGTTTTATCTCCTCCGCGCCGCAGCTGCGGTTGTCTCTTGAATAGACGATACGTTCAAATGCTGAACACTATGTTAGCATCGCGGCCGCGGCTGATTCAAGTGCCGGGCAAGACGAATCAGGCAGCCCGGTTAATCGGTCATTTTTTTGACTTGGGCGAGCCCAGATCCTTCAGCACCCGCTCGACGATCTCGAGCGCTTCCTGGTGCCCGTCGCTGAGGCCGACCGCGGACTCGTTGACCAGCGTCCGCCCCAGGGCGGCGGCGATCATGACCATGCCCGCGGCAGGGTAGTCTTTGCCGCCCCGCTCCCCGAGCAGGCGGGACACTTCCTTGATCTGCAGGGCGCGGAACGCCTGCGCCGCGCGCACGATCTCGGCGCGGACCGCTTCGCGGTGCACCGCGATCGAGGTCAATTCCGCCGACAGGGCCGCACTCGAGGGATCGCTGCTCAGCGCCCACAGGGCCCGCAGCGGATCGGGCGCGGCCAGCGCCTCGTCGAAGCGCTCCCGCCGGCGCTCGTTGATGCGCCGCACCACGGCGAGGATCAGGTCGTCCATGGTGAGGAAGTAGTAGTACAGCAGCTGGGTCTTGAGCCCGGCCTTGGCCGCGACCTGGCGCGCCGAAATGCCGACATAACCCTCCTCGCGCAGGATCGCCTCGGCCGCGTCGAGGAACAGCGCGCGCATCTTCGAGCCTTCCACGCCCATTCTGCGGGTTTGCGCCATGCCTGCATGTACTCCGGATCAGTTGTGGGAGAAGCAGATATTGAGGTGGTCGGCCGATTCACGGCGCGGCGGCGACCGCCTGCAACGCGCAGGGTCCTGATCGTTCAAGTTTCCAACCCGGCCCCGGTCGGCGCCTGCGGCAGTGAGCCGCTTGGAACAGCGAAGCGGTGCTCGGCCGGCACGTGAATGCGACCCTTGATGTGTTTGAGGTTGGCCACGATCGTGAACGTCATGATGACCAGGAGAGACCAGGAACTCCACTTGCCGATATTGACGGCGGACCAGGCGCCCAGCTGGTTCGGATACTTCCAGATATCGAAAAACGTGCCGATGTTCTCGGCCAGCCAGATGAACCATCCGATCAACACAAACGCTAACACGAGCGGCATCCTGCGGTCACGATCCAGGGGCCGGAAAACCACCGTGGATCTAGCATAAAGGCCCAGTGTGCAGGCGGCGATGTACCAGCGGTAGTCTCCAATTCGGTAATCGGGCGGCGGCGCGAGCTGACATTCTTCATATGATCCTTTAGATACAGGCCATTCTGCACCGCAAACGGTGCGGATTTTGTGCAAAATTGGTGGAAGACCAGTGAGATTTAGCTATCTGGCCGGGGCCAGCGGCAACTACAGTTTCGAGAACCATATTCCACCGTCCAGAAGACGGTGGGGATCTGAGAGCCTACGGGAAGCTCAGGCGCCGCCACCGGAATCCTGCGGCCGCCTGGCCACGGCGCCGATCTGCTCGCCGCCCGGCGACTTGCCCAGCGCCAGCCAGCGCATCGCGGCGCCCGCTTCGGCGGGACGCATGGCGTGGATCTGGCGGTAGGTGCTCTGCGCCATGTCGCAGACCATGGCCGGCGTGACGCGTCCCTGGCTCAGGGCCAGCGGCACGTTGTAGACGGCGTCGCCGTACTTGAGATAGGCCGAACGCGTGGCTTGCGCGACGAGGTCGGCGCCGTCCGCGTCGCTCGGCGGCGGCAGCGGGTCCTGTGCCGCGGCTTGCAGCATGCTCCCCATCTGCCGCAGAAAAGCGCCTTGCTCGGCCGGCGTGAAGGCGCGGTTGACGGCGGCCGCATTGCGGCCGGTCCAGATGGAATAGCACAGCTTGGGGGCGCGCGCGTTGAATTCCTGCAGCAGCTGCAGCATCAGGGCGGCATGCTCCAGCTGGGCCGTATCGCCGGCGCGCTGCAGGGCCAGCTGCTCGTCGGCATTGATGGCCTGCTGCGTCACGGCGCCGATCTGGCCGTCCAGCGCGTCCTGCTGCAGCAGCGCCGCCACGTCCTGCCGCAGCTTCTGCAGGTGGGCCGGGGCGAACTGGCGCAGGCCCTTGGCCAGGGGCGCGAATTCCGGGCCGGCGAAATAGCGGTCCACCACCGCCGGGAAATAGTCCGCCGCCGCCAGGTCGCGTCCATCCAGGCGCACGCTGTCGATGGCGCGGTTGCGCAGCAGCAGCGCCGTGTCCGGCCACCACAGCGTACTGGACGGTGTGGCGATGGCGCGGTCGATGAAGGCCTGCGGCATGCCGCGCGCGGCGAAGACCTCGGCAAAGCTGTCGTTGGCGTGTTCGCTCGCCGCCCAGCTGAACTGGTTCGATTCGGAGTGGAAGCCCAGCGCCGCATCCGCCTCGAGCACGCGGTGCGGCACACTCTCGAAGGCCAGGGTGCAGGCACTGGCGCAGCGATGGCGCACCACCGCGGTCTGGATCCGCGCCTGTGCCAACACGCGGGCGATGCCGCGCCCGGCTACCATCCAGCCGCCGGGACTGTCGAACACCACCCTGTCCACCCGCGGGTGGCGCGCAAGCTCCTCTTGCAGGCGAGCCGGGGCGGCGTAGCCGAAGGGCCCGCTGTAGACCAGGCTGCGTCCGCCGTCCTCGAAGCCGATGGCGAACTGGCCGTAGCGGTCGGGCTGGGTGGCGATGCCCACCAGGGCCTGCAGCGGCCGGTAATTGCTATACAGGGTGAACAGCAGCAGCGCGCCCGTCAAAGCCATCGCCAGGCGCGGCAGGTCCCGCCCCGTGAAACTGTTTTGCCGCGCGCTGGCGGTCCACAGCCACAGGCTGGTCAGGGCGTACCACAAGGGGATCAACAGGCTGAGCATCGCCAGGGCCAGCCACCAGGGGCGCGGATCGATGTCGTCGCGCACGCTGTGCATCACCCAATAGAAGGCGATGAGCAGCGCCAGCAGGGGGATCAGGCCAAACAGCAGCAACCGCAGGTGCAGGCGGCCCTTCCCTGCCGCCGCGCCGGCAGGGAAGGGCGGACCGGCCTGGGCATCGAGCACCTGGCGCATTGGCAGCCATTGCGCACTGTTCGCGGGCTGCACCAGGGTGTCGTCCCGCAGCGTGCCGCGGCGATGCAGCTGCACCAGCAGCGGCCACGGGTAGGGGCCGAGCGTGCGTCCTGCATGCCGGAATCGCCACTGAGTCTTCACTTCGCCTATTTTAACCGCAGGCGCGCGAACAATCGTCTGGATCGCTCAAACGATCGTCAATACACGCTTATTCCGGTTGAAAATATCTATGGATAGGCGAAAACAGCCCGCCACCCGGCCACACCGCAAATCCTATTTGGCGCCGGAATTGAGCGTGGCGCTGAGCTGCGAAGAGACGGAGAACTTCACCACCTTGCGCTCCGGAATGTGGATGATTTCCGAGGTACGCGGATTGCGTCCGCTGCGCGCCTTGCGCACGCCGACGGACAAGGAGCCCAGACCCGGCAGGCTCACCCGATCTCCGGCAAGCAGGGCCTGCGTGATGTGCCGGGTCAGCGCATGCACTGTTTCGTGCGCCTGGACCTTGCTGATCGAAAGCTGCGCACTCAGATGGTCCGTCAATTGCTCCAAGGTCATTGCCGCTTCTCCTTAGTCAGTCTTATCGTGAAGCACGCCGCCATTGCCGGCAGCGATGCATTGTAAACCTACCCGGGCGCAGATGGCGCAGGCAGGCTAAAGACCCCTCTTGAACGACTAAGTTCGCGCCAGCAAGTCCATTGCCGACCACAGCAGCGCGCGCATCGCCTCATTGCGCTTGCGCATTTCGCTTTCGACCTTGACCGTTTCCAGCACGGCACCCACGGCCAGGCGCGCGCGCTCCATCGCATCGGGACGATTCAAGCTTGCGAATTCGATCTGGATCATCAGCAGCACGCCGTGATTGCGGCGGCGCCCCTCGTCATGTAACGCCGGAAAGCGCTGCCGCGCGCGACGGCACCAGACATGCACCGCCGCGTGCTCCAGGGAGTAATCCAGATAACAGCTCCAGGCGGCGTGGATGCGCTCCAGGCCCGGCTGCATGGTTCCGGCCTTGGCGATCACCGCAGCCAGCCGCCCTTCGAAAAACTGCAGCTGCAGCGCGGCAAAGTAATGTTCGATGTCGCCGAATTCCGCGACGAAGTCCCCGCTGGCCATGCCCACCGCATCCGCGATCTCCGCGGCATTGACCGAGCCGGCATCGAAGCGTTCGGCCAGCATCGGCGCCGCGGCCAGCAGCAGCCGGCGCCGGTCGGTATGAAGTTCAACGGTCATGCACATTCTCCCTGAGATCACTGCCTATGCGGCCGATCAGCCTGCACCATACGATAGCGCCACGGCGCATTTTTTGAACTGGTTCACAGTTTGATTGACCCGGGCGAGGCGTGCCTGGTCCTGGGATGCGGAGCGACGCGCTGTCGCAAAATGTTCCCTCCGTCGCGTGCGGTCATAGTGCCCGGGTCCGTCCGGCCCCTAAAGTCTAGGGTTCAAACCAGCATTCGAAGGCAGGCCGATCACCATGAACAAGCACACCCGCAAGCTGGCCTTTCTCACCGGCGCCAGTTCCGGCATCGGCCAGGCGCTGGCACCGCAACTGGCCGCGCGCGGTTACGACCTGGTCCTGGCAGCGCGGCGGGTCGACAGCCTGGAGCAAGTCAAACGCGACATCGCGGCGCGCTTTGCACAGTGCGGCGTGGAGGTGCTGGCGCTGGACGTGACTCGCTACGCCGATGTGCAAAGCGCCATCGCCGAGACGGCCCGCAGTCACGGCGGCCTGGACCTGGTCATCGCCAATGCAGGCGTCGGCAGCACCGGGCCGGTGGGCAGCGGTCGCTTTGCGGAGGACCTCGCGGTGATCGAAACCAACGTGATCGGCGCCATGGCAACCATCGATGCCGCCGTGTCCTTGTTCCGCGCCCAGAATCGCGGCCAGATCGCGGTGATCTCCTCGGTGGCGGCCTTCCGCGGCCTGCCCGGCGCCGCTTCCTACAGCGCCTCCAAGGCCGCCATCGCGGTCTATGCGGACGCGGCGCGCGTGGAGCTGCACGGCACGCCGGTCCGCGTCACCACCCTGTTCCCCGGATATATCGATACGCCGATCAATCAGGACATGAAGAGCCGGCCGTTCCTGATCGGCGTGGAGGACGGCGCCCGCATCATCGCCGACCTGATCGAACGCGGCGTGCAGACCTCGACCGTGCCGGTGTATCCCTGGAACCTGGTGGGCCGGCTGGTGCGCGTGCTGCCGACGGGGATTCTGGCGCGGGCGGCGAAAGGGTCGATGCCTTCGGGGGCGTCTGAAAAAGGCTGAAAAGCCTTTCGCGCAAAGACGCAAAGCCGCGAAGAAAAGCGGAATCGACAGGCTCTGAATTCTTTTACTGCGGCTTTGCGCGAGTCGCTTCTTATTTGTTGGTCAGCTTCTGCACCGCCCCCGGCGTGAACTCGTCATCCGGGGGCGTCACCGACAGGTCGTAGGGCTGATCCTCGTTGAAGGCCGCGGTGACGATGTAGCGGCCGGAGGAGAAATCGTAGATCAGCTCCGGCACGGTGGTGGCCGCCTGCACGCTGGGGGTGGTGATGAGGTGGCCTTCCTGGAACTTGTAGAGCTGGTCCTTGTTGTCGTAGCAGTCCACCGCCTCGACGTTCCAACTGTCCTCGTCCAGATAGAAGCGGCGCAGCTTGAAGGTATGGTTGGCGGAGGACTTGACCGACGCCTCCACCAGCCAGTAACGGTGCAGCTCGTAGCGCGGCAGGTCCTGGTTGAGGTGATGGGGGCGGATCAGATCGCGGTACTTGACGGTATTTCCGGCGATGCGGTTGGAGTTGTAGGGCAGGTAAAACTCCTTCTTGCCGAGCAGCTTCCAGTTGAAGCGGTCCAGCGCGCCGTTGAACATGTCCACCTGGTCGTAGAACTGGTTGCCGTCGGTGCCCTCGTAGGGATTGTCGTACTGCACGGTCGGCGCCCGGCGCAGGCGCTTCAGGCCCGGCGTGTACAGCCATGCGGCGCGGCCGCTGTCGCCGGTGCCGGCCTTGTCCTGCAGCAGGATGAAGGTGCCGGCCAGGCGCGGCGGCGCCAGGGTCTGCGACAGGTAGCGCAGAAACTCGCCCTCGCCGTTCTTCAGGCTGACCGGGTTCCTGGTGCTGGCGTAGTAGAACTTCACCCGCTCCACGATCTTGGTCTGCTGGTAGCTGCCGTCCGGCTGCACGATGAACTGGTTGTTGAAGCGCTGCACCGCCTCGCCGCGCCACTTCAGCTTGTGGTTCCAGATCGCCTCGGCGCCGGACTTGGGCTGCGGAAAGGGGAAACCCTGCCTGCAGCCGTCCGGCTCGTCGCTGCCGAGCAGCTTGCAGCTCGCGGCATTGGCCACCGTGGCCTTGTAGATAAAGTCCGGGTAGCCGACGCTGCGGTGCGTGGGGTAGACCAGCATGTGGTAGTCGGGGAAGCGCCGCAGCAGTTCCTTGTGGCCTTCGCTGAGATGGTCGGCGTATTTGAGGTAGTTGTCGTGCGTGATGGTGAACAGCGGCTTGTCGCCGTCGATCTGCGCATCATGCGGAAACTCGCCGCTGAGCTTGCCGGAACGCGGATGGCCGCCGGTCCAGGCCGGGATGCTGCCGTCCTTGTTGCCGGCCTGCTCGGCGCCGACCGGGGTCAGTCCGGGCGCGAGCGCCGGCAACTCGTCGGCGCCGGCGGCAAACGGCAGCAGCGCCAGAAACGCAAGAATGATCGAGCCACGCATGGCAAAACTGTCCCCAAGAATAGTGAATCTCCGGCGATCCGGAAAACCAGATCCATCCCAAATCCGGCCCGCCTAGTTTACGCTTTAGTACCGCGGGCTTAGTGTAGTAGTAATCATCTACAGGCATTCGGCCGCCGGGCGTTTGCCGAAGGGCGGCGGAGCGATGCCGCGCGGCCATTGCCAGGCGGGGGAATCTGCGAGACTGTCTCAGGGCCAGCGCGTAAATTGGCCGAGCCGCAAGCAGACCACCCCTGGAAGAAAGCCCATTGACCAGAAACAAAACCGGCAAGACCGAAGCGCTGCTCGAGGCCCATGTGCAGTTCATGCTGCAGCAGCTCGAAGGCAAAACGCTGCGCATCCGCATCGAGCGGGAAGTCGATGCGATGCTGCAGGACGCCGAACGGATCAGCCTGAAAGACGTGGTCAGCCGCGAAGCGATCAAGGAAGCGGTGCGGGTCTACGCCGTGAAGCTGGAACTGAACGCCGGCATCCCCGAACTGGTGGCCGACATCGCCCAGCGCCTGCACGCCCATCCGATCCATGCCCAGACCCGCCTCGGCGACCTGCTCAGCGACCGGCAATTCGCCGAAGTCCTGGACAAGCTGCTGGAGATGGAGGAACTGCGCAGGCGGCTGCTGGACGAGGCGGTGGCCAACCCGGTGTACTCGGGCCTGGCCGCCGACATCGTCTACCACGGCATCAAGGACTACCTGACCCAGAACAAACTCACCGGCAACATCCCCGGCGCGCGCACCGCGATGAAGCTCGGCAAATCCGTGATGAAGCGCGCCACGCCGGGACTGGAAGATGCGATCGAGGAGCGCCTGAAGCGCTATGTTTCGCGCAATATCCAGTCCACCCTGTCGCAGAGCCGCCGCTTCCTGCTCGAACGCTTCGACGCCCCCTCGATCCGCGAGGCGGCGCTGGATGCCTGGGAACAACTCAAGGGCAGCAAGGTCGCGCAGCTGCGCGACTACCTGCGGGGCTCGGACATCGAGGATTTTTTTGTCATCGCTTACGAGTACTGGCATGCCTTGCGCAAGACCGACTGGTACGTGACGATGATCGACGCGGGGGTCGATGGGTTCTTCGACCGTTACGAGGACAGCTCGCTGGGCGAGATCCTGGAGGAGATCGGGATCACCCGGGATATGATGGTGGCGGATGCAATGCGGTTTGCGCCGATGGCGATTGCCGGGCTGAAGAAGCGGGGGTTGTTGGAGGGGATGATACGGCGCAACCTTGAGGATTTTTATAAATCTCCGGCGGCGGCGAAGATTATTGATGCCTGATTGGGGCTTGTGTGTTCTGCTTGCAAGCGTGGGACGGAAGAGCTCAATTGCCTGCCAATTTAATCGTCATTTCCGCGAAGGCGGAAATGACGATGCGCTTATTGATCCGGATGCGGATAGTAGACGAAAAAAGCGGCCCCTCACCCTACCCTCTCCCCACTACGTAGGGGGAGAAAAAAACACATCAGCCAAACCGCCCCGTAATGTAATCCTCAGTACGAGACTTCGTCGGCTTGGTAAACACCTGCCTGGTCTCCCCGAACTCCACCAACTCCCCCAAATACATGAACGCCGTATAGTCCGCCACCCGTGCCGCCTGCTGCATGTTATGGGTGACGATGACGATGGTGTAGTCGTTCTTGAGCTGGTAGATCAGTTCCTCCACCTTGGCGGTGGCGATGGGATCCAGCGCCGAGGTCGGTTCGTCGAGGAGGACGATTTCCGGCCGCACGGCGATGGTCCGCGCGATGCACAAGCGCTGCTGCTGGCCGCCCGACAGTCCCAGGCCGCTCTGGTTGAGCTTGCCGCGGACTTCCTCCCACAGGGCGGCGCGCTTGAGCGCGGACTCCACCCGGTCGTCCATCTCCGACTTGGGCAGGCGCTCGTACAGGCGGATGCCGAAGGCGATGTTGTCGTAGATCGACATCGGGAACGGCGTCGGCTTCTGGAACACCATGCCGATGCGGGCGCGCAGCAGGTTCAGGTCCTGCTTGGGGTCGAGCACGTTGTTGCCGTCGAACAGCACCTCGCCTTCCGCGCGCTGCTTGGGGTAGAGGTCGTACATGCGGTTGAGGATGCGCAGCAGCGTCGACTTGCCGCAGCCGGACGGGCCGATCAGGGCGGTGACCTTGCGCTCGTAGACCGGCAGGGTGACGTTCTTCAGGGCCTTGGCTTCGCCGTAGAAAAACGACACATCGCGGACCGAAAGCTTTTCTTTCAGCGCCTGCCCGGGGGCATCGCCGCCGCGCGGGCCAAGACGCGGCTTCTGCGTCTGGATGCCGGCGCCGCTTGGGCTTGTCTCGTTCATGATTGTTTGGAAGTGGGTGTCGAAAGCGTTCGCGCGCCGATGTTGAGCGCCAGCACGGCCAGCGTGATCAGCAGGGCCGCGGTCCAGGCCAGCTGGCGCGAGGCCGGGTAGGCGCTGTTGGCGAAATTGAAGATCACTACCGGCAGGTTGGCCATCGGCTGGCTCATGTCGGTGCTCATGAACTGGTCATTGGAGGCGGTGAACACCAGGGGCGCGGTCTCGCCGGTGATGCGCGCCACCGCCAGCAGCACGCCGGTGATCATGCCGGCGCGGGCGGCGCGGTAGGCCACCTTCATGATGACCACCCAGCGCGGCGAGCCGATGGCGGCCGCGGCCTCGCGCAGGCTGTCCGGCACCAGCTGCAGCATGTTCTCGGTGGTGCGCACCACCACCGGCACCACCAGCATCGACAAGGCCACGCTGCCGGCCCAGGCGGAGGCGTGATGCATGCGCGTCACCATCAGGTCGTAGATGAACAGGCCGATCAGGATCGAGGGCGCCGACAGCAGGATGTCGTTGATGAAGCGCACCGCCATGGCCAGCCGGGTGCCGCGGCCGAATTCCGCCAGGTAGGTGCCGGCCAGGATGCCGATCGGCGTGCCGATGGCGGTGCCCAGCACGGTCATGATCAGGCTGCCGACGATGGCATTGAGCAGGCCGCCGTCCTCGCCTTCGGGCGGGGTGATCTGGGTGAAGATCTTCAGGGAAATGCCGCTGAAACCCTCGTAGAACAGGGTCGCCAGGATCACCGCCAGGATCAGGATGCCGGACAGCGCCGCCACCCAGGCCAGGGTCATGACGACGCCGTTGGTCAGGCGGCGCCGGCGGTAGATCGCAAGTTCCATGGCCTATCTCTGCGCCTTCTGTTCCGCGCGCTGCAGCAGCAGGCGCGCCGCGGACAGCACCAGGAAGGTGATGACGAACAGGATCAGGCCGGATTCGATCAGGGCCGAAGTGTAGAGCCCGCCCTCGGCCTCGGCGAACTCGTTGGCGATGGCCGCCGAGATGGTGGTGCCGGGCGCCAGGATCGAGCCGGCGATGCGGTGGGCATTGCCGATGACGAAGGTCACCGCCATGGTTTCGCCCAGGGCGCGGCCCAGGCCCAGCATGATGCCGCCGATCACGCCGACGCGGGTGTAGGGCAGCATGACATGGCGCACCACCTCCCAGGTGGTGCAGCCCAGCCCGTAGGCGGACTCCTTGAGCACGGCCGGCACGGTCTGGAACACGTCACGGGTCACCGAAGTGATGTACGGCAGCACCATCATGCTGAGGATGATGCCGGCGGTGAAGGTGCCGATGCCGTAGGGGGGGCCGGCGAAAATCGTCGACAGCCCCGGTATCGGCTTGAACAGCGCGATCAGCACCGGCTGCACCTGCGCCTGCAGGAACGGCGCCAGCACGAACAGGCCCCAGATGCCGTAAATGATGCTGGGAATGCCCGCCAGCAGCTCGATGGCGGTGCCGATGGGGCGCTTGAGCCAGGGCGGGCATAGTTCGGTGATGAACACCGCGATGCCCAGGCTGACCGGAATGCCGATCAGCATGGCGATGAGCGAGGTCACCACCGTGCCGTAGATCGCGCCCAGGGCGCCGAATTTCTCGGTGACGGGATTCCAGGTCTGGGTGGTGAGGAAGCCGAAACCGAAGGCCCGGATCGACGGCCCGGAGCCATGGATCAGGGAGACGATGACCCCGCCCAGCAGCACCAGCACCAGCACCGCGGCCGATTGCGTTGCGCCGCGGAACACGGCATCCCGCCACCCGTGCCGGCGCAAGGCCGCCGGGGAGATTGCTGCCGCTGTCGAGTGTGAGGCCACTTGGGCAAGGGAATTCACGAAAACAGCCTTAAGTTTGACACCAACGGCGGAGGCCGGCACCAGGCCGGCCCCGCAATGAGCCTCGACGGCTTACTTCCACAGCGGCTGGCCGCCGGCGTCCTTGATGTTGGCCTTCCACGAGGCTTCGACCAGGTCGACCACCTTGTCCGGCAGGGGCACGTAGTCCAGTTCGTCGGCAGCCTTCTGCCCGTTCTTGAAGGCCCAGTCGTAGAATTTCAGGACCTTCAGCAGCGTGGCCGGGTCTTCGGCCTTTTTGTAGACGAGGATGAAGCTGGCGCCGGTGATCGGCCAGCTGGTGGGGCCGGGCTGGTTGGTCAGGATCAGGTAGAAGGCCGGGGCGTTGGCCCAGTCGGCATTGGCCGCCGCCGCCTGGAAGGCCTGGCTGTCCGGGGCGACGGTCTTGCCATCCTTGTTGATCATCTTGGTATAGGTCATCTTGTTCTGCTTGGCGTAGGCATACTCGACGTAGCCGATGGCGCCGTCGGTCTGCGAGGCGATGCCGGAGACGCCTTCATTGCCCTTGGCGCCGATGCCGGCGGGCCACTCCACCGCCGTCGCCGCGCCCACCTTGTCTTTCCACTCGGGGCTGCTCTGCGACAGGTAGTTGGTGAACAGGAAGCTGGTGCCGGAACCGTCCGAACGGTGCACCACCGCGACCAGGGTGGGCGGCAGCTTGACCTTGGGGTTGAGCTTGGCGATGGCCGGGTCGTTCCAGGACTTGATCTTGCCCAGGAACAGGTCGGCCAGGGTGGCCCCGTCGAGGGTCAGTTCGCCGGGCGCGATGCCCTTGAGATTGACCACCGGCACCACGCCGCCGACGATGGCCGGGAACTGCGCCAGGCCGGCCTCATCCAGCTCCTTGGTTTCCAGCGGCTTGTCGGTGGCGCCGAACGACACGGTCTTGGCCTTGATCTGCTTGATGCCGCCGCCGGACCCGATAGATTGGTAATTCAGGCCGATACCGGTTTTGTCCTTGTAAGTGGCCGCCCATTTTGAATAAATCGGATAGGGGAAGGTGGCCCCGGCACCGGAGATGTCGGCGGCAAACGCCGCGGGAATCACAAGTGCAGCGGCGCCGCCCAGGAGCAGGCCCCGCTTGATGGTTTTTCTGAAAAAGCTCACGTCAGTCTCCTGCGGCAAATCAAGGATTGGAATTGTTCGAATTGGGCGTTGTTGGGCGCTATTATCCCCAGATTGGAGCTTACGGGGCGTAAATGACAGTTTTGTTGCAGCCCCGGCTCAGTTGCGTTGCAAGCTGGCAGGTTTGGCGGGCTATTCGAAGGCGAAGCTGTCCACCGGCATCTTCATCAGCGACTTGGCCGGCCTGGTGATCGAGGTGGCGTGGCCGTCGGCGCGCGGCAGCAGGTGGTCGAAGTAAAAGTGCGCGGTGTACAGCTTGGCCTTGTAAAACTCCTTTTTCTCCGCCCCACCCTCGGCCAGCTTTTTGGCCGCCACGGCCGCCTGCAGGGCCCAGAAATAGGCCATGGTGACGTAGCCCGAGTACATTAGGAAGTGATAGCTGGCGGCGCCGACCGCGTCGCGGTCCTTGCGGGCGGCGAGCATCACCCGCATGGTCAGCACATTCCACTCGGCGGCCAGCCGGGCCAGCCGGGTGGCGAAGCCGCGTACCTTGCTGTTGCCCATCTGCTCCATGGCGAACCGGGCAATGTGGCCGGTGAACTCGCGCACCGCCTTGCCGCGGGTCATCACCAGCACCTTGCGGCCGAGCAGGTCCAGCGACTGGATGCCGGTGGTGCCCTCGTACAGGGTGGCGATGCGCGCGTCGCGCGCGATCTGCTCCATGCCATGCTCCTTGATGTAGCCGTGGCCGCCGAACACCTGCATGCCCAGGTTGGCCGCCTCCAGGCCCATTTCGGTCAGGAAGCCCTTGAGGATCGGGGTCAGGAAGCCGAGCCGGTCGTCCCAGTATTTGTATTTCTTCTGGTCGCCCTCGACGATGCTGTTGGTCATGTGGTCGGAATACTGGGCGGCGAAGTAGATCATGGCGCGCCCGCCTTCGGCGATGGCTTTCTGGGTCAGCAGCATGCGCCGCACGTCGGCATGGTAAATCAGGGCGTCGGCCACCTGCTCCGGCTCCTTCTTGCCCGACAGGGCCCGCATCGAGCGGCGCTCCTTGGCGTAGGCCAGCGCGCCCTGGTAGGACAGCTCGGCGTGGGCGATGCCCTGCACGGCGGTGCCGACCCGGGCGGTGTTCATGAAGGTGAACATGGCTTCCAGGCCCTTGTTCGGCTCGGCGATCATGTGGCCGACCGAGTCCTCGAAATTAAGCACCGCCGTGGCCGAAGCCTTGATGCCCATCTTGTGCTCAATGGCGCTGCACACCACGTGGTTGCGCTCGCCCAGGCTGCCGTCGGCCTTGACCTGCACCTTGGGCACGATGAACAGGGAGATGCCGCGGGTGCCGGGCGGCGCGTCGGGCAGGCGCGCCAGCACCACGTGGACGATGTTGTCGGTGAAATCGTGCTCGCCGGCGGAGATGAAGATCTTGGTGCCGGTAATCCGGTAACTGCCGTCGGCCTGGGGCTCGGCCCGGGTCTTGACCTGGCCCAGGTCGGTGCCGCACTGCGGCTCGGTCAGGCACATGGTGCCGGTCCAGCGCCCTTCCGTCAGCGGCGGCATGTACAGGTTTTTCAACTCGGGCGAGGCGTGCTGCATGATGGTATTCATCGCCCCCAGCGACAGGCCGGGGTACATGGTGAACGACCAGTTGGCCGTGCCCATCATCTCGGACTTGATCAGGCCCAGCGACATGGGCAGGCCCTGGCCGCCATATTCGGCCGGATGCGACAAGCCCTGCCAGCCGCCGGCGACGTATTGTTCGTAGGCTTCTTTGAAGCCTTTGGGCGTCTTCACCTGGTTGTCGCTGAAATGGCAACCCTCGTCGTCGCCCGACAGGTTCAACGGCGACAGCACTTCCTGGCAGAACTTGGCGCATTCCTCGAGGATGGCACCGACGGTCTCCGGATCGGCGTCCTTGCCATTGGACAGCTCGGCATAATGCGCCGGATAGTCGAACACTTCGTTCATCAGGAAGCGCATATCGCGCAAGGGTGCTTTATAGGCGGGCATGGGAGTCTGCGGCCGAAGGAGGGGACGGGCGCGATTTTCCGCCAATCGTGTCGATTCCGCCATTGGCCGAAAACCCGCATGCCGGCTGGCGCGCCGGTCGCTCCGGCCAAGGCCAGGCTGGAACCCGATGGTCCTGATTTTGCTTGAGGAGAACCGGCTCACAAAAATTTAAAGGGAAGTGAAGTAGTTTCGCTTTGGCGACAGCGCCGGCTCAGGTGGGAGGCTGTGCTCGAATGCGACTTCAGGGATTGTTTGCCCAACGTCAGGTCTTTGCGGCGGCGGTCCTGCTGGGCGTGCTGCTGTCCCTGCCGACCCTGGGCGGCGGCCTGGTACTGGACGATTATCAGCAGAGGATCGCGCTGCTCGGCGGCGGGCATGGCAATGCCTTCGAGTTCTTCCACCGCGGCACCCCTGCCGGCGAGGCTCAGATGCAGTCCGGTGTGCTGGCCTGGTGGACCCACCCGGACACCAAGGTCGTGTTTTTCCGTCCCGCGGCGCAATGGCTGCTGCAGTTGGACTATCGGCTATGGCCCGACAGCCTGCTGCTGATGCATCTGCATTCGGTGCTGTGGTATGCCTTGACCGTGTTCATCGCGGGGCTGTGCTACCGGCAGTTCATGCCGACGCGCTGGGCGGCGGGCTTCGCCGCCGTCCTGTTCGCGGTCGATGCCGCCCATGGCCCCGCCGTGTCCTGGCTGGCCAACCGTAATGCCTTCGTGGGTTTAAGCATCGCCTTGCTGGTCCTGTTGTGCTATCGGCAGCGCTCATTCCTTTGGCAGCTTGCGGGCTGGGCCCTGTTTGCCTGCAGCATGGCCTGCAGCGAAGGGGCGCTGGCGATCACCGGCTACTTCTTCGCCTTCGAGCTGTGTCTGTCGGATCAGCCCTGGCATCGGCGCATCCTGCGCCTGCTGCCGCATGGCTTCATCGCCATGGCCTGGCTGATGTTCTGGAAGCACGGCGGCTACGGCACCGCGGGACCGGGCTGGTATATCGACCCCGCCGGCGAGCCCGCGCTGTTCCTGCACGAGATGCTGTTCCGCCTTCCGGTCTATCTCGTCGGGCAATTCTTTCTGCCGCCGGCGGAACTGCTGGCGGTGACCGAGGATTCCGCCGCGATGCCTTACGCCTGGCTGTATGCCATTGGCGCAGTGGCGCTGCTGGGCTGGCTACTGATGCCATTGCTGCGCAGCTCCCGCCTGGCGCGCTTCTACGCGGTGGGCCTGCTGATCGCGGCGATCCCGATCTGCGGCTCGATTCCGGTGGGCCGTTCGCTGTGGTTCCTGGGATTCGGCGCCACCGGCCTGCTGGCGCTGTTCGTCGAACAGTTCCGCGGCCTGTCTCTCACTCCGCTGCGCTTGCGCCTCAGTGCCGCCTTTGCCGCAACCATGGTCGGCCTGCACCTGTGGCTCAGCCCCGTGCTGTTCGTCTTGTACGGCATGGTCAACCATGTGATGGACAACAATATGGACTCGCGCCGCGTGCAACTGCCCGACGAGGGCGCGCCCGGCAAAAAAATCCTCGCGCTCGATGCCGCAAGCTATATCGGCAACATTACCTTTCCGCTGCTCAAGGATCAGGCCCTGTCGCTGGGCGCTGCGCCGACGCGTCCGGCGCCAAGCATCGCCCATATCCGCGCGCTGGCGGAGGGCACGGGCGAATTCGAACTGAGCCGCAAGGACGCCGACACCCTGGTGCTGAATTCCGCCAAGGGGCTGGACTCCTTGCGCCCCAGCCGCTATGGCTTCGCAGCGGGCGATCGCGTGGTCCTGGACGACGTCGAGATCCTGGTGCGGGCGGTGTCGCCGGCGCGGGCGCCGACCGTGATCGAATACCGCTTCCACCCGGGCGTGCTGGAAAGCTATGAGATCATCACCTGGCAGGGAAACCACTTCGTGCCCGCCGCGCTACCGGCGCCCGGCGCGAGCCTCGAGGTCAAGACCGAAGGCAGTTGAACGCGGAAGTGGCGGGGAACGGGTCGGCAGGAAGGGGCTTTCGATTTGCGGGTGTTTATTGTGTGTTCTTACCGCCGACGATGCTGCCATGGCCCGGCCAGAACCGTTCGTCTCTTCCACCCATGCGTGACAAAAAATCTCCATGCGTGACATGCGTAACAGGTTTTTGGTGCTGTTACACATGATCGAAAATAAAAATCAAAGGTCCGTAGAGATACGCGGAAGGCGGTGAGAGGCGTTAACGTCCGATAATGTCCGGGAAGGTTCGGAGGGAACTCACTGCGCGGGAATAACGCAGCGCTTGTGCCGTGCCTTTGACGTGGCTTTTGATGTGGCTTTTGACTCTCCTCCCCGTCTGGCTGCGCCGAGCATCGCAGCACGCGGCGATCAGGCCCGCGCGTAGACGCGGGTCGAGGCAGGATGCCGATGATTCCATCGTCAGGCCATGGATGGCCTGTCGATGGAACCCGTCGCGGGCGAGAAGCGCAGGGGACCGAATCATCGCTTGCGATGATTCGGCGCAGACATCGGGTCGCATTTCTTTTGGTGACTTTTCTTTGGGCGAAACCCAAAGAAAAGTTACCCGCCAT
>CAJCJI010000081.1 GCA_903970595.1 Verrucomicrobiota bacterium
ACAATCGCGCTTCTTCTTTTGCGATTGTCCGGCGCAAACGCAGGGGCATGTTCTTTTGGTTACTTTTCTTGCGCCTTATACAACGAACTTCTGATTCACCAAACTACCAAGCCGCGCTACAGGGAACCGGACTGATACGCGCAAAAAAATCCCCCGGCAAAGCCAGGGGATTCGATTTATAAAACTTTCAAAGCCCAACCATCGGCAGGTGAGCCGCCCGAAGGCGGCTGCACCATACTTTCCCTGCTCAGGGCTGCGCGACTCCGGTCATGAACGCGGTGCGGATGGCGGCTCCGCAAACGGCGGACAGGTAGAACGGCGAGGTGGTGGGGTCGGTGCTGCTTGCGCCAGCCGTATCGTACCTGGCCACGATGCCATAGTAGGTCTTGGTCGCATCGACCCAGGGATAGAAGCCGGATTTGCCCGGGCTGCTGTAGGAGCCGTCTCCGGTGGTGGGGTCGTCTTCGATCCAGTGCGTGATCGAATACTCCCAGCTCACGGAACCCGGCATCGGCGAGTAGGCGGCAAGCGGCTGGCCGCTGCTGTTGACGCAGGTCGGATCGAACGAATTGGTGCAAACCGCATAGGGATCGGTGCTGCCCGGGCTCAACAGCGAGCGCATGACCAGTTGATCGTTGGCATTCAGGAGGCCCTGGAGAAACGACGCATAGTCGCGCGCCGTGGTCACCACTCCGCCCGCCGGATCGGGAGCGACGAAGGTGATGTCGACGGTGACATCCTTGTTGGCCAGGGCCGTGGTGATGGCGCTGGCCAGGTTGGCGTCTTTGTCGCTGGCGCCGTTCATGACGCCGGCAATGCTGGGATCGCCGCCCCCTTCAAACACCTCGAGGTGGCCCGAGTTGTAGTCGAACAGGCCCACATCCGCCGCGGTCTGGGTCCCATTGGGAGCCGAGGGCGACAGACCGTTCGAATCGGCCAGGCACTGCGCCACGGTCTGGTTGGACATGCAGTTGTCTGTCATGTTGGCGTAGCCGCTGGTGAAGTTCAGGAACGGCACATAGGCGGAAGGGAACTGCCAGGTACTGCCCGTGTACTGCGCCTCGGTCTCCGCCACGTAGCTGCCATACAGCCACTTGGTGGCCGAGTCGATCTTCATCGCGGTAGTGCGGGTGTAGTTGGTGCCCGAGGTGCCGGCGGGCTGCACGCTGCCCGAGGCGCTCAGACTGTTGGCGGTATCCGCGAAGATTCCGTTCTCGTTGCCGATCTCCCAATAGAAGCCATCCTCGCTGCCGGTCTGGTTCTGGCTGATGACGCCGCAGGAGGAAGTGGGCGAGGTGTTGTTCGCCGTCGCTTGCGCCGCTTTGATCTGTGTATCCAGGAAGCTCATGTTCTGGGCGGCGGTGACCTTCAAAGTAGCCGTCTGCTCGATCGATCCGCCGGAGCCGGTGCAGGTGAGATTGTAGGTATAGGTGCCGGCGGCGGTGGGGATGAGCGTTGCCGGTGCGCCGGGGTCGCTTGCGGTGCCCGTGGTGCCGCTCCAGGAGCCGCTCTGGGTGCAGGAACTGGCATTGGTCGACGACCAGGTCAGTATCGCACCGTAGCCGAGCTTGATGTTGGAGGGGTTGACCGCGAAGCTCAAGGTCGGCGGCGGCAGCGTGACCGTCAGGGTCGCCGAGGTGCTGGTAGTGCCGCCGGAGCCGGTGCAGGCGAGTGTTTCGGTGTAGCTGCCGGTGCCGCCGGGTGTGACCGTCATGGGATTGCTGGTGCTGCTCTGCGGGCCGACGGTGCCGCTCACGTTGCCGCTGAGGGTGCAGGACGTGGCATTGGTCGACGACCAGATCATGGTCGAAGTGCTGCCGATCACGATTGTGGAGGGACTGAACGAGAGGCTCTCCGTCGGCGGCGGCGCGGCCACCACCTGCAGGGTCGCCGACTGCGCGGTCGAACCGCCCAGGCCGGTGCAGGTCAGGGTATAGCTGTAGCTGCCGATGGCGGTCGGCTCGACCTGGATCGGAGTGCTGGTGCTGCTCTGCGGACCGACGCTGCTTTCGTTCAAAGCGCCGGTGATGGAGCAGTTCGTGGCATTGGTCGACGTCCAGGTGAGCGTCGCGGCTCCGGAGTTGAGCTGGATGCTTGTGGGACTGACGGCAAAGGTAACCGTCGGTGCCGGCGGCGACACCACTTGCAAGGTCACCGATTGCGACGCCGAACCGCCCAGGCCGGTGCAGGTCAGGGTATAGGTATAGCTGCCGACGGCGGTCGGCTCGACCTGGATCGGAGTGCTGGTGCTGCTCTGCGGGCCGACGCTGCTTTCATTCAAGGCGCCGGTGATGGAGCAGTTCGTGGCATTGGTCGAGGTCCAGGTAAGCGTCGCGGCACCGGAGTTGAGCTGGATGCTTGTGGGACTGACGGCAAAGCTCACCGTCGGCGCCGGTGCAGAAGTAACCTGCAAGGTCGCCGACTTCGCGGTCGAACCGCCGGCGCCGGTGCAAGTTAGGGTATAGGTGTAGCTGCCGACGGCGGTCGGCTCGACCTGGATCGGGCTGCTGGTGCTGCTCTGCGAACCGACGCTGCTTTCGGTCAACGCGCCGCTGATGGAGCAGTTCGTGGCATTGGTAGTCGTCCAGATCAGCGTGGCACTGTTGTCGAGCTGAACGCTGGAAGGACTGATGGAAAAATTCACCGTCGGCGCCGGGGGCGCCGTGACCTGCAAGGTCTGCGACTGCTCGACCGAGCCGCCCGGGCCCTTGCAGGTGAGGTTATAGGTGTAGCTGCCGACCGCGGTGGGTTCGACCTGCAATGGCTTGGCGCTGTTGCTCTGGTAGTTCACGGTGCCGGTCAAGGCGCCGCTGAACGTGCAGCTGTTGGCATTGGTCGACGACCAGGTGAGTGTTGCGCTGTTGTAGAGCTGCACGCTCGACGGCGTAATGGCAAAAGTCATCGTCGGCGGCGGGGTGCTGGTATCCACCTCGGCGGCGAACCCCGTGCTGCTCCAGCCGAGGATGGCGGACGCTGCCAGAAAGCGAACCCAATTCATTGTCGAACGATACATTTTGCGATCCCCATTTTTTATAACAGCAAATGTTTCCCTGAAACCCACAACCCATCAGTCTGACCAAACAACGCGAGACTATGAAATGTCTCTATATGTCTAAATAGTATCCCGGTACTGTGACCGCAACAGAGACGAAGATCACACAACGACATCCCGCCACGCTTGCCGCTTGATCACCGTACCGCCCGTGCACTATCGACAAATCCCTTTGGACTGTGAGCCTGTTCTGGATGAAAGGTAATATAGCAACAGCCAGGCGGCATATAAATCATCGGAATGGAGTACATGGCGATAGTTGATTGGGCTTGGTACTAGGGGGTCCTATTCGACTCTCTAATGACTAGGGGGTCCTACGTCCTCCTCAACGATTAGGGGGTCCCACGCGCGATTCAAGGCCTTGTGACGAGGCCCTGCATAGGTATCCGGCATCGGTGTCCTTATGGTGCACCGAAGCAAAGATCGAATCTTGGCGAACATCCGGGGCGGCGCGGATTTCCGGTTGCCCTGCGCGCCCGTCAAGTACTATAAAGTACGATATGCGCCGAAGCCGATGCGCATCCGGGCGAACGACCAAAAAAAAACCGGGCAATGCCCGGCTTTTTGTGCCGCGGACCCTTCACAGAAGCTCGTAACGGAATTCCTTCTTGAAGCGCGCGCGGAACTGCTCGAGGGTGATCTGGTGATTCTGCGGACCGGGACGTTCGATCTTGATGGCCCCCAACAGCGAGGCGACACGGCCGGTGGTTTCCCAGTCCAGCCCCCGCAGCAGGCCGTAGAGCAGGCCGCCGCGATAGGCGTCGCCGCAGCCGGTGGGATCGGCCAGGGAATGGGCGTTGGCGCAGGGGATCTCGTAAGCCTTGTTCTTGGCGATGATGTGCGAACCCTTGCCGCCGCTGGTGACGATGAGCGCATCGACCCGTTCGGCGATCTGCTTCAGGCTCCAGCCGGTGCGGTTCATGATGATCTCCGACTCGTAGTCGTTGACCGCCACGTAGCTGGCCTTGTTGATGAAATCCCGCAATTCCTCGCCGGTGAACATCGGCAGGCCCTGCCCCGGATCGAACATGAAGGGGATGCCGGCGTCGGCGAACTGGGTGGCGTGCAGCAGCATGGCGTCGCGGCCGTCGGGCGACACGGTGCCGATCTTGATCGGCCCTTTTTCGGTCTTTTTGACGATGTTCTGGGTATGGGCGAAGCTCATCGCGCCCGGATGGAAGGCGGTGATCTGGTTGTCGTCCAGGTCGGTGGTGATATAGGCCTGGGCGGTATAGGCGTCCGGCACGGTTTTCAGGTACTGCTGCTGCACGCCGCGCTGCTCCAGCCAGGCGGCATATGGGGCGAAGTCGTGCCCCACGGTGGCCATGGGCAGGGCATCGCCGCCCAGGAGATTGAGGTTGTAGGCGATATTGCCGGCCGTGCCGCCAAACTCGCGGCGCAGTTTGGGCACCAGGAAGGACACATTGAGGATATGCACCTTGTCCGGCAGGATCTCGTTCTTGAACTGGCCGGAGAAGACCATGATGGTGTCGAACGCCATCGAACCGCAGATTAATGCTGACATCTTTGTATCTCTTTCCTTATTTTTTACGTAAAACCAGCCGCATTTCCCATGCTTATTCTGGGTACTTCACCCAAAGTTTCAACATCCGCGGCGGGCTCCCCAGGCCGGGCCGCGTCCGCCGCAGCGGCCGGCACCAAGCGGCGCCCGCACCCTCCATGGAGAAAAACTGCGCGACGGCCCGCCGCGGGCTTGCGTCCAGCCGATCCGCGGCGGGATTGCCTGGCCGCGGGAACCATGACGCCAGGGTGACAGTTTGTGGTGTTCAGGCAGCAGGAGCAATACCTTGGCATTCCGGCCGCCCTGCCCCGGCAGCTGAAGCATCCGCGGCGGGAGCGTCTCCCGACCGCCATTTGCGGCCGTCCCGGACGAAAAAGCCCGTCATCAACCGAACAGCACCAGGCTCCAGACCAGGGGGACCTGCAGCAGCGACAGGTGCACGGCGGCCGAGCCCAGGTCCTTGGCACGGCCGGACAGCACATGCCGCTCCGGCCCGATGCGGTCGATGGCGACCTCGATGCCGGTATTGAGCAACTCGGTGATCAGCACGATCAGCAGGGACATCAGCAGCACCGCCTTCTGCACCCCGCCGCGGCCGAACCAGAGGGCCAGGGGGGCCAGGACCAGCGCCAGCGCCGCCTCGATGCGGAAGGCCTCTTCCTCGCGGATGGCCCAGCCGAGCCCCAGGTAGGATACCTTGGTCGCCCGGATCAGGCGGGCCCAGCCCTTGATGCCGTCAGCCATGGATCACCCCAGATTCTCCCCAAATGTTCCCGGTCATCCCGCGGCGAGGAATCCGGCCGGATTTTTCGCTGCGCTCAAACTGACAAATGCTTCAGCTTGCCGAAGGCTTATACCGTATATCCAGCTGCCGCACCGCCCTGACATCGTCGAGCCGCCGCACCGGCATGGTGTAGGGCGCGCCCTTGACGTAGGCGATGTCCTTCTTCGCCTCATCCCAGATGGCGCAAAGGGCTTCGACGAAGGCGTCCAGGGTTTCCTTGTCCTCGGTCTCGGTGGGCTCGATCAGCATGCACTCCGGCACCAGCAGGGGGAAGTACACCGTCGGCGCGTGGAAGCCGTAGTCGAGCAGGCGCTTGGCCATGTCGGTGGCGGTGAGCTCGATCTCCTGCTTCTGCCGCTTCAAGGTGACGATGAATTCATGACTGGCGCGGCGCGTCGGGAAAGCCAGGTCGAAGCCGCGCTCGCGCAGGCGGGTTTGCAGGTAGTTGGCGTTGAGCGTGGCGAATTCGGCGACGCGATGCATGCCCTCGCGGCCAAGCATGCGGGCATAGACGTAGGCGCGCAGCAGCACCCCGGCATTGCCCATGAAGGTGCTCAGGCGGCCGATGCTGTGCGGCAGGTCCTTCTCTTCCAGCCAGCGATATTTCCTGCCGCGCTTGCCGACCAGGGGGATGGGCATGAACGGCAGCAGGCGCTTGGACACGCCCACCGCGCCGGCCCCCGGCCCGCCGCCGCCGTGCGGGGTGCTGAAGGTCTTGTGCAGGTTCATATGGATGACGTCGAAGCCCATATCGCCGGGCCGCACCTGGCCGAGGATGGCGTTGAGGTTGGCGCCGTCGTAGTACAGCAGGCCGCCGACCTTGTGCACGATTTTGGCGATCCGGGCGATCTCGCGCTCGAACACGCCCAGGGTGGAGGGGTTGGTCAGCATGATGCCGGCAGTCTGCGGGCCGACCGCGGCTTGCAGCGCTTCGAGGTCGACATCGCCCTGGGCGTCGGTGGGGATCTCGCGCACGGTCATGCCGAGCATGGTGGCGGTGGCCGGGTTGGTGCCGTGCGCGGCGTTCGGCACGAGGATCTCGGTGCGCGCCAGGTCCTTGCGCGCATGGTGATAGGCGCGGATCATCGCCACGCCGGCAAACTCGCCCTGGGCGCCGGCCATCGGCGTCAAAGACACGCCGGCCATGCCGGTGACTTCCTTGAGGATCTCCTGTAACTCGTACATGCAGCCCAGGAACCCTTGGCTGTGCGACTCCGGCGCCAGCGGATGGCGGCCGAGGAACTCCGGCAGCATCGCCAGCTTGTTGCAGGCGCGCGGGTTGTACTTCATGGTGCAGCTGCCGAGCGGGTAGAAATGCGTGTCGATGCTGAAATTCAGCTGCGACAACCGGGTGTAATGCCGCACCGCCTGCAGTTCCGACACCTGCGGCAAGGCCGCCGGCCGCTTGCGGCGGAACTGCTC
>CAJCJI010000082.1 GCA_903970595.1 Verrucomicrobiota bacterium
ACCCTGTCGCCGGGGCAGCTGGTCGGGGTGCGGGCGCGGGCCGTGGCGGCAGACGCCGTGCCGCTGCCCTCCGGCGCCTGCGCCATCGGTGCGGACGGCGCCGCGGTGGTGTGGGTGCATCGTGCGCCCGAACGCTTTGCGGCACTGCCGCTGAAATCCTGCAGTTCCGCGCTTGCCCCGGGCTCGGGCGACGCCCAGCTGGCGGCCGGCGACCGGCTGGTGATCCAGGGTGCCGGCCTGCTGTCGCAGTATCGCTAGCGCCGCGCCGCCATCGATACCCATCCACTCCCGCGGCGTCCCTGGAGCAGGGCCATCCTGTCCCTGGCGGCCCTGGTGACGGCGTGCGCCGCTGCCGGGCATGCCGCCGCGGATAGAACGGCTGCGGCACAAGCAGCCATCGATTTCATCAATGCCAACTCGGTGCGCGCGCCGGCGGAACAGGCTTGCCGGTTCTTGTTCGAATACGTCCAGGGCGGCCCGGACGCGGGCAACGTTGCCGCTGGCAGCCTGCATCGCATCGTGACATTTTCCACCGCCATGTCCGACGCGGCGCTGCGGCTTTCCGCCGATCGCCGCGCCATCGAGGGCCTGGGCCTGGTGTTCGACTACGAGACCATGAACGACAACGGCCACGGCCGCATGGCGCGGGATTCGGGAGATGGGCAGGCCCAGCAGTCCATCGTATTGCAGGATGCCGTGCCGTCCAGCCTCAGCGTGGCGGATGTCACGCCGCCCAGCGCATCCGATGCCTCACCCGCGTCCCTGGACTGGCTGCGCGGTCTGCTGCCGCCGCTTCCCTTTGCCTCCCTGGACCGGGTCGCCGCCGACTACCAGGGCAAGGGCTGGAGCATGGACAAAAGCGCCGGCTCCTGTTCCCTGGGCGACGCCAGGATGCTCCGGCTTCGATGGAACACCGCCGGGGGAGGCTCCGCGGAGGCGCATCTGTTGTGGCGCGCGGACCCGGCCGGGTTTGAGCGGGCATTCCGCACCATCCTTGCAAAGGGCAAGAAGCCCTAGGGAACCTTCCGGTCGAGGCGGGCCGGCGGCCGTAGACGCTTGCGCCGTTACGGGCATCCAACTGGTCTGGCTGATCCGCTATCTGCACCGCCGCAGGGCTGCGCGGGGCAAAAGTCCGGCGCCTGGCCGGCGCCACCATGGCGAGCCCTGCCGCGCCCTACGCGACAGCCTCGGCGCCGCTGTCCATGCGCTGATAGAACTCCTGATACTGCTGCATCGCGCAGTAACGGTCGAACGAGCCCAGCTGATCGGGCGGGATGCAGGCGCGAATCTGTTGCAGCACCTGGGTAATGCTCGAATAAAGCGTATCGGAAGGCTGCTGTTCCGCGATTTCCTCAAGCATGCTGATCAGGCGTACGGCATCGGCGGTGTTCATGTGCGTGCTTCCATGGCGTGAATCGGAATGGGTCTCAGGTGACTTGGACAATGCATATCTTGAGCCAGTTTTGCCGCAGTGCAGCGAAAATCGAAATCAATCTAACGGCGGCGCTTTAAGATCGCGTGGCAGAATGAAGTCGGTTCGGTGCAAAAGCCCGGCCGTGATACCCACGCCCAACCCCCGAAGGAGCATTTTTCGTTGAGCCGACGCCTGCGAATCTACCTAGCCGCCACCTTCGCCCTGAGTTGGGGCGCCTGGGGCGGCCTGGCCTTGCTGGCCCAGGCGGGGACGCTGGCCTACGGCCAATGGCCGTTCATGGCGCTCTTCATCCTGGGCGGCTTCGGCCCCACCATCGGGGCCTATGTCGCGGTGCTGTCCAGCCGCGCGCAGGCGCCGCTGGCCGAGTACCACCGGCGCCTCCTGCGCTGGCGCCTTGCGCCCTGGTGGTACCTGCTCGTCCTGGGGTTGCCCATTGGCCTGGCCATGAGTGCCGTCGGCATTGCCGCGCTTTGCGCCCCGGGCCTGCCCGGC
Organism: Verrucomicrobiota bacterium; assembly: GCA_903970595.1. GTDB lineage: Bacteria > Pseudomonadota > Gammaproteobacteria > Nevskiales > Nevskiaceae > Nevskia. The sequence goes on from CAJCJI010000082.1 coordinate 1,928, forward strand.
GCACTGACGCTCAAGCCTTGGGACCAGTTCCTGGCCCTGTTCCCGATGATGATCGTCGGCGGCGGCCTGGAGGAACTGGGCTGGCGCGGCGTGGCCCAGCCGGAGATGGGCCGCGCCATCGGGCCGGCCAAGGCGGCGCTGGCGGTGGGACTGGTTTGGGCGCTGTGGCACCTGCCGCTGTTCTTCATTCCCGGCGTGAGCCAGTACGGCGGCAATTTCCCGCGCTTTGCCGCCGGCGTGGTCGGCAATGCCTTGTTGCTTGGCTGGCTCTACAGCCGCACCGAGAGCATATTCTTGTGCATCCTGTTCCATGCCGCCGGCAATGCCATCGTGGCGCTGGGCATGGCAATTCCCGCGGCGTACGGTACCCTGAGGCTGCTGGCGCCGGGCTTGAGCCTCGCACTGGGGGCCGTCCTGCTGCTGGCGGACTCCGCCGGCTTGCGCAGATCCGCGGCGGCCGGCAGCCCATCAACCAGGAGCACCCGATGACGATCGACACCCTTGCACGCTGGCATCACGTGGTGGAGACCCGCGACGTGCAGGCCCTGGAAGCGCTGCTGGCGGACGAGGCGGTATTCCATTCCCCGGTGGTGCACACGCCGCAGATCGGCAAGGCCGTCACGCGGGCCTACCTGAGCGCCGCCCTGGGCGTATTCGTCAACGCATCGTTCCGCTACGTGCGCGAGGTGGCGGCAGGCCGTCACGCCGTGCTGGAATTCATGGTGGACATCGACGGCATCGGCGTCAACGGCGTCGACATGATTTCCTGGGACGCGGAGGGCAGGATCGTAGACTTCAAGGTCATGCTGCGCCCGCTCAAGGCCATCAACCTGATTCACCAGAAAATGGCGGCGGCGCTCGCCAAGTAAAAGGAGAAACGGACATGAACGATACAATGCAATACCTCGAGGCCTACGTCGCGATCAGCCAGGTCAAGGCGCGCTATTGCCGCACCCTGGACACCAAGGACTGGGACGGCTACGCCGACGTCTTCACCGAGGATGTGGAGCTCGACACCCGGCCGGCCGGCGGCACGCTGACGCGCGGACGCGAAGCCCTGGTGCGCATTGTCCGTGGCTCTGTCGACACCGCCGTCACCTCCCACCACGTCCATTCGCCGGAAATCACGCTCGACGGCGACACCGCCCAGGTCATCTGGGCCATGCAGGATCGCGTGATCTGGGGCAAGGACCGCTGGGCAAGGCTGGGCAACGCCGGACACACCGGCTACGGCCACTACCACGAGCGCTACGTGCGCCAGGACGGCCGCTGGCGCATCGCGTACCAGCGGCTGACGCGTCTGCACATGGATATCCAGGCATTCGAGGGCTGAGCGGACGGCGGTACTCGATTCCTTGCGCCGGCGATGGGCGCGTTTGAACGTGGCCTCTTATTTGCGTAGTGGTTTTACCCCTGCGGCCCGCAGACCCCGCCAATCAGGTTTATGGGAATCCCCATGCCGCCGACCGCACGACGCAAGATCCGGTTCAGCCTGCTCGCCGCTGTTGCCTCATCTGCGATGTGGACGCCGATCACGCTTGCAGATGAGCCCCCGGCAGCGCTGAGCGGCAATGCCGCGCACGGTGCGCAACTGGTCAGTGCTTGTACCTCCTGCCACGGCAAGGGCGGCGAGGGGGTGGCCAATCTGGCCTTCCCCAGGCTCGCCGGCCAGTTCGGTCCATACCTCGCCGCGGAGATGCACGATTTCGTGGCCGGAACGCGCCACCGCGCCATCATGAAGTTCGCGGTCAAGGACCTGTCCGAGCAGGACCTTGCCGACGTGGGCGCCTACTATGCCGCGCTGTCCACGCCGCCGACGCCAGCGACAGCCGCCCCCGACGCTGTTATGGACCAAAGGGCGCGGCAACTGATCAGCCAGGGCGACGCCGCCAACGGCATCGCCGCCTGCGGCAGCTGCCACGGCCCCGACGGCCTCGGCCGCGGCCCGGACATGCCTTATATCGCGGGGCAACATGCCTCGTATATCGCGGACCAGATCAATTCCTGGCAGATGGGCGATCGCCACAACGACCGCGGATTGGCAATGGCCGCGGTGGCGAAAAAGCTCAGCACCCCGGATATCAATGCGCTGGCGAACTGGCTGTCGCGGCAGGCGCCGCCGGTGGCCAGGTAGCCAAGGTCTGCCTGGTTAAGCATTTTGTAGGGCGGCCCGTGGCCGCCGGCCGTTTCGCGTGTACACCACGGCGGCCACGGGCCGCCCTACTGTCTTAGCGCTAGAGGCCGCCTTTCTGCCCGGCGGCAGCCACGGAGCGCCCCGGCACCACGACCCTTGCGCTCCGCCGCTGCCGCCTGCACGCGCAAATCCACCGGCCTGAACCACGAGCGGCCTTGACACGGCCAAAACATGTGTCACAGTATGCATATGACACCTCTCCGTCTCAGCCTGCAGCCCGGACAGTCGATTTTCGACCAGGTGGTGTTCGCCGCGGTCAAGGCTTTTGTCAGCGGCGAGTTTCAACCGGGCCAGGCGTTTCCATCGGTGCGGGCGCTGGCGGCCGAATTGAAGATCCACCCGAATACCGCGCACAAGGTGGTGCAGTACCTGATCCAGGAACGCTGGCTGGAGCCGCGTCCCGGCATCGGCACGGTGGTGGCCGAGCGGCCGGAGGTGCGCGCCAGCGACCGCAAGCGGCTGCTGCAGCAGGAAGTGGAGCAGCTGGTGGTGGAAGCCAAGCGCGTCGGCGTGGACTTGCACGACTTGATCGAGTCGATCGAAGCGCAGTGGAAAGCATTGGACCAGGCCCCGGAGGCCAGACGCAAATGACGACCGCGACGATGGTGCGGGCAGAAGATGTGTGGAAACAGTTCGGCCGGCACGGCGCCCTGTGCGGCCTCAACCTGGCGGTGCCCGAGGGCAGCGCCTATGCCCTGATCGGCCCCAACGGCGCCGGCAAGACCACCACCATCAAGCTGCTGATGAACCTGCTCAGCCCGACACGCGGCACGGCCACGGTAATGGACGTCGATACGCGGCGCATGTCGCCCGAGGTCCTGGCGCAGATCGGCTACGTCTCCGAGAGCCAGGCCTTTCCAAGCCGCATGCTGGTCGGCGACTACCTCGACTACCTGCGGCCGTTCTATCCGGCCTGGGACCGGGCGCTGGAAAGCTCCATCCGCAGCCGCCTGCAGCTTCCGGCCGGGCACAAGATCGGCCAGCTTTCGCACGGCATGCGCATCAAGCTGGCCCTGGCCTGCGCCCTGCCGTACCGCCCGCGGCTGCTGATTCTGGACGAGCCCTTCAGCGGCCTGGATCCGCTGGTGCGCGAGGAGTTCATGGAAGGCCTGCTGCTCGAATCGGGCGAACTGACCCTGCTGATCGCCTCGCATGAGCTGGGAGAGATCGAGCACATCGCCACGCACGTGGGTTTTATCGACGGCGGCCGGATGCTGGTGGAAGAATCCACGGTCGATCTCAACCAGCGCCTGCGCGAGGTGCGCGTCACCCTGGAGCAGGCGGCCGTGCTGCCGCGGCAGTTGCCGGCGGAATGGCTGCAGGCGCGCGCCTACGGCAACGTGCTGAGCTTTGTCGATACGCGTTATGCCGAAGCCGAGCTGGGAGCGCGCGTCCGCGCCCTGTTCGGAGCCGTGCGGCATATCGATGCGCAGCCGCTGCCGCTGCGTTCCGTCTTCACCACGCTGGCCCGCGCCGCGCGGGAGGGAGCGATCCGATGAGCAGCATGCCGTCGCCGCCGCGTCTGATGGTCTGGCATATTTTCATGAAGGACTTCCGGCTGCTGTGGCCGCTGGGCCTCTCCGCCGCCGTCTGCCTGATGCTGGTGTCCATCATCAACCATCGTCCTCCGCCCTACGTGGAACAGCATGCCTTCATGCAGGTGGCGATGCTGCTGACGTTGGGCGCCGCCATCTGCATGAGCCTGCTGATTGTGCTCGCGGTGCAGCAGGATGCACTGCCCGGCGCCAACCAGGATTGGCTGGTACGACCGATCCGGCGCGCCGACCTGCTGCTGGCCAAGCTGCTGCTGGTGGTGCTGCTGGTCCATGTTCCAGACGTCGCTCTCAACACGGTGCGCGGCCTGTCCTATGGCTTGCCCATGGGGGCGAGCCTGGGCGCCGCGCAGCTCAGCGCCTTGAAACTGATGCTGGTCTACAGCCTGCCCCTGATGACGCTCGCCGCGCTGAGCCGTGGCGTCACGGAGACGATCCTCACCGGGCTGGCCCTGGTGATTGGCGGGGTGTTCGCGCGCACTCTGGCGCGGACCTTTCTATCCACCCTGAGCCAGGCGGCGCATTTTTCTTTTTCGGCTGACGAGACTGGCGCGTCCTGGGCGTGGGAACTGTTTACCCACAGCTTTCTGGTACTGTTGCTTGCCGCGGTCCTGCTGCGCCAATACTTCCGGCGGGATACGGCGAAGTCGCGCGTTCTGCTCGTCGGCGGCGTGCTGCTGGCCGCGTTGACGCCGGGCTTTTCCTGGCAGCCGGCATCCGCTATCCAGCAAGGGCTGGCGCCCAATCCGGGAGCTGGCCATTCGGTGGAGATTGCGTTCGATGCGGCGCCGGGTGCCCCTCCGGTGGGAGCGGACGGCGCTACCTTGCCCCTGGACCCGCAACGTCTCATCCACGATGCCGAAAAAGCAGAAAAGACGGCCGGCCCCTCGAAGAATGTCGCCGCCCTCGTCACCAAGTTCGAGAAAGACTTCGTCACCATCGTTCTGCCTTTGCGTTTCTCCGGCCTGCCCGGCGAATCGATGCTGCACGCGGATCGCACGGAGTTGCGTCTGGTCGGCACCGATGACAGAGCCTTGTATCGCGCAAGAGGCGCCATCATCGATGTGCAGGCGCCGGTCGGCGGCGGCGCACCAGTCCGATTGCGCCAGAGCTTCCGCATTCCGGCGAAGGTTATCCGCCAGGCCGCCGATCAGCCCCTGCGCCTGGAAATCGATTACGCATTGACCCTGCTGCGGTCGCACACACTGCCGCCGCTGGCAGCGCTCGACGGCGACCAGGTTCTACCCGAGGCCGGGCATTGCGCCACCCACATTGACGATGCCGGCAACGCGGTCGATCTGAACTGCATTGCGGTCGGGCAGATTCCCCCATGCAGATCGGTGGCGCTGGAACTCAGCAGCCGCGCGGAGCGCAATGCCGAGGTCTTCAACTGCGAGCTGGACTACGAGCCGGCCGCCTTGCGCGTCTCGGTGGAGCCGCTGGACGACTTCACCAGCAAGCTGCCGTTCCACGATCCGGCCGCCGCTGTATCTGACCCGGTCGACCAGGCGCATCTGGCCGAGGCGCAGGTGGTGATCCGCATTTACGAAGCACAAGACCACTTCTCCAGGCATCTGACTATTCCGCAGTTTCGGCTACGCGACTGGCAGGCCGCGGCGCCCGCCGTGGGCGACAAGCCACAGTCCGATTCCCAATGATGCGGTAGGAGCAGGAAACATGACCCTGTCACCCCTTCTGATGTTTCACGTAAGCGCGGCGACCACCGCGCTGTTTTCCGGCTCCCTGTCCATGTTTTCCCCCAAGGGCGGGCGCCTGCACCGGCTGGCCGGCAACATTTTTTTTGTTTCCATGCTCGCCATGTCGGCAAGCGCGGCCTACATGGCGGGTGTGAAGCTGCAGAGGATCAATGCCATCGTCGGCGTCCTCAGCTTCTACATGGTTGCAACGGCCTGGATGACGGTGGTGCGCAAGGACGGGGAAACCGGCCGCTTCGAATACGCGGCGCTGCTGGTCGCGCTGGCGGACGGCGCCGCCGCCATGTCCTTCGGCTTCCAGGCGCAGCACGGCGTGATCGTGCTGAACGACGGACCCGCCGCCGGCTGCTTCGTCTTTGGCGGCCTGGCTTTATTTGCCGCGGCCCTTGATGTCCGCGTCTTGCTGCGCGGCGGTGTATCCGGTGCGCAACGCATTGCGCGGCACCTCTGGCGTATGTCCTATGCCCTGCTGATCACCGCGGTCTCCGCCTTCGTCGGCAAGCAGCAGGTGTTCCACGCGATCTCCCTGCTCTTCGGCCAACAGCAGATGTTCCCGCAGGCGGTTCGCCACTCACCCCTTGTTTACCTGCCGATTGCGGCGATCGCGCTCAGCATGATCTACTGGCTCATTCGCATCCACTTCGGCCGCGCGTTCAGGAAGGCCGGGAAGCCGGTCAGGCCGGTGGCACATCTGGCGGGGCAGGCCATGTTGCCCGGAAGATAGGTCTGGGATCGCTGCGAGTTCCTAAGGCCCTTGCTCATCGGGTGAACCGTATTGCCGCGCCAACGCCAGCAAGTCCGGCTCGCGCTGGATTCGCATTGCATTCTGCACGCCGGCGAGGAGCACATAGGTGCCGATGGTGAAAACGAAATCCATCAGCTGCCGGCGGCCGAATAGTGCGGCCAGCGCGTTCCAATGTTCGTCGTCGAGGTCCGATCGCTCGCAGAGTTGATCGGCGGCGCGGAGTACCGTGCGTTCCGCTGCATTCCAGTGCAGGGCATCGGCGCCCTGCTTCACGGCTTCGAAGTCCGGCCCGGTCAGGCCGAGCCGCAGCGAGGTACGCATATGGCTGGCCCACATATATCGGGCCCGCCGGGTCCAGGCCACGCGCAGGATCGCCGCCTGACGCAGGCGTACCGGCAAGACCGAAGTCGTCAGTAGATGCCGGTTGAATTGCAGGAAAGGGCGCGTCAGCGCCGGGTATTGCGCAAACGTCATCAGGACGTGGTTGCAATCGATATTGATCTTGCCGACGTTTGCCATGGCGGCGAACATTTCGCGGACCTCGTCGCTGCGTTCCGCTTCCGTGATCTGCGGGATGCGCGGTGCCGGATCGCTCATGATCTTCTCCTGTGGTTTCCCGTGCGCGGGTCGAGCCGCCGGGGATCGGGTGAAGCGCCCTATGTCATGGACGTCATCGAACGATGTTCGGATATTGGAGGCGCGGCTCCACCTTGTGCGTGGTGCGATAGGACGGAGGCTGCCGCCCGCCCGCGTCCTTGATGCCGTACTTCACCGCCATTTCCGCGCCGATCACCGTCAGCCCGCTCATTTCCATCAGGTCTGGGTCCTTGTAGAGCGCCCAGATGATGTGGCCGGTGAATTCCGGAGTCTCGGCCGTTTCGCCGAATTTCCCGTATTTGTTCGGGTCGGCCTCGATCAGCGCCTGCAGGCGTTCGGCGAGCAGCGGGCCCATCCAGATGGACAACGCGGCGACCCCGAAAGGCTTGAAGTCCACTGCCATATCGGCGGCGAACTTGTCCACGCCGGCCTTGTGCGCGCCGTAGGCCGGGCCGAACACGTAGTGCACCGCGCCCGATGCCGAGGTGAAAATCACCAGGCCCTGTTGCCGCGCCACCATCAGCGGCGCCGCGTAATAGCTCGCCACGTAGCCGCTGCGCAGGCCGACGTCGAGCATGTCGACGATTTCCAGCGGCTTCTGCCAAAAGCTCAACGGATGCATCACCTCGTCGCGGACCAGGCAGGCGTTGTTGACGAGGATGTCGAGCCGGCCTTGTTCGCGCTGCACCTGGTCGAACAGTGCCTTGACCTGCGCATCGTCCGAGTGATCGACACGCACCGCGATGCCTCTGCCGCCCGCGGCGGTGACGGCTTCCGCCGTCTCGTGGATGGTTCCGGGCAGCGCCGCGTCGCCTTTCTTCTCGCTGCGGCCGGTGACATACACGGTGCAGCCGTGGCTGCCCAGGGCCACGGCAATCCCTCTACCAGCCCCACGGCTGGCACCGGTTACGACGGCCACGGCTCCGCTTTCGATCTCCACGTTCTCTCCCCCGGCGGAATCTACATG
>CAJCJI010000083.1 GCA_903970595.1 Verrucomicrobiota bacterium
ATGGTGCGCCACTGGTTCGACATGGGCCCGCAGCCCGAATTCAAGGCCATCCGCCTGTTCATCACCCCGGAAGGCTGGGTGGCGAACTACACCGGCGACAAGATCGCCGACCGCTTCCCGCGCATGGAAGAGCCGCACTACCACCTGCAAAAGGCCGCCTGAACGATCTTTTGCAGTGCCGACGGTCGCCGCAAGGCGGCCGTCGTGTTTTCAGCCCTTCATCACTTGGTGTCAAAATCCGCCGGCCATGATCAAAGCCATCGTCACCGACATCGAGGGCACCACCTCCTCGATCGACTTCGTCCACCAGTCCCTGTTTCCCTATGCCCGGGCCAAGCTGCGTCCGTTCCTGCGCGCCTATGCCAACCGCCCCGAGGTCGCGGCGCAGCTGCACGAGACGGCGCGGCTGGAAGGGCGCCAGCTGACCTGGGAGGACGCCGCCGACGTGCTGGAACGCTGGATCGACGAGGACCGCAAGCTCACCCCGCTGAAAACCCTGCAAGGCATGATCTGGGCGGTGGGCTACTCCGACGGCGAGCTGAAGGGCCACGTCTACCCGGATACGCCGGTCTACCTGCAGCTGTGGCAGAGCCAAGGCAAGCGGCTCTACATCTACTCTTCCGGATCGGTCGAAGCGCAGCAGCTGATCTTCGGCCACTCCGATGCCGGCGACCTCACCCCGCTGTTCTCGGGTTACTTCGATACGCGCATCGGCGCCAAGCGCGAGGAAGCTTCCTACCGCGCCATCCTCGACGAGCTGGCCCTGCCGGGTGAGGCGGTATTGTTCCTGTCCGACATCGGCGAGGAACTGGACGCGGCGCGCAGCGCCGGCCTGCACACCTGCCAGCTGCTGCGCGACGCGCGGGCCAGGCCGTTTCCGCAGCACCCGCAGGCACGGGATTTTTCGGAAGTGAAGCTTTCCTGAGCTTGGTCAAAAGCGTACTCGCGCAAAGACGCAAAGCCGCAAAAAAATCAAAAGCTTTTGTTGGCGGCTTTGCGGCTTTGCGCGAGATTGCTTTTTGCTTTTAAGACCGCGTCCCGATCAGCGCGAAAAGCCGGTGCGGAATACGCAGAGGTTCGAGCGGAAAGCTGCGCGCCAGCAGCTGCGCATGCTCCTGGTCGAACAGCGCCACCCGCTCCGGCGGCAGGCTGGCGGCAACGCCTGCGCTGGAGCGGATGCGGCCGCGCCAGGCCTGGTGGGTGAAGCTGACCGTCTCGTCGTAGGAAAACGACTCCAGCTCGTCGAAGCCGGCCTGCGCCAGGTCGGCAAACCAGCGCGGATGCAGGCCGCTGCCGCCGGCCAGGTGCCAGGCCGGATTGTGCTTCAGGATCAGGCCTTCGGTGGCGGCGGCCACGTTGCCGGGCAGGGGCAGCCAGTCGAAATGCACGATCAGCACGCGCCCGCCCGGACGCAGCACCCGGCGGATTTCCGCCGCCGCCAGCGGCCGGTCGAACCAGTGCCAGCACTGGCCGGCGCTGACCAGGTCGAACAGCGCATCCGGGTAGCCGGTGGCCTCGGCCCGGGCGACGCGGTATTCGATCTGCAGATCCTCGGCACGGTCCAGCGCCCGCGCCTGCTCCAGCAGCAGCGGCGCGATGTCCAGCCCCGCCACCAGGCTGCCGCTGCGGGCGAAGCCGCGGGCCAGCACGCCCGTGCCGGTGCCCAGGTCCAGCACCCGCTGACCCGGGATGCCCAGGCCCAGTTCGCACAGGCGCTCGAACAGCGAGGGCGGAAAGCCGGCGCGGTGCCGGGCCCGGTCGCCGGCGGCGCGGCCGAAATCCATTGCCGGCTGCACAGTTGCGAGAGCATCCATTTCCGCCTCCTCGCCAGATTGATGAAAGCCCGGAATCTTTAAAGTCTGTTTCAGCCGTCGCCGCCATCGAGGGCAGCGCCTTTTTCGGCACCTGGCTTCCAGCACCAGTGCCAGGGCTCGTAAAGATACCCGTAACGATTGCCGCGTGGATAGGACAAGCCAAAGCCGAAGCGGTTCGCATTACCCGCGAGCCAGGCGTAGGCCGCGGTGTCCTTGAACGCCTCCTCCAGCGCCGGCGTATCGCGCGCGCCGATGTCCAGCGCCCGGCCGCTGTGGTGCTCGCTGCAGCCGGGCGGGGCGTTCACGGTCAGGATCTCCGCGATGGAGCGGCCCTTGGCCAGCTTGCCGCGGATCAGCGCCAGCTGGAAGTCGAAACTGCGGAAGGCGGAGATCAGCAGCAGTTCCACGCCCTCGTCGGCCGCCGCCTCGCGCATCGCCAGCCAGGCGGCGGCGGCCCGCGGCGCCAGGAACTTGTCGCGCCCGTCGGTGCCCAGGCCCACGCAGCGCAGCTGCCGCACGTCGGCAAACAGCAGCAGGCCGCGTGCGCGCAGCAGCGCCGGGTCCGCGCCAAGCTCGCGCAGCGTGTCCTCGACGCGCAGGCGAAACGAGGCCTGTGCCGGGCGTTTCATCGGGCGCTCCCAAGTTTCAGCTTTGGCATACCGCATCGGTGCCACGGATTTTCGCAAAGGCGCGAAGGGCCTGGGATTATCATAGCGGCATGGATACCGCCGCTGCCCAAGTGCTGGACTGGAGCCGCATCGACCAGGTGCTGCTGGACATGGACGGCACCGTGCTGGACCTGGCCTTCGACACCTACTTCTGGCGCGACCTGCTGCCGCAGCACTACGCCCAGGCCCAGGGCATCGGCCTGGAGCAGGCGCGCCTGCGGCTGGAGCCCCACTACTCCGGGCTGCAGGGCCGGCTGGAGTGGTATTGCCTGGACCACTGGAGCCGCCTCACCGGCCTGGATGTGGCGCAGCTCAAGGTGACTGTGCGCCAGCACATCGCCGTGCTCCCCGGCAGCCGCGCCTTCCTGGACGCCGTGCGCGCCAGCGGCCGCCGCCTGTGGCTGGTGACCAACGCGCATCGCCATAGCTGGCAGCTGAAGATGGAGCAAACCGGCCTGGCCGGGCACTTCGACCGTATCGTCTGCGCCCATGACTTCGGCGCACCCAAGGAAGATCCGCGCTTCTGGCCGGCCCTGCTCGCGCAATATCCCTTCGAGCCGGAGCGGGCGTTGTTCGTCGACGACAGCCTGCCGGTTTTGCGCACGGCGCGTGCCTTCGGCTTGGGCATGGTGCTGGCGATCCGGCATCCGGATTCGTCCCAGCCCAAGCGGGTAATCGAGGAGTTTGCGGCGGTGGACCGGTTGGAGGCCTTGTTGCCGCTCACGTCAGCCCGCCCTACTACCAGTCCCCTCTCCCCTTGGGGGAGAGGGCTAGGGTGAGGGGTAGGTAGCGGAGGGTATGGCCTGAAATCCTGGGTTCGCCGCGCGTGCATGACGCCGCGAAAATGAGCCGCGCGCGGAACCTCAATCTTCAAACGGAAACGCAGAAAATCAGCGCCGCACCGGCCGCGTACTCCGCTGCGGCCGCCGTCCGCCGCCCCCAGGCCTGCCGCC
>CAJCJI010000084.1 GCA_903970595.1 Verrucomicrobiota bacterium
CGCAGCTCTCTTCGCCGGGCCGCTTGTCCACGCACAAACGTCAGGGCCGCCGCCGCAGCCTCCCGGCATGCGCGGCCCTCCTGCCTTCGGCGACGGCCCCGGTTCGCTGGAGCCGCCGCCCTTTGCGGTGCGCCGCATGCGCCACAATCTCATCGCCATCAGCCATCCCTATTCCCTCAGCGACTACGAGCTGCGCATCCCCGCGGTGCTGGAACGCAGCGGCCAGCCGGCCCGGCCGTTGTTCCTGCGCGTTCGCGCCTCCGGGCTGCCGGCCTTGCTGAGTTTTCTCGGCGTCACCGAGTGGCTGCTGTTCGCACTGCTGGTGATCGCCCTGTCGGCCCTGCTGTGGTGGCCGTTCATCTGGGGCATCACGCGCACCGTGGTGCGCCTCACCAGCGCGACGCGCGACATCGCCGCGGGCCGCTTCGAGACGCGCGTGCCAACCCGCCGGCGCGACGAGCTGGGCCGCCTGGCCGATTCGGTGAACCGCATGGCCCAGCGCCTGCAGAGCTACGTCTTGGGGCAGAAGCAGTTCCTGGCCGACGTCGCCCACGAAGTGACCTCGCCGCTGGCGCGGATGCAACTGGGGCTGGGCATTCTCGAGTCGCGCCTCGGCGAGGACGCCCGGCACCTGCTGCAGGACGTGCAGGAAGAAGCACAGCAGATGTCGCACCTGCTCAACGAGCTGCTGCTGTATTCCCGCACCGCGGTGGAGGCCGAACGCGAACCGATCACGGCGCTGGAACTGCGCCCCCTGCTGCTGCGGGTGCTGCAGCGCGAAGATCCGCAGCAACGGCTGTGCCTCGACCTCGCCGACGAACTGCGGGTGCGTGCGCGCAGCGCCCTGCTCGAGCGCGCCATCGCCAATCTGGTGCGCAACGCGCTGCGCTACGCCGGCGACGCCCCGGCGCCGGTCGAACTGAGCGCGGCGCGCGCCTGCGCCACAGTGCAGATCCTGCTGCGGGACCGCGGACCGGGGGTGCCGGAAGCCGCGCTGCCGCGCCTGGGCGAGCCCTTCTTCCGGCCCGAGGTTTCACGCGACCGCGACAGCGGCGGCAGCGGCCTGGGCCTGGCCATCGTCCGGCGCTGCGTCGAAGCCTGCGGCGGCGACGTCGTATTCCGCAACCGCGCAGGCGGCGGGTTCGAGGCGGAAATCAGGATCGCCGCGGCGGCCTGAGCATCGGCGGTACTTGCTGCTCCGGTATTCGTTCGATTCCTGACGGGATGCTCTGCGCTGGCCGCTTGTGCCGCTGCCGCGTCCGGTCGCAATGGCCGAATTTTGTAAAGGCCCTGTAAACGAACGCGGCTGTGGTCGTCGACGCCGGTACCTTGATCCGGGTCACTTCCTGCCTCGAAGCGGAACGCCAAGCCGGTGCATACCGCAGCCATCCATCACGGACACCAAGCGCCGCAAATCCCATGAAAGCCCAAAGTCCGCTGCCCCGCGCCGCCGCCTCGAGCGGGCAGATGGCGGAAGGCGGGGCTACAGGCGTGCTTGCCTGCCGGCCAAGCTTCGCCCGTGAGGTGCCCCCTCCATCCGATACAAGGTAGTTGAGGTTCCTCGCCGTGTGCGTTTCTACACGGCTGCGTTGAAATTCTTCCACCAGCCGCCGCTCAGCACGAAGCGTGGAAAGGTCACGAACTGCTCGGCGACGACGCGCCGCACGTATTCGCGGGCACTCTGGAATGGCTCCGGCGCATTGGCTTCCATTTCGTGACCCTTGCCCTGGAGGAACAGCGACAGGCTCATCAGGATGACGCCGCCCAGGGCGTGCAGCAGGCCGGCGAACAGCAGCGGCACCACGAAGTTCAGCGCGCCGATCCAGAACAGCGGCACGCAGATGATGTGGATCAGCAGGTTGTTGCGGTTGCGGTGATTGGCCTCGTAACGGCTCCACTGCCAGTCCAGCAATTCGGAAAAACTCATGTTCGCGGTCATTCGGGACTCCGGTGAATGCTGGGTATGGTCGAAGCTGAGAGTGATAAGCCTCAGGGCGATCAGGGCGCCGGAGTCTGCCCAGCGCCGGTGGGATCGACATGCCAGGCCGCCGGCGGCAGCGAGGTGCCCGGCTTCCAACCCCGACCGTTGTGTTCCGCGGTCACATGGGTGTAGATGCCGCCGCGCACGTTCCACACCGCCGTGAGGCGCATGAAGCGCGGCCGGGTGGCGGCCACCAGGTCGTCGAGGATGCGGTTGGTCACCGCCTCGTGGAAGGCGCCTTCGTCGCGGAAGCTCCAGATGTAGAGCTTGAGCGACTTCAGCTCCACGCAAGTCCGCGCGGGCACGTATTCCAGGTACAGGGTGGCGAAATCCGGCTGCCCGGTCATCGGGCACAGGCAGGTGAATTCCGGCATCCTGATCCGGATCGCAAAAGCGCGATCCGGATTAGGATTAGGAAAGGTCTCGAGTTTTTTGCTTGATTTGGTCGGCATGGTGTCTATTCTGCCAAAAGCAGGCTAGCGACTGTTCATACGCCTGCAATCCTTTAAACTACCGATTCCATAAATTTTAATAGTTGGGCGATGCGCAGCAGCGCCCAATTCAACCTCCAAAGCAGCACATGCGCTTATCCGGAATCAAGCTCGCCGGGTTCAAATCTTTTGTTGATCCCAGCAGCCTGCCTCTGCCGAGCAGGCTCACCTCCGTCGTCGGCCCGAACGGCTGCGGCAAGTCCAATATCATCGACGCCGTGCGCTGGGTGCTGGGTGAAACCAGCATCAAGAACCTGCGCGGCACCGAAACCGAGGACGTGATCTTCAACGGCTCGCGCACCCGCAAGCCGGCCGGCCGCGCCAGCGTCGAACTGCAGTTCGACAACAGCGATTTCCAGATCGCCGGGCCGTACGCGGCCTACGCCGAGATCGCGGTGAAGCGCGAACTGACCCGCGACGGCGGCTCGCAGTACTACCTCAACGGCCAGAAGTGCCTGAAGCGCGACGTCACCGACCTGTTCCTCGGCACCGGCCTGGGCGGCAAGAACCAGTACGCCATCATCGAGCAGGGCATGGTGTCGCGCATGGTCGAGGCCAAGCCGGAAGAGCTGCGGCAGTGGCTGGAGGAGGCCGCCGGCATCTCCAAGTACCGCGAGCGCCGCCGCGAGACCGAGTCCCGCATCCGCCAGACGCGCGAAAACCTGTCGCGGCTGCAGGACTTGGAAGGCGAACTTACCGCGAGGCTCGAAGTCCTGGCCAGGCAGGCCTCCAACGCCGAAAAATACAAGCAATTCAAGGAAGAGGAGCGCAGGCTTAAAGCGGAGGTCCTGTTGCTGCGGCTGCGCGCCCTGGATACCCAGGCCCAGCTGCAGGAAGGCGCCATCGCCGAGCACGAGCAGCAGCTGGAGGCGGCACGCGCCGCCGTGCTTGCCGCCGAGGAGGCGCGCAGCGCCGGCGAGCTGGCCCTGCGCGAGGCCGGCAGCGGACTGAACGCCGAACAGGCCCAGGTCTACGAAGCCGAGGCGGCGCTGGCCCGCCAGGAACAGAACCTGGCCCACGCCAGGGAAATGAAGCACCTGCGGGTGCGCGAGCTGGAGCAGCTGGAGTCGCAGCTGGCCGAACTGTCGCGCCGGCGGCAGCTGGAGCAGCAGCGCCAGCAGGGCCTCACCGGTTCGGTCAGCGCGGCGCAGTCGCGCGTGGCGGAGGCCGAGGCGCTGGAACAGGCCAGCCAGGGCCGCCTCGCCGCGGCCGAAGAGGCGCTGGCCGACGAGCAGGCGCGCTGGGAAGAGTTCTCGCAGCGCTCGCAGGCGCCGCTGCTGGAGGCGGAAGGCGAGCGCGTGCACGTGCAGGGCCTGGAACGCGCGGGCGCGCAGATCGACGAGCGCCTGCGGCGCCTGCAAGGCGAGCACGGCGGCCTGGACGCGGCGCCGATCCAGGCCGTTCTGTCGGCGGCCGACGCCGAACTGGCAACGCTCGACGCCGAACTGGGCCAGGCCCAGACCGCGCTGCACGGCGCCGATCGCGAGCTGCAGGCCCTGCGCGACCAGCGCGCGGCGGTGGAAACGGTGCTGCACGAGTCGCGCCAGGCGCTGCAAAGCGCGCGCGGCCGCCTGGCCTCGCTGGAAACCCTGCAGCAGGCGGCGCTGCGCGAGGACGACGCCGAACTCACCGGCTGGCTGCGTGACCATGGCTGGGCAGGATTGCCGCGCCTGGCTTCCGCGCTGCAGGTGGAAGCCGGCTGGGAGGCCGCGGTCGAGCATGTGCTGAGCGGCCTGCTGCAGGCGCCGCTGCTGCCGGACTGGAGTGCCATGCAGCAGTCTCAGCCGGCCGGCCCCAAGGCGGGCGCCCTGCTGCTGCACGGCGAAAGCGGCTTTGCCGAGGCCGGTACCCTGGCGGCCAAGGTGCAGGGCCCCGCGGCGGTGCTCGACTGGCTGTCCCACATCTGCGTTGCGGCCGACGCGCAAGAGGCCATTGCCATCGCCGGCCAGCTGACCCCGGGCGGCTCGGTCATCACCGCCGACGGCATCTGGCGCGGCCGCGCCTGGCTGCGCTATCCGCGCCTGGACCCGGCCCATTCCGGCGTCATCGCCCGCGGCCTGCTGCTCAAGCAGCTCAAGACCCAGGTGGAGCAGCACAGCGGCGAAGTGCAGGCGCGCGAGTCGGAACTAAACCAGCTGCGCGCCCGCCAAACACAGATGGAAAACGACCGGCGCAGCCTGGTGCAACGCGCCGACCAGTCCCGCTTGCGGCAGGCGCAGCGCATGGCCGAGCGCCAGGCCCAGGCGGTGCGCCTGGAGCAGACCGAGGCGCGGCTGCTCGCGCTCGGCCAGGAAATCGAGGCGCTGGCGGCGCAGGCCGGGCAGCAGGGGCAGGAGCTGGAAGCGGCCCGAGCCCGCCTGGTCGGCCTGGAAGACACCGCGCAGCGGCTGCATGCCGAGCGCGGCGAACGCAACCGCACCCTGCAAGCGGCGCGCGAGGCCTTGCAGGGCGCCCGCAGCGCGGCGCAGTCCGCAGTGCAGCAGCGGGGGCAGACCCAGGTGCAGCTGGCCGGCCACAACAGCGCCCTGGCCACGGTGGAGCAGGCGCTGCGCTCCCTTGCCGAGCAGATCGAAGCGGCGGAGGCGCAGCGCAGCGCGCGCCGCGCCGCCGGCGAGGAGCTGGATGCGCCGATCGCCGAGCAGGCCGCCCAGGTGGAGGCGACGCGTACCGCGGTGCAGGAAGCGCGCGAGAAGCTGCGGGCGGCGCGCGAGCGCCTGTCCGC
>CAJCJI010000085.1 GCA_903970595.1 Verrucomicrobiota bacterium
CCGCCCTACTATCTGGCCCGCCTGGGGCAGGTACTGGCACCCAATCCCTGAGGCGACCGCGCGGGAACAGCCCCTCTCCCCCAGCCCCTTCAACCCGGCAGCCCGGTGGCTGCGGGCTCCCGCAAGCGGGAGAGGGGAGTTGCATGCATCCAAATCAAAAATGCCCGAATGCCGGCCGCTCGGACGGATCAATCCCAGCGGTAGCTCAACTGCGCGCCGGCGAAGCAAGGCTCGGAAAAGATCGAGCTTTGCACATAGGTCAGATGCCACTGATTGCTGTTGGAGATTCGATAGAGCCTGTCGGTGAGATTGGTGCCGAACAGCTGCAGGTCGAAGCCCGAGCCCAAGATTCTGCTCCAGCTGAGGCTGGCATTGAGCAGGCCGTGTGAAGGCAGCCAGGAACCCGGCTCGTCCTGCGGCAGGGTGGTCGACGCGCTGTACTGGCGGTCGGTCCAGGTGTACGTCGCTGAGGCCTCCACGTCGCCGATCGAGGGGTCCAGAGGCAGCAGGTAACGCGCGGACTGGCTGAACTGGTTGTGCGGTGTGGTCTGGAACGGGATGCAGCTGAGCTGCAGTACGCTGCCGCTGTATTTTTGCTGGCCGGTGCAATCCAGCTGTTCGGTGGCGCCCGAATAGAGCAAAGTGAACTGGCTGTACTGCGCCTGCGTGTAGCCGTAGGTCGAGACCAGGTTGAAGCCGCGGAACGGCTGGATCGACCCTTCGAACTCGAAGCCGGCGAGCCAAGCCTTGCCGACATTGTAGGTGGCCTCGCCCAATTCCGGGATCAGGTTGACCGAGTCCGGCTGTGAGTAACTATCGGTACCTCCCTTCTGCAGGTCGCTGTAGCCGGTGTAATAGACCGCCGTATTGATACGGACCGGCGTGCTGCCGATCTCGAAGTCGGACTTCTGGCCCAGTTCGTAGTTGGTGACGTACTCCGGATTGAAGGTGTAGTGCGCCGGATTGACCGCAATGATGCTGACGCCGCCGCTCTTGTAGCCGCGGCTGATTTTGCCGTACACCAGGTTGGCGCCGAACTTGTAGTCCAGGCCGGCGGTATAGGTCGGCGCGGAGTCCTTGCTTCCGGCGGGGTGGGACAGATCGACCGTGTTGTAAATCCCCAATGCGGTTTCCCGCAGGAATGCCTGGGCCGCGGTGCTGTCCGAGGTATAGCGCGCGCCCAGCGTCAGGCTCAGGCCCGAAAGCGCGTCGAACAGGCCGCCGAAATCGTAGGTGGCCTGGGCAAACGGGGCGTAGGAGCGCTTGGTCTCCGAGTATTGCTGAAGCACGCTCTCGATAAACAACTCCGACCCGTCGATGGTGCCCGAGGATTTCGTATATTCGTAGTAGCCGCCGACCACGAATGCGGGCCAGCCGTCGAAGGCCCTGCCTTGCAGCTGCAGCTCCTCGGTGTAGGTGTGCAGATCCGCCTCGTCGACGTCGCCGGGATTGACGAAGTCGTTGAACGCCGCCTGTGAGCCGTCGTTGTCCCAGCGATAGTGATGCCGGAAGGAGGAGTAGCTGGCGATGTTGCGCAGCGTCAGTTCTTCAGCCAGGCGCAGGGTGAATTGATCGACGGCGGCCCCGGTCTTGAGGATGTCGTCCGGATGGGCGCTGAGCTGCACCTGGCGCGGTCCCCGCGCCTGCTGCGCATCCAGGATGTCCTGGCCGCAATTGCTCGACGGCCCGTAGATGTCCAGCAGCAGGCAGCCGAGATTGGTCGTCTGGGTCAGGTCGAGTCCGGCAATATGGGACAGCACGCCGAGCCCGATCGCGGACGGGATCGCCTGGTTGAGGCCGGTCTTGTTGATGTTCTGGATCACGGTGCCGGTGCCGTTGTCGTGGCTGCCGGTGTAGTAGCCCAGCAGGTAATTGTCGATCAGGTCGGTGGGCCGCCAGGTGATCCCCAGGCGCGCCGTGCCGTAGCGCTTGTTGTCGTAGTCCACGCCGCTGGCCACGTCGTGGGTGAAGCCGCCGCGCTCGTAGTATTGCGCCCCGGCGCGCAGCAGCAGGGTCTTGTCGAACAAGGGCAGGTTGAGAACGCCTTCGGAGTTGTAGCCGGAGTAGGTGGTGCCTCCCGCTTCGAGCGAGGCGGAGAAATCTTTTTCCGGCTTGTGCGGTTCGAGCAGCATGGCGCCGCCGGTGGTATTGCGGCCGAACAAGGTGCCCTGCGAGCCCTTGAGAACCTGCACGGTGGACAGGTCGAAGAACTTGCCCGGCCCGCCCTGGTTGCTGGCGACGGGATCGGAGGGCTGGGGCACCTCGGCAAAGTAGATGACCACGCCGGGACTGGTGCCATATTGGGCACCCTGGCCGCGGATGGTCGGGGTTTCGGTGTTGCGCATCTGGCTGTCGCTGCCGACCACCAGCGATGGCACGCGCCCCTGCAGGTCCTGCGGGCTGTTGATCTGCTCGCGCTTGAGGTCCTGGTCGCTCATGGCCGAGATGGCGACCGGCACATCCTGGATGTTTTCCGCCTTGCGGCGGGCCGTCACGATGACCGTTTCGAGGCCCTGCGCTTCCTGCGGCGCCGGCTGTGCGGCCTGCGGAGCCACCGGAATGGCTGCTGCCTCAGCCGCGGCCGGCTGCGACGCCGGGGGCGCTTCGGGCGTGCCCGCGGCCTGCGCGTCCGCGGCAGGCGGGTCCGCGGCGTCCGCCGCACTCCATGACCCTGCCGCTACAGACAGGGCCGCAAGGGCAACTGCTCTCTTCATGAGGTTCTCCTCCTCCGACATAAGCCGCCGCGCACGGCTCTCAGGCCGTGTTCTCGCCGAATCGATCACGCGCCGGGCGCAAGGCTCACCCTGAGCCTGTCGAGCCCGGATGCCGCACCATCCGGCAAGCCGGACCGCCGCAGTGCCGCACCGCCTCCGCTGGATCAGACACCGCTGCAATCGCCGGCAATGCCGTCAATCGTATTGGTCAGCCCAACCGTCAGCAGTATTGACTCCGCCCAGGCGCCTTCGATGATCCTTTTCCACACCAATGCCTTAAACCCATAGGGCCCAGTGCCGGCACGCGTACCCGCCCCTCAACAATATGATCCAATATGTCTCATAATAATTTTGTTTGTCAACACAGGCCGATGATCCGGCCAGGGGCGAAGCGAGCTTGCGGGGCTGGACGAAGCCTCATGCATTCACGCAGACTCGTGCTGCTTGTCGCCAACCGAATTCCCGCAGGCCGCAAAAGAACAACAGACGATGAACGCGAATGCACACCGCCGCGGTCCGGCACTGCCCTCCACTGTTACCGACCCGCGCATGCTGCGCACGCGCGAGGCGCTGCATAACGCGCTCCTCGAACTGCTCGAGCGCAAACAGTTCGACAAGATCACCATCCGCGAAATCGTCGGCAAGGCCCAGGTGGGCTACGCCACCTTCTTCCGCCATCACGCTTCGAAGGAGGAATTGCTCAACGAGGTCGCGGCCGAGCAGGTCGGGCATTTGATGAAAGTGACCTTGCCCCTGCTGGACGCAAGCAACACGCGCATTGCCTGCGTGGCGCTGTGCCGATACGTGGGCCAGCACCGCGCGACCTGGAGGGCGCTGCTGACCGGCGGTGCATCCGGCACCGTGCGCGAGGAGTTCATCCGGCTGTCTAGCGAAGGCGCCAGCCACATTCAAACCAGCGGCTGGCTGCCGGTGGGACTCGGGGCGGTATATGGGGTCGCCGCCACCACCGAGATCCTCGCCTGGTGGCTGCGCCGGCCGAAGGGAGAATCCAGCGAAGAGCAGATTGCCGAGATTCTCGACCGCCTGGTGGTGACGCCCGCACTCGGCGTGATCGGCTCGAAAAGGCCGAGCCGCGGAAAATGAATCAGGGCGCTACCGGGAAAGACCCGGCCATCAAGGGCTGCACCACCAGGCGATAGAGGATTTCTGCGATCTGGTCGGCCGACTGCTGTCCGGGATTGCGCAGCCACCAGGCCAGGATCTCGATCGTGGCCGAAACACCATGGGTCGAGCCGAGATCGACCGGCAGCCAGGGGCTGGACCGCACCCGGCTATGTTCGCGCGCCAGGCGAATGAACTCCTGCCGCAGCGGGCCGGCGGCGCCGCCGGTGAGCAGGGTCGACCATAGTCCCCTCTGCTGGTTCACGAAGCGGCACAACAGCACACAGGCCGCGCGCGGGGAAAACCCTTCCACCAGCGGTAGGGCATTGGCGGCCAGGTTTCCGACCTGCTCCTTGGCCACCTCGTTGAGCAACTGGGCCTTCGAGGAATGATGGCGGAAGAAGGTGGCGTAACCCACGCCCGCTTCGGCGGCGATGTCGCGCACGGTGAGTTCTTCGAATTGCCTGCGGGCAATCAAGGACAGCAATGCGCTGTGCAAGGCCTGGCGGGTACGCAGCGCGCGCGCATCGGTGACCGGCCCGCTGCCGCGGGGACGCCGCTGCCGGCC
>CAJCJI010000086.1 GCA_903970595.1 Verrucomicrobiota bacterium
TGAAAGCGCAGGGCAAGGACGTGCTGTCGCTGGGGGCGGGGGAGCCGGACTTCGACACCCCGGCGCACGTCAAGGCCGCGGCCGAGAAGGCCATCCGCGACGGCTTCACCAAGTACACCGCGGTGGGCGGCACCCCCAGCCTGAAGAAGGCCGTGGCCGCCAAGCACCTGCGCGACAACGGGTTGGAATACAGCGCCGCGCAGATCCTGGTGTCCTGCGGCGGCAAGCAGGCCTGCTACAACCTGTGCCAGGCCCTGCTCAACAGCGGCGACGAGGTGATCGTGCCGGCCCCGTACTGGGTCAGCTATCCGGACATGGTGCTGCTCGCCGATGGCGAGCCGGTGATCATCGAAACCACCCCGGAGACGCGGCTCAAGATCACGCCGGCCCAGCTCGAGGCCGCCATTACCCCGCGCACCCGCCTGATCTTCCTCAACAGCCCCTCCAACCCCTCCGGCATGGCCTACAGCAAGGCCGAGCTGGCGGCGCTGGGCGAGGTGCTGCGCCGGCATCCGCGCATCGTCATCGCCACCGACGACATGTACGAGAAAATCCTGTGGACGGCTGAGCCGTTCGCCAACATCCTCAATGCCTGCCCGGACCTGTACGAGCGCACGGTGGTGATCCACGCCGTGTCCAAAACCTACGCCATGACCGGCTGGCGTCTGGGCTGGGCCTGCGGCCCCAAGCCGCTGATCACGGCGATGAGCGACATCCAGAGCCAGAGCACCTCCAACCCCTGTTCCATTTCCCAGGTGGCGGCGGAGGCGGCGCTGAACGGCGACCAGGCCTGCGTGGCGGAAATGACGGTGGCCTTCAAGCGCCGCCACGACCTGCTGGTGGCCGGCCTCAACCGCATCCCCGGCATCAGCTGCCAGCCGGGGGACGGCACGTTCTACGCGTTTCCCAATGTCGACGGCCTCATCGCACGGCTCGGAGTGAAAGACGATCTCGCGCTGTCCGAACTGCTCTTGCAGCAGGCCCTGGTGGCCCTGGTCCCCGGCTCGGCTTTCGGCACGCCGGGGCATTTGCGCCTGTCCTTCGCCACCAGCGACCAGGTCCTGGAAAAGTGCCTGGAGCGCATCGCGGCAATCGCCAGATAGGAAAAACCACCCAAAAAAGATTGCGTTGTCGTGCCCTTTGGATAAAATACGCATCCTGCCGAATTCCCCGATAGCTCAGCCGGTAGAGCAGTTGACTGTTAATCAGCGGGTCGTTGGTTCGAGTCCAACTCGGGGAGCCAGGAAAATCAAGGACTTACGAAGGTTTTAACGAAAAGGCCGCCTCTAAAAGGCGGCCTTTTTGCTTCCTGGGTAAGTTAGGTCAGGGTAGATAGAAATAAATAATATTAATCAATCACTTAGGTAATCTATTTATAAAACGTCCAGAAACGTAAGTCATTAAAAATATTAAGTTAATTGTTTGGAGGAGATAATTCCTCTTAGCCTTCGCCTGGGCTTGGCAGATCAAAAAGCCGAGCGTCAAATGCGACTTTAAATTGGGTCCGTTTGCCGCCGAAACCCGGCAAAAAAGCGGAGCATATCAACCGCATCCAGGCATCGCTCTCCGCGTTCACTTGTCTCTCGCCTCTACTCCTCCTCCACCGAGCGCGTGGCGGCGGCGTAGGTCATGGCAAACATAACGATATCGCACTCGCAGACGTTCAAGGTTTCTTCCACCGCGACCCAGTCCAGTCTGCGGTGGCCGCGCTCATAGTCACTCACGTAGCTCTGATGTCACCCGAGTTTTAACCCTAACTGACCTTGCGTCATGGAAGCAAGGCGGCGGCAAAGATGTGGGGGAGGGAGGAGGAGAGTCAACAATGGCCATGCCGGTCGAAGGACTGCGGGCTATGGACGATGTGCACAACGCTCCTGCATCAGTGCATTTCCTAAAAAGCTGTCTAAAGCAATATTGACTCATCGAGGACAATTCTGCGAATGCTGCGTTTATCGTCAAACGGAACAATCACTGACGGCCCGACTTCGTCGAAGCCTAGCGCAATCTCCGGTTCTCTAGAAGTGCCCATGAGATCAACATAGGTGCCGTAATCAATCGCGTATATGTTGTATCTGACCCCTGGCTTGTCCTTGTCAGCATATCCTCGTTGCATGTGGTGCAAGACTCTGGCATCAAAGAGCTTTTGCACAGTAGGGTGCTTTTCGAGGGCTCTCGGGAGTAAAAATGACCTAGCGCGTCGATTGGCTTCCTGGCTTGCCTCTGCTGCGCCGCCGGCCTTCACGACAGCGCCGGATAAGGCAATGCTCAATGACGCCTTTTGTTTGCTGGCAGCAGCGTCCGCATGCTCGTTGGCATGCTTTGACGGCACCAATGTGGTAACGGGTTGAGTGATTATCGAAAGAAGAACGTCAAGCTCTTTTAATGCTTCATTTGCGTGCGAAGTTGGTTCATTTACGATGCGTTCAAGTAGCGAATAATAGACCGTTATAAAAATGTCACGAAATAACGCCAAGCAACGTTTGCCAATGGGAAGCGAATCATCACTAAACTGAGATGAGCTACCTAATGTGCGTCCATCGATATAGCAAATGGAATTCCGGGCCTCATCGCTAAATTTCGAACCGAGCACCTTCATAACGTGCGTCTTGCCGGTCCCACGACGCCCGTAAAAAATCTGGTTGTTGTTGTTCAGTAGCTGAGTAAGCAAGCCTACATCAACATAGGTGTCAAGAATTTTATGCGCGTCTTCTTGCCGTTCAGAGCGCTGTACAATTCTGGACACCGCCCCCATTACCTTTTGATCTTGAAGCATCGCTACTCCCGCAGCTTTTTCGTAACCAAAGGCTACGCGATTGACGGTCACTGGCGCTACTTAAATTGCTGGCGAGCATTGCAAGGTGTTGATTTTAAACCGGCGAATTGACCTATTAGCGGCTTTGCAATCCCAGGGTCAAGGCGCTAAAGAAAGGCCTACTGATTCGTAGTCACTGGGGTGATGTTGGTTAAGGCTCCTCATAACTCGTGCGTACGGAGTTAACTTGTGTGTTGCCGTGGGCTTCGGTTCCGTCTCCATTCAAAAGGTCGCAGGTATAACCCGGATAAATCTTTTCGAACCGAGCTTTCCACTCAGCCACCGTCGTCGTTCCTTTAGCTTTCCGTTCGTGTGGATAACCTGGCAGTCCGTTCTGTTTGAGATCGGCTTGACTACCATCCAAGTTTTTGACGACAACGTCAAAACCTTCGAGGTCTGATAACTCCCGCATACGAGTTGCAAGCGTAGTCATAATTTATCTCCTTTGTTTGGATGGAACGTGAATAAAACTTCTATGAAGCCCAACGCCAGTTAACCAGAGTGCCTGTCAGACATCAAATTTGGCGTTGAAGTTGAGCGTCAGGCAAAGTAGGCAGCACACAGATTTGGGTGAGAGTTGGCATTCTGTTTGGCAGTTACGGCCGTAAGTAATTGTTTTTAATAGGTATTATAGGTGTCGCTTAATGCCGATGCGATCCTGAAAGATACCGCCGTCCCGGTCGAAATGGGACGGCTTGATATCGCCATCAATGCCAGCATCGGTATTGCGGTTTATCCGGAGAATGGCACGTCAAGGCAAGTGTTGATCAATAACGCCGACGCCGCCATGTACCACACGAAGGAACTAACGAGCGGCCGCGCATTTTTTAGGAAAGGCTGGCCTGGGCGACCCCAGTGGAAAAGCGTCTCCACTCGTAGGACCTACCAATAGCACTGGCCAGAGCGGCATCGATCAATACGTGGACTCATGAAGCTTTCAACAAGAAGGCCGTCCTGAAAATGCGGCCTTTTTCGTTGGATCGTGCAGCCAGGTTCCGGCGGCTTCGATGCGGCTTCCAGGTCGCCCCAGGCCTTTCCTAAAGCCGCCTTTTGAAGGAGGAATTTACGATAGATCGGATGCGGTACTCGCCGGGCCGCACACCCGTCCAGTTCTTGAAGGCGCGATGGAAGGCGCTGGGCTCCGCGAAGCCCAAGGCTTCGGCAATGTCGCCGATACTCATTTCGGAATGCGTCAGGTGCTTGATGGCGAGGTCGCGGCGCAGGCTTTCCTTGATCGTGCGGAAGGGCGAGCCGTCGCGCTGCAGCGTGCGGTGCAGGGTTGAGGCGCCAACGCCGAGTTCCGCGGCGAGCCGATCGAAGGAGGGCCATTCGGCCGGCGGGGTGTTGCGCAAGCGCCGCCGGATGCGCGCGGCCAGGCTTTTTTGGTCGCGGTACTTGAGCAGGAAATTTCCCGGGGCGCCCTTCAGGAATTCCCGCCGGCTGCGGGCAGTCTGCACGATCCGCGACTGCAGGCAGGCGGAGCCGAACACGATGCGGGTCTGCGGGGCGGCAAAGCCCAGGTCGTGACAGAAGATCGGGCCGTACTCGGGGCTCCAGGCCGGCCTTGCGTACGCAAAGCGGGCGTGGCGCAGGGGAATGCGGCGGTTGACCAGCCAGCACATCAGGCCGTGGATCAGCACGAACAGGGTTTCGTGGGCAAATATCCGGATGCTTTCGTCCCCCGTGCTTTCACTAGGGGAATCGGCGAGCGTGATGCTGGCTTCAGGTCCGCTCACCGTGAACAACACGCGGGTGTCGTCCAGGATCAGGTTCATGAACTCGGCGATGCGGCCGATTGCCGCATTCAGCGTGCCGCATTGCGTCGCCAGCCGGCACAGCAGGGCATAACTGCCCACTTTCATGCGGCGTGAATCCAGCCCGAAGAATTCGTCGTCCAGGGCCCTGGCGATGGCCAGCCACAGGGCGCCAAAGCTGTCCGCGGTGACCCGGGCGTCATCCGATAGCAGCAAGCTTGGCGCGATCCCGCAGGCCTGCGCGAACGGCTCGGGATCCAGGCCGCGGCGGCTCAGGCAGAGCAGGGCCTCCCGCACAAATGCAATGGAAATGCTTCCTTTTTCCGCGGTTTTTGCCACTACTTCATGTTCTCCGGACGCTGCTCAAGCCAATCGGTAGTGTGGCAAATTCTCTCGATTTGTGCGGTATATTCGGACATTCAATCAGGGGCGGGCTGCACCTAAAATGATTCGTTAAGCGGATAATCGGATCCGGTTGCACCATTCTGGGGCCATTTCATGAACGACCTGTCCATCGCCACGAAGCTCGCGCCCTACAAGGCCAGGAACAAGGTGCGCTTTGTCACGGCCACCTCCCTGTTCGATGGGCACGACGCTTCAGTCAACATCATGCGCCGTATCCTGCAGGCGTCCGGCGCCGAGGTGATCCACCTGGGCCACAACCGCTCGGTGGGCGAAATCGTCAACGCCGCCCTGCAGGAGGACGTGCAAGGCGTGGCCATCACCTCCTACCAGGGCGGCCATGTCGAATTCTTCAAATACATGATCGACCTGTTGCGCGCCCATGGCGGCGAGAACATCAAGGTTTTCGGCGGCGGCGGCGGCGTGATCGTCCCCTCCGAGATCAAGGAACTGATGGCCTATGGCGTAACCCGCCTGTACTCGCCGGAAGACGGGGCCAAGCTCGGCCTGCAGGGCATGATCGACGACGTGATCCGCAGCAGCGACTATGACCTTTGCGCGCTGGCTCCGGACGAGACCAAGGCCGCCGAAGCCTTGCGTTCCGGCGACCGCCGGCAGCTCGCCCGCATCATCACCGCGCTGGAGAACCAGAGTTACCAGATGCCGGTGCGCCAGGCCATTCTCAGCGCCGCCTCCGAGATCAAAACCCCGGTGCTGGGCATCACCGGCACCGGCGGCGCCGGCAAATCCTCGCTCACCGACGAGCTGATCCTGCGCCTGCGCCTGGACCAGGACGACCGGCTGCGGGTGGCCGTGATTTCCATCGATCCCTCGCGCAAGCGCACCGGCGGCGCCCTGCTGGGCGACCGCATCCGCATGAATGCGATCGAGTCCGCGGATCAGAACGGCAGGATCTTCATGCGTTCGCTGGCCACCCGCGACACCGGCACCGAGCTTTCGGCAGCCCTGCCGGACGTGCTGGCCGCCTGCAAGCTCAGCGGTTTCGACCTGATCGTGGTGGAGACTTCCGGCATCGGCCAGGGCGACGCCGCCATCGTGCCTTTCGTCGACACCTCGCTCTACGTCATGACGCCGGAGTTCGGCGCCGCTTCGCAGCTGGAGAAGATCGACATGCTCGACTTCGCCGACTTCGTCGCCATCAACAAGTTCGACCGCAAGGGTGCCGAAGACGCCCTGCGCGATGTGCGCAAGCAATACCAGCGCAACCGCGAACGCTTCATGCAAAGTCCGGACAGCATGCCGGTCTACGGCACCATGGCCTCCCGCTTCAACGACGACGGCGTCACCGCGCTGTACCAGGCGCTGTCCGCCAGGTTGAAGGAACACGGGCTCAAGCTCGAATGCGGCAAGCTGCCGAAGGTCCGGGTCAAGGCCTCCACCCTGGGGCGGGCGATCGTGCCGCCGGAGCGCGTGCGTTACCTGGCGGAAATCGCCGAATCCGTCCGCGACTATCACAAGTTCGCGGCGCGGCAGGCCCAGATCGCCAGGGAACGCCAGTCGCTGCGCATCGCCAAGACGCTGTTCGACAAGAGCGGCAAGCCCGACGCGGCGTTCGACGAGCTGATCGCGGCCAAGGACGGAGAACAGGCGGCGGAGCCCCGGCAACTGTTGGCGCAATGGCCGGCCATCCAGGCGCAATACGGCGGCGACGAACACGTCGTCAAAGTCCGCAACAAGGAGATCCGGACCCGCCTGGTGCAGGAGTCCTTGTCCGGCAGCAAGATCCGCAAGGTGGCGCTGCCGCGCTTCGAGGACCAGGGCGAAATCCTGCGCTTCCTGCTCAAGGAAAACCTGCCGGGGTATTTTCCATATACCGCCGGAGTATTTGCGTTCAAGCGCGAGGGCGAGGACCCGACGCGCATGTTCGCCGGCGAGGGCGATGCGTTCCGCACCAACCGGCGCTTCAAGCGCGTTTCCGAAGGCATGCCTGCGCACCGCCTGTCCACGGCTTTCGACTCGGTAACTTTGTATGGCTGGGATCCGGACCTGCGGCCGGATATTTACGGCAAGGTCGGCAACTCCGGTGTCTCCATCGCCACACTGGACGACATGAAGGTGCTGTATTCCGGCTTCGACCTGTGCGCGCCGACCACCTCGGTGTCGATGACCATCAACGGTCCCGCGCCGATGATCCTGGCCATGTTCATGAACACCGCCATCGACCAGCAGCTCGAGGTGTTCGCCAAGGAGCAGGGCCGGGCGCCGGATGCACAGGAATATAAGGCACTCAAGGCGCGCACGCTGTCCACCGTGCGCGGCACGGTTCAGGCCGACATCCTCAAGGAAGACCAGGGCCAGAACACCTGCATCTTCAGCACCGAGTTCGCGCTGAAAATGATGGGCGACATCCAGGAATACTTCGTCCGCAACCAGGTGCAGAACTTCTATTCCGTCTCGATCTCCGGGTATCACATCGCCGAGGCCGGCGCCAATCCGATTTCGCAGCTGGCGTTCACCCTCGCCAACGGCTTCACCTACGTCGAGTCCTACCTGGCCCGGGGGATGAACATCGACGATTTCGCCCCCAACCTGTCGTTCTTCTTTTCCAACGGCATGGATCCGGAATACTCGGTCATCGGCCGCGTCGCCCGGCGCATCTGGGCAGTGGCGATGAAGAACAAGTATGGCGCCAACGAGCGCGCGCAGAAGCTCAAGTACCATGTACAGACCTCGGGACGAAGCCTGCATGCGCAGGAGATGTCCTTCAACGACATCCGCACCACGCTGCAGGCGCTGATCGCCATCTACGACAACTGCAACAGCCTGCATACCAATGCGTATGATGAGGCCGTCACCACGCCCACCGAGGAATCGGTGCGCCGCGCCATGGCGATCCAGTTGATCATCAACCGCGAGTGGGGCCTGGCCATGAACCAGAACCCCAATCAGGGCAGCTTCATCATCGACGAGCTGACCGATCTGGTGGAGGAGGCCGTGCTGAAGGAATTCGAGGCCATCGCCGGCCGCGGCGGCGTGCTGGGGGCGATGGAAACCGGCTATCAGCGGGGCAAAATCCAGGAAGAGAGCCTGTACTACGAGCACAAGAAGCACGACGGCTCGCTGCCCCTGATCGGCGTCAACACCTTCCGCAATCCGCATGGCGATGGAGTCCCGCAGGAAATCGAGCTGGCCCGGTCCACCGACGATGAAAAGCAGTCGCAGCTGCGGCGGCTGGCGGAATTCAGGGCCAAAAACGCCGAAGCGGCACCGGCGATGCAACAGCGCCTGCGCCAGGCGGCGATCGACAACGGCAATATTTTCGAGGTACTGATGGACGCGGTGCGCGTCTGCTCGCTGGGCCAGATTACCCAGACGCTGTTCGAGGTTGGCGGACGCTATCGCCGCAACATGTAAGCCATCCGCTGTGGCGCACGATCCTGAATCGTCTCAGGGTGCGATCGGTTCCAGGTTCGCAGCCTTCAATTGCTGGTTGAGCTGCGCCAGTTCGCCACTCTTGAAGCGGCTCCAGTCCACAGCAACGGGATCGAGCAGCGCCTGCAGTTTTTTAAAGCTGCTGCGTGCATCGGTCGATGGAGTCGAATCGGCGCCATCGACGGCCGTCTCCAAATCCTTGAACGCCGTGTCCAGATAGCGCAGGCCGCCGGTCTTGGTTGGAGCCGGGCCTAGTGCATCCAGCCGGTCCGGCTGCGGCGCAATATCGCTGATTGCGAGGAGTCGTTCGTCCGCGGTTTCCAGCGCCCGGGCGCCGCCGGGATCGGCGCTTTTGACGCGTTCCTGGATGGCTTTGTGGATCCGGCCGGCTTCGGCCGTCGCCGTGGCAATCTGGGCGCGCTTATCTTCGATGGCGCGGGCCAGCGCAAATTGCCGGGCGTAGCTCTCCGGTGCCAGCTTGATCCGCGGATCGGGCAGCACGGCCAGTGGCTCGGTAAAGCTTTGGCCGCCGGCTTGCATTTCGATGCGGTAAGTACCCGGCGGCGCCCATACGCCGCGGCGCTCGTCGGGGTCGTCTGGATTGTCCTCGTCGAGCACGGCGGGGACGGCATAGTGCAGGTCCCAGACGAAACGGTGCAATCCCGCACCGCTTGCCAGCGGCTCCGGCGGCACGATCCATTCCGGCGCGATGCTCATCTTGGCAAGGTCCACCTGGCGCATCGCGTCGGTGCTGCTGAAGCGCCGCACGAGTGCGCCGCCCGCATCGTAGATGCTCAGCGTCACCGGCGTTGCCGATGCCGTCCCGATGGCATAGTCCAGGTAGGCGCCCGGCGGCGGATTCGGCGCTATGGGCTCGTCCTTGGGCATGGGAGTACCGGTGAAGCCGGTCGGTCTGACCCGTATGGCGGGCGCGGGCGGAAACAGGCGGGTCGCGGCAGAGGCATCGCCGGCCAGCGTCCGCAGCGGTGCCACATCATCCATGATCCAGAAGCCGCGCCCATGGGTCGCGATCACCAGATCGTCGCCATGCACCTGCAGGTCGCGCACCGATGTGCGCGGCAGGTTCTGCCGCAAGGGCTGCCAATGATCCCCGTCGTCGAAAGAGACGTAGACGCCGCTTTCGGTGCCGCAGTAAAGCAGGCCGCGATGCACCGGGTCTTCGCGTACCACGTTGACGGTATTCAGCGGCGTGCCGTCGCCGATGCCATCGGCAACCAGAGTCCAGTGTGCGCCGCCGTCATGCGTGCGATAGATGTACGGGCGCGGGTCGTCCAGCCGATGCCGGTCCACCGCGACGTAGGCCGTGTCACGGTCGAACTGCGAAGCTTCGATCACCCCGATCTTGGACCAGGGGCCGATATCCGGCGGTGTCAGGTCCTGCCAGCGCTTGCCCCCATCCAGGCTGCGCCAGATCAGGCCATCGTCGGTGCCGGCCCACAGCAGGTTCTCGTCCAGCGGCGAGGGGCCGAGGGCATAGACCACGCCGCGGCGGCGACCGCCGTCTTCGTTGTCCGCGATCGTCGGGGCATCGAGATTCGCCGGCGTGGGTGTGGTCTCGCGTGTGAGGTCCGGGCTAATGGCGTCCCAGTGCCGGCCACGGTCGATGGTCCGGAATACACGCTGGTTGGCAAAGTACAGTGCATGGCTGCGCGTCCTGGAGAACACCAGGGGCAGGGTCCAGGTCCCGCGGTACAGGCCGGGCAGGGCCAGGGTCGGGTTCACGCTTTGCGTCTGTCCGGTACGCAGGTCGAGGCGGTCGACGCGGCCGCCGAAGACGATCTGTGGATCGTCCGGGTCCGGGGCGATGTTGTCGCTTTCGCCGCCGGCCGTGGTTTCCCGAAACTGGCTCAGGTTGATACCGTCGATGTTGTCGGTGCGGCTGGGAATGCCGGCGGCGCCGGAATCCTGCTGAGCGCCATAGACCCAATACGGGAAACGATTGTCCGTGATGACGTGGTAGAACTGCCCGGTGGGCTGGTTGTACCAGGAACTCCAGCTGCTCCCTCCGTTGCGCGTAATCACGGCTCCCTGGTCGACTCCCAGAATGCGGCGCAGCGGATTGGCCGGATCGATCCACAGCTGATGATAGTCGTCACCACCAGGCGCGCCCTTTACCGGGGTGAAGTGAGCGCCGCCGTCACTGGAGCGGTACATCGCCGTATTGCAGACGTAGAGCATGTCGGCGTTGCCGGGATCAACCGTGACGCCGCCGAAATACCAGCCGCGCTTCCAGATCCGGCTGTCATCGCTGACCCGCCGCCAGTTCGCTCCGGAGTCGTCGGAGCGGTACAGGCCGCCGTCCCGCGCGTCGATCAGGGCATACACCCGCCCGGCGTTGGAGGGCGAGGTAGCAAGGCCAATCCGCCCGGGCGCATCCGGCAGGCCATGCCCCTGCAGGGCATTCCAGGTCTGGCCGCCGTCTACGGACTTGTAAAGGCCGCTGCCCGGCCCGCTGGAGGGCGGATAGACATTCCACGGCGGGCGCCGCGTCTGCCACAGCGCCGCATAGACCACCTTGGGATTCCCCGGTTCGTACGCAAGATCGATCGCGCCTGTGTCAGGGTTTTTGTAGAGCGTGCGCTGCCAGCTCTTGCCGCCGTCCGTCGAGCGGAATACTCCGCGCGTCTCGTTGGCGCCGTACGGGTGCCCGAGCGCCGCCACTACCACCACGTCTGCGTCGCCCGGATCGACCAGGATGCGGCCGATCTGCTGCGAATCGCCCAGGCCGATCGCCTGCCAGCTGTGCCCGGCATCGGTGGATTTGAACAGGCCGGCACCCTGGGCGATATCCGACCGCATGTCGGCCTCGCCGGTGCCGACATAGATCACCTTCGGGTCGGATGGCGCCACGGCCAGCGCGCCGATCGATCCATTCGGCGCGGTGTCGAAGATCGGTTGCCAGCTGCGTCCGGCATCGCGCGTCTCCCACACGCCGCCGTTTACGGCGCCAAAATAATAGTGCTCCGGCTCGCCCGGTACACCGCTGACGGCCAGCACGCGCCCGCCGCGGAACGGCCCGATCGAACGCCAGTGCAGGGCCTGAAGCTGATCCGGTTCCACGGCGGCCAATGCCGCGCCGGCACACGCCAGGAAGCAGCAAAGCGCAATCAAGCAACGGGTTGCCAGCACGGTTCACCTCGACGGAATCGGCGCCGCCAAGTCCGCCCGGCGCGCATGGCAATCGTAAGGGTTCTGCAGGGTGGCGAACAATACCGACCGTGAATCCGGCCTCAGGCAGATGTATCGATCGTCGGCCTGATGAGGATTTCTGAAATGTTCGCCCTGCGCGGCAGGGAGACGACCAGCAGGATGGCTTCCGCAACGTCGCTCGCGGCCATGGAGCCGTCCTTGCCGACATGGTCGGCCATGATCTGGCGGTACTTGGGATCGGTCACATTCCGCGCCACTTCGGTTGCGGTGGCGCCCGGCATGATGCTGCAGACACGAATGCCAAAGCTGCCGACTTCCTGGCGCATGGCATCGGTCATCGCATTGAGCGCGAACTTGCTGGCCGTATACGCGTTGTACAACACGGCAGCCTTGCGTCCAGCCAGGGAAGAGATATTGACGATGTCGCCGCTGCGCTGCGCCTTCATCGGCCCAAGAGCCGCCTTGCAGGTATAAAGGGTGGCCAGCAGGTTGACGTCGATGACCCGGCGGTATTCCGCCGTGTCGCAGGCGTCGACTCCGCCGGCCTGGATGATGCCGGCGGAGTTGACCAGGATGTCGATCCTGCAGAAGTGCGCGATGGTCTTTTCCACCGTGCCGACTGCGAACTGCTCCTCGGCGATGTCTCCCGGCATGGGCAGGGCGGTGCCGCCGTTCGCCTCGATGCGCCGTACCAGATCGTCAAGCCGGTCCGCGCGCCTTGCGGATACCGATACTTTCGCACCGGCAGCGGCCAATGCCAGCGCGGCCGCTTCGCCGATGCCTGAAGACGCGCCGGTGATCAGGGCTACGCGTCCGACCAGCGTTCCTGCCATTTCAATCTCCACTCGTTTGCCGTCGGCTGGAGGCGCTCAGGACGCCGCCGCCGACTTTATTTTTGTACGGCGGGTGCCTGTCAGGT
>CAJCJI010000087.1 GCA_903970595.1 Verrucomicrobiota bacterium
CGTTCACCGCGAGCCACTCCCCTAACAGTAGGGCGGCCCGTGGCCGCCGTCCGCACACCCCGCATCGGCACAAACCCGCCGGGCCCAGCCCACCCCCGGCCAGATGCAATCGAATGGGCAGGAGAAGGCTTCATGGCCTACTTCCCCTCCAGAAAATTCTTCAGCATGTCGTGCCCATGCTCCGTCAGGATCGACTCCGGATGGAACTGCACCCCCTCCACCGGCAGGAGCTTGTGCCGCAGCCCCATGATCTCGTCCACCGTGCCGTCCTCGTGCTGCGTCCACGCCGTAACCTCGAACGCCTCCGGCAGCCCGGCGCGGTCCACAATCAACGAGTGATAGCGCGTGGCCGTGAACGGCGAAGGCAGCCCGCTGAACACCCCCTGCCCCTGGTGGTGGATCAGGCTGGTCTTGCCATGCATCACCTGCCGCGCCCGCACCACCTTGCCGCCGAACACCTGGCCGATCGCCTGGTGCCCCAGGCAGACGCCGAGAATCGGAATGCGCCCCTTGAGCCGGTCGATCAGCTCCAGGCAGATGCCCGCCTCGTTCGGCGTGCACGGCCCCGGCGACAGCACAATGCGCTCCGGCCGCATGGCCGCCACCTCGTCCACCCCGATCTGGTCGTTGCGGAACACCTGCACCTGCGCCCCCAGCTCGCCCAGGTACTGGACGAGGTTGTAGGTGAAGGAATCGTAGTTGTCGATCATGACGATCATTGAGACACCTAAGGCATTGTTTTTACTTAAGAGCTATCCACTCGGCTGCAAGCAGATACCCAATGGACACCCCCAGCGAAAGAGCTGGTTTCGAGGAGGTTTCAGGCCGAGGTGCCACGCCAACGAAGCATGTCGAAAAACTTGGTTATTGCGGGAGAATCATTCTACCTGCGGCGGAACTGCAAACACATCGTTCTGGACTTGAATGACACACATTTTGCCCAGGTCCGGCCTCATAAGTATGATAAAGTATGAAGATCGTTTCACCGATGCCGGAGGCCAGCGTGTCCACAATCGAACGGCTCACCGTTACCATGCCGGCGGACATGGCCGCCATGATCAGGGCCGCGGTCGATGAAGGCGAATACGCCTCCACCAGCGAAGTCATCCGCGAATCCCTGCGCGACTGGAAGCTCAAGCGCGCACTGCGCCTGCAGGAGTTTGCCTCGCTCAAAGCCGACATCGACGCCGGGCTCGCCGATGTTGCTGCCGGGCGTCTCACCACGTTCAACGCAGACAACATCATCGAACGCGGGAGGAAGCTGTAAAGGTAGTTCATGTCTAAGTCCCACATTACGAAGCAGATAGCCGCAGGCAAAACTGCTTTGAATAATCCTCCCAAGCGCAAGGCCGCGTCGAACAAGGCGATGGTCAAGTCAAAGGGTGCCTACCTGTCCGGCTACAACCTGATGGGCACGATGACTGACAGCACCCGGGTTATTCAGCCGAAGGGAAGCCCGAGTTTCAGCATTGAGAAATTGCGCGAAGCGGTGCGGTTGGAGGGTTTGGCCAAAGGCCGGTAGGCGCGAATGTCAAGTGCCGGGGCCAGCAGTGCTGTTTTCATAAATTGCCCAGACGAATCGGATCTGTTGTCCAAGGCCGCCGTGACTGATGAACCGCGGCAGGAAATTGCCGAGGTCGGGCACGATCGCTGCATCGTTCCCGTCAGCGATGCCAACCTAGATACCTGGCTCAACCCCGCTGGCTGCTATTTTGAAGAACTGCACACCATCCTTGAGGCGCGAGAGCGGCCCTACTATGAGAATCAGATCGCGGTATGGTGAAAAATGCACATCGAGCGTGTGTGCAACAAAGGCAAAGGTGGTGCGCAGTGGCACAAAAAGATTGGGCTCAATTTCTGAATGAAGCTTTGAAGGCCTGCGCTGTTCTTAAACTCGAGAACTTTGGGCCCGAACAACTGCGCAGGATGTTTCCGGGCAAGCTCAAAACCATTCACATTTTTTCGGGGTACCAGCTTGTCGTCGACGCTCGCGCCTTCGACCGCGCTATCTCGAGATTGCTTGAGAGCGGTGTCGGAACTACCGTCTCAAAGGAGGAGTTAGAGCGGCCGTTGATACCCATACTTCTGAGAAAGTGCAAAAACGCTGCAGTGTTTGGCAAAGCAGAGGCAGAAGAATTTAAGGTGTCGATTGAATCCAGGCCCATCAGAGAATATACGGTCGCACGTGAAATGTTTGGCGTCACCTTTCCGGCCAAATCAAAGCCGCTGAACGTTGGTGTTTGCACCATCTACGATTGGAAGCGCCACAAGCGATTGATCGGAGGGCGAGATCAAGTCGAAAAGCCCTGGGACTGGGGCAACAAGGCGCACGTTGTAATGGTGGAGTGCAAGGTCCAGGCTCGCGATGAGCAGAGAGCGAAAGAACTAAGCGACGCGACTTTTTACTCGCTCGAGAACATCCTGCATTTTTTTGCTGGCATCCAGCGGAATCGGTGCGACATAGGTATTCTCGACTACGATGCGGAAGATAGTCGAACCTACTACATGTTTTCCGAAGTTGGGATTTCTGGTTTACACGGCAAGGAATTTTCGCATTCAAAATTCCATCTCGGCGAATTGATACGCTCGGATCTGGCGCCATCCACTACAAAGTTGCTCGACATCCTTTCGAGTCAGAAGACCCAGTTCGACCGCAAAGTGCTGAGAGCCGTGGATTGGATCGGACAGGCTGTTCGTGACCCGAATCCAGCGAGTGCTTTTGTCAAGGCGACAATCCCGCTTGAGATTCTGTTCTCCAATACAGAAAAGGGGATCATCACGCCCTCGATAACTGCTCAAATCGCGGAGGGCTGCGCGCACTTCCTGGGCAATTCCATCGAGAGTTGCCAGGAGATCGAGAAGACGATGAAGGATCTGTACGGAACCCGATCTGCGATCGTACATGCTGGGCGCGATAACGTATCACGCGAAGACGTAAGGATGCTAATTGAGACAGCAAAGTCGGCCCTGCTGGCCGTGCTTGCAGTTGGAAGCATCGACAGTGCCGATGCTCTCTCGAATTACGTGCGCCAGAAGAAGTACGCTGGCTGCATGCTCCAAGTTTAAATTAGCTAGGAGTCCTCGCTCTGCTCGATCCTGAACAGCTTGTCATGCTGCGAAAGTTTGACGACGATAAAACGGTCGTTGTTCAGCTCAGGCGGTAGCTTATCGCGAAGGATCGACGCGACGAACTGAACGTGCTGCTTCTGGCGTTCTACCAGACTCCCGATCTTCGTAAGTTGATTGTCGTGCATGAGCTCCTTTTTGTCGTTCAGGAGAAAGTGATAGCACGGTATGCCCTCATCATCCGCGAACAACGTGTACGCAATATCGAAGCACGTAATTTCGCCTTGCTTCTTGCCGGAGCTTAAGTTCGTGTTGAAGGAAGTGAACTTGTACACTTGCTGCCCGTTCCTAGTCGTCGCTCGGTCCGCCTTAAGTGCGTACTGCTCGCCGTACAACTCTTCGGAAATTGCAGCAAAATGACGATTCAGCTTGCCAAGCTGACCCTGGATCTTGGCTTCGTAGTCCGACGAGAAGAGTAGTCCATCGATCTCGGCGAGGCGTGCCTTGATCAGCTCGATGTTGGCGTCGACCTGCGTAATTTGTCCGATGATGGTCTCGTACTCGCCGCGCCGCCGATGGTGGTCATTCAATTCGGTGACGAGTTTTTCGAGGTCCTCCATGGAGCCGCTTTCAATGATTTTGGCGGCAACTTTAGCTTCGATGGCGATGAGGGCCGCCAGCTCACTTTCCTTGTCGCGGATCTTCGTTTCCAACTCGGGCAACTCCTTTGAGATGTAGCGTGCCCTTTCGTTGATCATGCGATTGTGGAATTGGACCAGCTCATCGAATGTCTTGGTCAACCCCGACAGCCGACCATCGACATCGTCATAGAGCGCACGCAATTCCTGCATGTCGACGTCCGCCTTGCTGGTGCCGATTTCGGCCGCAGCCTCGCTGACCAAGCTACGGCGCAGCTTTGCTCGGGCAAGCTCCGATCCTACGACGCTGATGCTGTACTTCGTTTCCTGGAGGCTATTCAGGTCTGCGTCGAGCGTAGTATTCAGCTTGAAGGTTGCACGCTTCGTATCCAGTTCTTTGATCTTGTCCATCAACAACGACAGAAGCGACTCATACGCGGAACGTGTTTGCGTAGCCTCCAGCCGGGATTTGAACGAGGTCTCGATCCGAAGCTTTTGCAGCAGGTTCTGCTTTTCGTCGCCGTCATCGAAGTCGCAGCCGAGCAGAAACAAATACAGGGTCTCGTATTCATCGTCACGAGTGAACCCACTCAGTGTCTTCAGCGTTTGCGTGACGCTGAGGTCCTTGTAGCGAATATTGTGAGAAATGATTTGGGGAAACGTCGGCTTTTTGCCATAGTGGCCTGGAAATAACTGGTTGGTTAGCGCTTCTTCAAATTCTGGCTCCGACAACTGCTTGCCGTTGATGCGTCGAACCAAATTTCTTCTGGGCAGGAAATTTCTCTCGATCACTAGATCGCCGTCGGGGGAGCTATCGACGCGCTCTCCCAAGGTCAGTGTTACCAGAACTTCGGTGTCGACCAGAAAGTTCTTGACCAGTTGGTACTCATTTTTTTTGCTCTCCGGATCGGTGTAAATGCTCTTCGGGCTCGCCCCCAGGCAGAAATCTATCAGCATCAAAACGGTGGTCTTGCCGACGTTATTTCCGGTTTCCTTGTTGGCGCTGACTGGGGTTTCGTCGACAATCAGGTTCAGTCCCGCATGGAATCGGATGAACCTGATTTCATCGTAAAGATTGCTGATGCGCAGCGACTTCAGGAACATAGGACGAAGTTCCCTTGATTGTTGCGAGTTACACGATTTGCCAGGAACAGCCAGTCCAGCGACAGCACGAACAGCGGCATGGAGATGTTGCTGTCCTTGCGGCACTCAGCAAAGAGGTCCGCGAGGTCCGCTTCCCCAATGGTACGCAACACCCGCAGGATCACTGCCCCGTTGAAGAACAGCGAGTTTTTCGGGTGGACGTTGTCAGGCAAGAGCATGGCTGGTCCCCGCCGGAGGCTCGAAGATCTTGCACCTGATAAACGCATCCACCGCGAGCACGTTGACACATAGGTCGAGCTCCTCGATGGCGATTTCTTCGTAGTTTGAACTTTCACGGACCAGCTTCATCATGTCTTCGATGATCTGGAAATACAGTGCATCCCCTTGCAGCTTGGGCTTCAATTTCAGGTAAGCCTTGCGGAAGGAGTCGAGCACCGACTTGCTCCTGTTCTTTCCGGCGATGTCGAATTCGCTGTAGATGCGGTCTACGTTGGCGTGATGAATCTTGTAGTCCTCGATGACGCTGGCCGCCGTTTTGAGCTGATTCGTAGTCAGCTTATCATCCACGTTGAACGGAACGGATCCCAGCTTACCCCCCGTCGCGGACAAATCCAGCTTGGCGATGATGCCAATGACGGCTGCGAGATTGGATTCAGGGTTTTTTGTTTCGGACGGGAAGCCCAGCTCGTCCTTGAGGAATTGGTATACCTCGCGTTGCTGGAGCACCTCCATGTGCTGGATAGCTTTCAGCAAGCTCACCACGTCATGGATGTCGCCTTTGGGGTCAAAGTTCAGTCCATGGGGGTTTTCGTAGGCCTTGGTCCGAAGCTTGGAAGCGTCCTCCGTGATGACCACGAAGTTGAACTTGTGATCTTTGTAGGCCGACAGGTCCTTTGCCAGTGCAAGGTTGATCTTCTGAACGGTGGCGGTGCCGGAAACCTGCAACACGACCTTCGCCGCCGGATCAATCAGGTCGACCCCTTCGGCATTGTGCGATACCGCGTTGAGATTCGTCAGCTTGTAGCCAAAGATCAGGTTCAGCAGACGAAGATAGAAGTCCTCGCAGTGCACGTTCAGATTCAGCAGGTTGAGCTTCCCGCGCGTTCTGACCCGGAGGCACAGGTGGTTCAGCATGCTCTCGCACATATCAAAGTGCTGCGAACGCTTCATCTCTCTCCATATGGTCGGCTCCCCTTGGAATAGTATATCCGGGCGAAGGCTCCTTCCCCCGGGGAGGGGTGATATTTTCTGTGCGTCTTTACTACGCACGGCTAGTGGAAGTTTCGGGACTGAACCTGCAGTAGACCTAACAAGCGCGAATAGTCCCGCACCTTCCTCGCTACGATATGAATTCCCCTTGCTCGGTCTGTACCTGGCCCTCGACCACCATTAGAGCGGCCGCCAGCACCGGCAGGCGCTGAAGGAGCGCCTGGGCTTCTCGAACGAAACCCAGGTGGTCCAGTACGCGCTTGCGGCCCTGCGGGACTCCGTCATGCCCAGGTACGAAGCGGATGACGGCCCCGTGCCGGAAACGATGCTGCGCCACATCCGCAAGGCGGTGAACCAGGATACCGACGGCGGAACCTCGCTGCTTTGAGCAGGCCGCTGCCATTCCAGCCTCCGCCGGGCTGGGGGGCTCTAGGGTGCCGTTTCCCCGAAGTCGAGAGCATCCGGCCGGGGCCGAAACCTCGCCCCTGCATCGTACTGTGGGTGTCGGATGCTCCAGCGCCGGGTGAGCCTTATCGGGTTCGGGTGGTATACGGCACCAGTTCCTTCCGGGGATTGCCGGGCCGGACTGAGTTTGACATCGATCCCGCGGCGCATCCGGTCGCCTACCTTCAAGCCGGGCTGAGCGAACCAACCCGCTTCAACCTGCTCAAGACGGTGGTGGTCAACTACGACCAGATGTACTTCGCACTCGCCCCGAACGGCAAGGGGCGGCCTCCCGGCCCCACGCCGCGCATGGGCGTGCTTCATCCCAGCCGCTATCGCGCCCTGCAGGAAGCGCATGCCGCGGTGGTGGAAAAAGGGGTGGGGCGGCGGTGATCGGCGTATGGGGGAATGGCCGGCGCACGTGATGCCGCGTCGCTGATCAAGATGAATGCGTGGTGCCGCCCTAAACGCGCACCACCTTCACCGCCGTAAACACACGGCTAAGACGTGAAAGGTCCTGAAAGTCCCCAGTCAGCACCATGTCCCCTCGCGTCGCGGCAGAAGCCATCACCAGGGCGTCAACGGTCCCTGCTCCGGGAACTCGTGCGATCGCTTCGCCTGCCTTGAGCGCCTGCCATCGGCAAATCGAAATTCAATCTGCGATGTCATGTCCAGGGAGCTTGCCCGTGCTTGCCCGTTCCCTTTCGATCTGGTCTTCCAGAGCCGCGATCTCGTGCCGGCGCATGCTTTGCAGTTCTCTCAGCCGGGCGGGAATATTCACCCTTTCGTGGAATATGGCGGCAATGATGACGCTGCCTGCATCGTGAACCCTGAACGAAACATAGTGATGTTCAACAAGGTGTACTGAAAAATCCCTGCCTTCCGCCAGTTCCTCACGGTGCGGGGAATTGAAGTTTTGATGATTGTCCGCAATGTACCGGAACCCTTCCGACAAGGCTCGGCGATAGCTTGCCGCCTGCTCATAGCCCCATTTGCGTGCGGTATCCCGCAGGATTTTTTCCAAATGCGCACGCGCGGTTCTGGTCAGGCGGTACGCCGGGTGCGTCATTTGCCAGCTTTGGCTTTGATCTCAACCATCACTTCATCCATGTATTCTTCAACTTCGGAAGCCGAATAAATGCGCCCGTTTTTGATGTCGGCGGCGGATTTCAGCAATTCCTTATGGACGTAGCTGCGTTCTTCTTCCTTTTCCATATCGTCACGGATCAAGGCCCGGACATATTCGCTCGGGGTTGAAAACTGTTTCTTCCCATCGGTGCGGCGATCGACGAATCGCCGCATTTCATCCGGCAGGCTGACATGCAAGCTGCTGGGCATGGCGCGGCTCCTTCCTGGGTTTGGCCTGTTGGCAAGTATATGGTCTCAGCTGATTAAAATGTCAATAGATGACATTATCCCGGGCTGACAGCGCAGCCCGATCTGTTTGCCTGGCGAAATCTAGGGCCCGGCGCCTATGGTCGCCGAAAACCATCTGGAACCTCCCAGGACGCTACGAGCCCTCACCGCCGCCCAGGGACGTCCCCGGACCTTCGTTTTTTGATTTTCATCCATGCGTAACAGCACCAAAAA
Organism: Verrucomicrobiota bacterium; assembly: GCA_903970595.1. Lineage (GTDB taxonomy): Bacteria > Pseudomonadota > Gammaproteobacteria > Nevskiales > Nevskiaceae > Nevskia. Next base: position 8,052 of record CAJCJI010000087.1, read on the forward strand.
GCTGTTACGCATGTAACGCATGGTGATTATCTGTCACGCATGGGCGGGCGCCGCCGCGTCAAAAGTTCATTGAATAACTCCGTTCGCCCCGGGTAGCCCGCGCAGCGGGCGTATCGGCGGGCCAGCCGCGCCGCTGGTGGCTCGATACATCGCGCTACGCGCGACACTCGCCGCGAGCGGGCTTCAATTGATGCAGCAAACTTCTAACTCACCACACTAGGCCCCCGCCGCCAGCGCCGCCGCCTTCATCATCGCCCGCGCCTTGTTCATGGTTTCTTCCCACTCGGCTTCCGGCACCGAGTCGGCCACCACGCCGCCGCCGGCCTGCACGTGCAGCGTGCCGTCCTTGATCACGGCGGTGCGGATGCCGATGGCCGTGTCCATGTTGCCGTCCCAGCCCAGGTAGCCCACGGCGCCGCCGTAGATGCCGCGCTTGACCGGCTCCAGCTCGGCGATGATCTGCATGGCGCGCACCTTGGGGGCGCCGCTGAGGGTGCCGGCGGGGAAGGCGGCGGCCAGGGCGTGGAGGGCGTCGAGGCCGGGCTTGAGGCGGCCGGTGACGTTGGAGACGATGTGCATGACGTGCGAATAGCGCTCGATCACCATGCGCTCGGTCAGGCGCACCTGGCCGGTCTGGGTGACGCGGCCGACGTCGTTGCGGCCCAGGTCGATCAGCATCAGGTGCTCGGCCAGCTCCTTGGGGTCGGCCAGCAGCTCCTGCGCCAGGGCCTCGTCCTCCGCCGCGGTGGCGCCGCGCTTGCGCGTGCCGGCGATGGGGCGCACGGTCATCTCCCCATCCTCCACGCGCACCAGCACTTCCGGCGAGGAGCCGACCACGTGGTGGTCGTCCAGGTGCATGCAATAGAGGTAGGGCGAGGGGTTGAGGCGGCGGATGGCGCGGTACAGCGCCACCGGCTCGGCGTGGAAGGGCGCGGACAGGCGCTGCGAGGGCACCACCTGCATCACGTCGCCGGCGGCGATGTATTGCTTGATGCGCTCCACCGCCGCGTAATAGCCGGGCTGGCTGAAGCCGGAGCTGAAGCGCGGCGCCTCGGCCGGTGCCGGCGCGGCGCGCGGACGCGGCAGGGGCTCGGCCAGCTGCGCCTCGATCGCGTCCAGCCGCGCGCGGGCCCGCGCCTGGTCGGCCGCGTCGTCGATGCGCGCGTGGACCACCAGCGTCAGGGTGGCGCGCAGGCTGTCGAAGATGGCCAGCTCGTCGGCGCGCATCAGCAGGATGTCCGGCACCCCCAGCGGATCGGCCTTGACGCCGGCCAGCTTGGGCTCGAAATAGCGCACGCAGTCGTAGCCGAAATACCCCACCAGGCCGCCGGAGAAACGCGGCAGGCCGCTTTCCGGCCGCACCCGGGTGCGCGCCGCGTAGGCCCGCAGCCAGGCGATGGGGTCGGCGGTGCTGCTCTGTTCCGCCGCCGCGCCGTCGCGCAGCAGGCGCAGCTCGCTGCCATGCACGGTGATCAGCTCGCGGCAGGGCAGGCCGATGAACGAGTACCGGCCCCAGCGCTCGCCGCCCTGCATCGACTCCAGCAGGAAGCTGTAAGGGCGATTGCCCAGCTTGAGATAGGCGCCGACCGGCGTGTCCAGATCGCCGGACAGTTCGCGGGTCAGCGCGATGTGGGTATAGGTGGCGGAATCGCCGGATTCTTCGGTGTTCAATGGCACTACCTTAAGACACGGTCAGCGTCGGCGGCACCTCTGCCAACGTCATTCCCGCGTAAGCGGGAATCCAGCTTTTATGAACCTGGCGCAAGCGCTGGATTGAGTCGGCGAGGCTGAGCCGGCCTTCCTGGATTCCCGCTTGCGCGGGAATGACGAAAAATCCATCGGAAGGTCGGTCCGGGCTTACAGCGTTCCGGACTTCACCATCGCCAAAAGAACTGGCGCCTGCCGTTATACAGGCGCGCGCCAAGCCGTGTCTGGCAGTTCGACATGGTTCAGCCCCGGGCAATGGCTTCGCGCATGGCGCGGATTGTAGCCGCATAGTCGCGGGCGCCGAAAATGGCCGAGCCGGCGACGAAGGTATCCGCCCCGGCGGCGGCGATTTCGCCGATGTTGTCCACCTTCACGCCGCCGTCGATTTCCAGGCGGACCTGCCGGCCCGGATGGGCCGCCATGTAAGCATCGATCAGCTGGCGCGCCTCGCGCAGCTTGTCCAGCGCGCTGGGAATGAAGCTCTGCCCGCCAAAGCCGGGGTTGACCGACATCAGCAGCACCAGGTCCACCTTGTCCATGACGTAGCGCAGGTAGTCCAGCGGCGTGGCCGGGTTGAACACCAGGCCGGCGGTGCAGCCGGCGTCGCGGATCGCCTGCAGGCTGCGGTCGACGTGCTGCGTCGCCTCCGGGTGGAAGCTGATGTGGCTGGCGCCGGCCTTGGCGAACATCTGCGCCACCGCGTCCACCGGGCTGACCATCAGGTGCACGTCGATCGGCGCGGTAATGCCATGCTTGCGCAGCGCCTCGCACAGCAGCGGGCCGATGGTCAGGTTGGGCACGTAATGGTTGTCCATCACGTCGAAATGGATCCAGTCGGCGCCTTCGGCGATGACCCGCGTCACTTCCTCGCCCAGGCGTGCGAAGTCGGCGGAGAGGATGCTCGGGGCGATGACGGCAGGCAGGCGGCTCATGGCGCCATTATCGCAGAAGCCGGGAATCCCCTGGAACGGGGATGCCCATTCCCGATCTCCGTCGCCGTCCCCCATAATGCGCGCATGAACCTGCCAATGGCCGCCGCGCTCGCCCTGCATGTCCTGTCCGCCGTGGTCTGGGTCGGCGGCATGTTCTTCGCCTATCTGTGCTTGCGGCCGGCGGTGGCGGAGCTGACCCCGGCGCAGCGCACCGCGCTGTGGGCGCGCGTGCTGAGCCGCTTCTTCAGCTGGGTGCTGGTGGCGGTGCCGCTGCTGCTGCTCAGCGGCCTGTGGATGATCAATGGCCTCGGCGGCATGAAGGCCGTGGGCCTGCCGGTGCACCTGATGCTGGGCCTGGGCCTGTTCATGATGCTGCTGTTCCTGCACGTCTATTTCGCGCCGTTCCGGCGCCTGCTCGCGGCCGTGGCCGCGGGCGACACGCCGCTCGCGGCGCAACAAGTCGGCACCATCCGCAAGCTGGTGGCGGTGAATTTGAGCCTGGGCATCCTGGTCGTGGTGATCGCCACCGCGGGACAATACTTGCTCCATTAAAGCTATATTCAAACAAGTTTTCCCCTCTCCCGCTTGCGGCGTGTCCCCGGTTTTATGGGGAGAGAGGGTGGCCCGAAGGGCCGGGAGAGGGGCCGTGAGGGCCGGGCAAAAAGCCCCTCTCCCCCAACCTCTCCCGCATGCGGGAGAGGGGAGTTATGCCTCGCCAATTTGTTCCAGTTGTCGCATCGAAGGAAAGCTTGAGCTCATGCAACAAGGTCTGTTCGAATCGCACATCGAAAGCCTGCCGCTGATCCATCGCGGCAAGGTACGCGATCTTTACGCCATGGGGCAGGACCACCTGCTGATCGTCACCACCGACCGCCTGTCCGCCTTCGACGTGGTGATGCCGCGCGCCATCCCGGGCAAGGGACTGGTGCTGAGCGAGCTCACCGCGTTCTGGATGCAGCGCTTCGAGAGCCGCATTCCCAATCATTTCGCCGGCGCGGACCTGGACCTGGCCCGCTACCTGCGCCCGGACGAGCTGGCGCAATGCGCCGGGCGCGGGGTGGCGGTGCGCAAGCTGCGCGCCCTGCCGGTGGAAGCGGTGGCCCGCGGCTACCTGATCGGCTCCGGCTGGAAGGATTACCAGGCCACCGGCGCGGTCTGCGGCGTGGCCCTGCCGACCGGCCTGCCGCTGGCCGGCAAGCTGCCCGAGCCGATCTTCACCCCGGCCTTCAAGGCGCCCAAGGGCGAGCACGACGCCAACATCTCCTTTGCCGAGGTCGAGCGCCTGGTCGGTCCGCAGGTGGCGGCGCAGGTGCGCGACATCACCCTGAGCCTGTACCGCGAGGCCTCGGACTACGCCGCCACCCGCGGCATCATCATCGCCGATACCAAGTTCGAATTCGGCCTGGACGAGCACGGCCGCCTGCACCTGATCGACGAGGTGCTGACCCCCGATTCCTCGCGTTTCTGGCCGGCCGCCGGCTACCGCCCCGGCATCAGCCCGCCGAGCTTCGACAAGCAGTACGTGCGCGACTACCTGGAAACCCTGGACTGGAACAAGACCGCCCCCGGTCCGCAGCTGCCGGACGACGTGGTGGAGAAGACGTCGGAGAAGTATCGCGAGGCGCAGAGGCTGCTGATCGGCTGATGAGCGAAAGTCCCCTCTCCCCTTGGGAGAGTGTAGGTCGGGCTTTAGCCCGACTTGTCGCGCTGAAGGGCGACCTGCAATATCGCGACCCGTTACAGCCTTTTTGCTCCGCTGCTATCCTCCCCCCAACTGACCATCCTGTCAGCGGGAGGAAACCATAATGACCATCGCCTATTGGTGCGTGCTCGCGGCCGCAGCCCTGATCTATATCGCCACCGGTCTGGCCAAGGGCGGCGGCCGCATGCCTCCGAAGGCCAATCACTACCCGCGCGAGTGGCTGGACAAGCTGCAGGGCTGGCCCAAGCGCGCCCACTACGCGCAGCAGAACAGCTTCGAGGCCTTTCCGATTTTCGCCGCGGCGGTGATCGTGGCCGAGCTGGCGCATGCGCCGCAAGGGCGCATCGACACGCTGGCCCTGAGCTTCGTCGGCCTGCGCGTGGTCTACTTAATCCTGTATCTGGCCGACCTGGCGCATCCGCGTACGCTGGTGTGGTTCGGCAGCATGGCCTGCGTGATCTGGCTGTTTGTGCTGGGCGCCTGAACAACCGACCCTACCGACGACGCGGGGAGCTTGCCATGCAGATCAAGATCGAAATCGATGTGAAACCCGAGGAGCTGCGCCGCTTTCTCGGCCTGCCCGACGTGGCCGGGCTGCAGGAGGATGTGCTGCACTTCCTGCGCGAAAAGCTGGGGGCGGCCAGCGAGAGCTTCGACCCCGCCAGCTTCGTCAAGGACAACCTGCAGACCATCCGCAACAGCGGCACCTGGAAGAAGTTCGTGGCGGCGGCCAAGGCACGGACCACCGGCCTGGTGCCGGAAGCCCCGGCCGCGCCAGCCGCGAAAAAACGCGCCAGGGTACGCCCCGCCGGGGCGCGGCCGCGGCCCAGGCCGGCAGCGGCTAAAGCAAGGAAGCAGCAGGAAACGCCGGACCCGGCGGCAACGGGCGAGGCAGGTGTGAGCGCGGAGTCGGGAGAATAGCGGAGGGCGTCTCAGGCCGCGGAATTGAAGCGGCGCGCGAGCCCGCGCCAGAGCTTGAGGCGCAGCTCGTGATCTTCGGCCAGCCGCAGCCGGGTGGCGGGCAGCAGGTCGAACTGGTCGCGCAGCAGCTCGCCCACGCCCCGCGCCTTGCGCGCCACCACCCAGCGCTCGCGCATGGCCAGCAGGTGATTGTCCAGGGCATCGGCCTCGTGCATCGCAATCTGGCCGACGCTGTCGATGGCCTCTTCCAGCAAGTGCTCCACTTGTGCTCTCTTGATCAATGACAGTTTGGCAGGCAGTTTCATGGGTGAACCTCCTGTGAAACGCTACTCCCTGTGCCGGCGCCGGGATCGGCGATCCCTAAACCCCGAATCCTGACTACGCAACAGGCAGCTTTTGTGCCGTCCCTGGCACAACAAAAAGGGGACCGCGGCGCGCCGGCCGCAGCCCCCCGATCCGTTTTCGGTCTGAGCCGGATGCGTCTTAGGCAGCCTTGGCAGCGGCCTTCTTCACGGCACTCGTCGCCTTCTTGGCGGCGGTTTTGACCTTCTTCACCGGGGTTTCGCCCAGGATTTCGGCCTGGATGCTGGTGAAGCCGGTCTTGAGGGTCTTGTACAGCTCGTCGCCGGTGGCGCTGACCAGGGTGACGGTGTCGGTGTACACGGTCACGAACTTTTCCTTCGGCGGCAGGTAGCTGATCGGCGCGGCGGTGAAGGCCTTGAAGCCGTCGGCGATGGCCTTGTCGAAGCTCAGCTTGGTGACGCTGTAGAGCTCCTTGGCGGCGGCGGATTCGGTCTTGACCAGGGCCTGGAACTTGTCCACGACGATTTCGCCGGTCTGCTTGAGGGTATCCAGCGAGATCTGCGCGACCTTCTGGCCCTGGGTGGTCAGCGTCTCGACGCGACCTTTCACATCATCGACAACGGTCTGAAAGCTCATTTTGTCTCACTCCACAATTGCGGTTGAAAGAAGCACTGAATTCGGTAGGCGACTCAATTTGCTGCATCGCAACAAATTGTGCAATGCATCATAGCTGCCGGGCGATTCATGTCAAGAGTGGGCATTCGATCAGCCGACGAACGGCATGCCAAATCAGGGCGGGCATGTTCGGAAAACCGGTCCGATATCACCGCGACGCGCCGCCGTACTACAAAGTACCATCATGCTGCGGCCAGCCGCGGATGGCTCATCATGGACAGCCGGTGCCGCGCGCCGCGACAATCAGGCAAGGAGTCGTATTTTGATCTCATCCACCTCATACCAGCGCCTGCAAACCTGGCTGTGGCACACCGAGCCCGCCTCGCGCCCCGGCCGGGCGGCCGTGCACACCCTGCGCTATGCCATGGCGCTGGCGCGGGACATGGTGGAAGGCGAGATCTCGCTGCGCGCGATGAGCCTGGTCTATACCACGCTGCTGTCGCTGGCGCCGCTGCTGGCCCTGGCCTTCTCCCTGCTCAAGGCGCTGGGGGTGCACGAGCGGCTCGAGCCGGTGGTGGCGCACCTGCTGCACCCCCTGGGGGACCAGGCCAAGGCGATCGCGCACAGCCTGGTGGGTTTCGTCGACAACATCCGCGCCGGCGTGCTCGGCTTCCTCGGCGTGATCATGCTGATCTATACCGCGGTGTCGATGATCAGCAAGGTGGAGAGCAGCTTCAACTTCATCTGGAAGGTCGGCGCCATGCCCGGCATCACCAAGCGCCTGAGCGCGTATCTGCTGGTGCTGATCGTGGGGCCGACGCTGGTGTTCGCCGCCATCGGCCTGACCGCTTCGCTGCGCAGCAGCCAGCTGGCGCTGCGGGTGCTGGCGTTCGAGCCATTCGGCAGCATGCTGCTGTTCCTGGGCAGGATGCTGCCCTACCTGCTGATCATCGGCGTGCTCGCCTTCATCTACGCCTATATCCCCAATACACGGGTGCGGCTCAAGGCGGCGGTCATCGGCGGCGTGTTCGGCGGCACCGCCTGGCAGACCGCCAGCGTGGCCTTCGCCACCTTCGTCGCCAATGCCAACTACCAGGCGGTGTATTCCGGCTTCGCCGTGGTCATCCTGCTGCTGCTGTGGATCTACGTGGGCTGGCTGATCATCCTGATCGGCTGCCGGCTGGCCTTTTACGTGCAGCATCCGCGCTACCTGGCGGGCACCGCCGAGCCGCCGCCGTCGAGCCGGGCGGCCGAGTACCTGAGCCTGCGCCTGATGGCCCTGGTCGGCCGGCGCTTCCTGGCCGGGGAGCCGCCGCTGGGTTTCGAGGAACTGCGCCGCCTGCTGGCCGTGCCGGCGGAGCACCTGGAGCGCGCCGTCGCCGGCCTGCTGCTGCGCCAGGTGCTGGCGGAGGTGCAGCCGGAGCGCAGGCTGCTGCCGGCGCGCGACCTGGGCTCCTACAACCTGATCCAGTTGTGGCTGTGGTCGCGCGGTAAAACCCCGGACCCCGCTACGGCCGATGCCGCCGACCGGCAGGTGCTGGCCTTCATCGGGCAGCTGGAGAGCCGCCTGAGCGGCGGGCCGGCGCCCAGCGTGCGGGGGTGGCTGCGGAGCTTGGACGGGGATGGGCTTGGCGCCCCCGATGCAGCGGATGCGGACGGGCCGCCGGCTCCCCCCGAACCGTCCGGCCATGAGGACGGCGGCTAGGCTGTATTGAGCATCATCCGGGCGGTCAAATGATTTTCTGCCGCCTCTGGTCCCGCCCGGCTTTTTCCCTATAATCAGCCGCATTCGAACGAAAACGTGGCCTTACCGCGCACCAACGGCGCTGTGCGGGCCAAACCGCAACCATCCACCCGGTTGGAGAGAGCAAGGTGAATCAAACCGCAGGGGAGCGCATCTGGCTGGGGGATTACATGCCGGGCGTGCCGGCCGATATCGATGCCAGCGCCTACGCCTCCCTGGCCCAGGTCCTGGAAACCAGCTGCGACACGTTCCGCGATCTGCCGGCCTACGCCAACATGGGCGCGGCGCTGAGCTACGACGACGTCGACCGGCTGTCGCAGGACTTCGCCTCCTACCTGCAGAACGTGCTGGGCCTGAACAAGGGCGACCGGGTCGCCCTGATGATGCCCAATCTGCTGCAGTACCCCATCGCCGTGTTCGGCGTGCTGCGCGCCGGCATGGTGGTGGTGAACGTCAACCCGCTCTACACCCCGCGCGAACTGGAGCATCAGCTTAAGGACTCCTCCGCGCGCGCCATCGTCATCGTCGAGAACGTCTGCGCCACGCTGCAGGAAGTGATCGAAAAGGTGCCGCTGGAAGCGGTGATCACCACCCAGATCGGCGACCTGTTCGGCTTCCCCAAGAGCCTGATCACCAACTTCGCCGTAAAGCGCGTGAAGAAGCTGGTGCCGGCCTGGGACATCCCCGGCACCATCCCGTTCCGCACCGCCCTGGTCCGCGGCAAGGCGCAGCCCTATCATCGCGTCACCCTGACGCATGAAGACGTCGCCTTCCTGCAGTACACCGGCGGCACCACCGGCCTGTCCAAGGGCGCCACGCTGACCCACGGCAACATGGTGTCGAACCTGGTGCAGATGCACGCCTGGATCGGGCCGAAGCTGAGCGAGGGCAAGGACATCGTGGTCACCGCCCTGCCGCTGTACCACATCTTTGCGCTGACGGTGAATTGCCTGCTGTTCCTGCGGGTGGGCGGCAAGAACATCCTGATCACCAACCCGCGCGACATGCCCGGCTTCGTCAAGGAACTGGCCGCGTCCGGCTTCACCGCCTTCACCGGCGTCAACACCTTGTTCAACGGCCTGCTCAACACGCCCGGCTTCGAGGCCGTGGACTTCAAGGCGCTCAAGTTCACCGTCGGCGGCGGCGCCGCCGTGCAGCAGGCCGTGGCCGAAAAGTGGAAGAAAGTCACCGGCGTCCCCCTGACCGAAGGCTACGGCCTGAGCGAGACCTCGCCCGGCGTGTGCTTCTCGCCGCTGGACAAGCCGGACTGGAACGGCACCATCGGCGTGCCGCTGCCCTCGACCTATGTTTCGCTGCGCGACGACGATGACAAGGAACCAGAGATCGGCAAGCCCGGCGAGTTGTGCGTCAAGGGCCCGCAGGTCATGCGCGGCTACTGGAACAAGCCGGAGGAGAATGCCAAGGCCTTCACCCTGGACGGCTACCTGCGCACCGGCGACGTCGCCGTGATGGACGCCAAGGGCTATTTCAAGATCGTCGACCGCAAGAAGGACATGATCCTGGTGTCCGGCTTCAACGTCTATCCCAACGAGATCGAGAATGTCGTGGCCCTGCATCCGGGCGTGCTGGAAGTGGCATGCATCGGCGTGCCGGACGACAAGTCCGGCGAAGCCGTGAAGGTCTTCGTGGTCAAGAAGGATCCAGGCCTCACGGTGGAGGCGCTGAAGGAACACTGCAAGCAGAACCTGACCGGGTACAAGGTGCCGAAGCTGATCGAGTTCCGGGAAAGTTTGCCGAAGTCGCCGGTGGGGAAGATATTGAGGCGCGAACTGCGCTGACGCTGGTCTTTTTACCCTCTCCCTACGGGAGAGGGCAGGGTGAGGGACGCTGCCTGCATTGCGCTGAATTTCGTTCGTCTTGAGGGCACAAGCCCGTACTTTGAAACCTTTGCATGCGCGCTGGCGCGCGGCTCATTAGCGCGCAGGCTGGAGGTGCGGTTCCGCCTTGCTGGCGGGTCACTTTCTTGGCAACAGCGCCAAGAAAGTTCTTTGGGCGAAACCCAAAGAAAAGTAACCCGCCATCAGGGCGGAACACAAGAATTCGGCTCGGGTGCCAATGGTCGCGCGCAAGCGCGTACGCAAAAGTATCAGCGTGGGCAGGCTACGTCTTATCCAAGGCGCCTACTTTTGGAGATCACCCTACAAAAACTGATTTAATGGCCATCATTGCTGCCCTCGCGGCAGGCATGCCCCAGCCTGCCGCGAGGATTTTTTAATGAGAAAGAAATCCGGCAATCGCCTCGGCGATTTCCCCGGCATGGGTTTCCAGGGCGAAGTGGCCGGTGTCGAAGAAGCGCACCTCGGCGCCGGGAAGATCCCGCTTGAAGGCCTCCGCGCCCGCCGGCAGGAAGAACGGATCGTTCCTGCCCCACACCGCCAGCAAGTGCGGCTGGTGCTTGCGGAAGTAGTCCTGGAATGCCGGGTAGAGCGCGACATTGCTCTGGTAGTCGCCGAACAGGTCGAGCTGGATCTCGTCGGCGCCTGGGCGCGCGAGGTAGTAGCTGTCGAGGGCGATGCCGTCCGGCGATACGCGGGCCTCGTCGGCCACGCCGTGGGTGTACTGCCAGCGCGTCGCTTCCGGCGTCAGGAAGCCGCGCAATGCCTTGCGATTTTCCTCCGAAGGGTCCTGCCAGTAGGCGCGGATCGGGTTCCAGCCCTCGCTCAGGCCTTCCACGTAGGCATTACCGTTCTGGGTGATGATGGCGGTGATGCGCTCCGGATGCCGCGCGGCAATGCGCAGGCCGGTCGGCGCGCCGTAGTCGAAGATGTAGACCGCGAAGCGGTCGAAGCCGACCACCTCGGTGAAGCGGTCGATGACGACGGCGATGGTGTCGAAGCTGTATTTGAACTGCCCGCGCGGCGGCATGTCCGACTGGCCGAAGCCCGGCAGGTCCGGCGCGATGATGTGGAAGCGGTCCGCCAGCAACGGGATCAGGTCCCTGAACATGTGGCCGGAACTGGGAAAGCCGTGGAGCAGCAGCAGCTTGGGCGCCTCCGCCGGCCCGGCTTCGCGATAGTGGATCTTGAAGCCGTCGACATCGGCGCTGCGGTATTGGATCTTGGTCATGGTAATTTCCTCGTTGAGAATTGCGGCCGCGTCAGCGGCTTATGAGATGAAGTAAAACAGCCCGCCCGGCTCAGGCGCGGACTTCGCGGATCGCTTCGAGAATCAGGTCCACCACGGCGCCGGGAGCGGTGACACTGGGCGTGTGGTCAACCGGCTGCGCGCTGATCCGCGCCCGCATGCGCTCCGCCATGAAACGCTGGGTTTCGGCGGCGATCATGCGATCCTGCTCGGCCAGCAGGTACCAGCTCGGCAGGTCCTGCCACAGCGGGCGTCCGACCGGAACGCTGATGCAGGCCGGCGCGATCGGGCGCTGCACCGCGGCCAGCACTGCTTGCTCCTGCGCGGTCGCGTTCTGCGCAAAGGCCGCGGCGAAAGCCTCCTGCGGCAGCCAGATCCAGCCATGCGCATCGGGCGCAAGCTGCGGCGCCTGGGGATGCGGCTGGCCGCGGTAGAACACCTCGGCGACCGTTTCTCCCTCGTCCGGCGCCAGGGCGGCGACGTAGACCAGGGCCTTGACCTTGGGATCGCGGGTTGCGCCGATGACGGCGCCGGCATAAGCGTGGCCCACCAGAACCACCGGCCCTGCCACCCGCTCCAGCGTGCGGTCGAGCGCCGCCACGTCGTCCGCCAGCGTCGTCAAGGGCAGCGGGGCCGTAACCGCGCCGATGCCCTTTGACCGGAGGCCATCGACCACCCTGCTCCAGCTTGAACCGTCGGCCCAAGCCCCATGTGCGAGAACCACGTTAAATGTATCGGTAGACATCTTTCTCTCCTGTTCCTGACCGTTTTACCGCTGTGCGCCGGCTTGTCCACGATCCGGCGCCTTGAAAAATTCATAACTGCCTTGATCGTTGTAGACAGGTTATTCATCTCGAAGTAACTTGTCAAGAGCCGTTAATCCGGTTATTTTCTTGATCACGTTAGAGGCCTATCGATGTCCCAACAGATTCCCGCGTTTTTCATCGCCGACGCGCCCGGCCTGGATTTCCTGAATTCGGTGGCCACGCCGATCGATCGCCCGATCGACTGGATCGACGACGGCGAGGGCCTGCTGGCCTGGCTCGGGCAGTCGCGCCTGGTGCCCGCCGAGGTGCTGGCCGCGATGCGCGAGCGGGCGATGCCGGGCGAACTGGATCGCCTGGCGGATCAGACGCGCAGCCTGCGGGAGTGGTTCAGGTCATTCGTGCGCGCGCGCAAGGGCCGCCCGCTGACGGGTGCGGACCTGCGCGAGCTGGAGCCGCTGAACCTGCTGCTGGCGCGCGACGACGCATTCGGCAGGATCGTTGCGGATGTGCAGGAGGGTCAAGCGACACTGCGCTTCGAGCGCGCGCGCCGCTGGTCTTCGCCGGAAGCGCTGCTGCTGCCGATCGGAGAAATCCTGGCGAAGCTGGTATGCGAGGAGGATTTCTCCTTCGTCAAAGCCTGCGAGGGACCGGCCTGCACCCTGCTGTTCGCCGATCACACCCGCGGCCATGCCAGGCGCTGGTGCAGCATGTCGGCCTGCGGCAACCGGGCCAAGCAGGCCGCGCACCGCCATCGGGTCAAGACCGGGACTTGAAGCGAGGCTGAGTGACCAACGCCCCGAGTACAATGACCCCCTCTCCAGCCATGCGGGAGACGGGGTTGCTGCTATGGCAAAACTACTGCGCGAAATACGCCGGATGATCGATATCGGCGATCAGCCCGGGCTGTTCCGGCCGCCAGCCGAGCAGGGCGCGGGTGTGCTCGCTTGAGGTGGGGACGTCGAAGCCGGCAAACATCGCGAACCAGCCAAAATGCGCTGCCGCCTGTTCGGGCGCAAGGGATACCACCGGCAGCTTGAGGCGGCGGCCGATCACCGCCGCTATGTCCTTGAACGGCACGCCCTCGTCGGCCACCGCGTGGAAAGGGCCGCCGGCGCCGCCGCGCTCCAGCGCCATGCGGTAGACGCGGGCGGCGTCGAGGCGATGCACCGCGGACCAGCGATTGAGCCCTTCGCCGATGTAAGCGGAGACGCCTTTTTCGCGCGCAAAGCCGACCAGGCGCGGCACGAAGCCATGATCGCCATGGCCGTGCACCGAGGGCGGCAGCCGCACCACCGTCGCGCGCACGCCGCGCGCGGCCAGCGCAATGGCCGCCGCTTCCGAAGCACGCGGATAGGTGGCGGATACCGGAACGGGCAGGTCCTGTTCCGTGGCCTTGCGGCCCTGCGCCAGCAGCGCCAGGCCCGAGGTGGCGATCAGCGGCCGCGCGGAGCCTTCGAGCACGGCGCCCATCGCTTCGATGGCGCGCTGGTCCTCGGCGCAGTTTTCCGCGAACTTCGAGAAGTCGTGGTTCATGGCGGTGTGGATCACGCCGTCCGATCCGGCGGCGCCGTTCCTGAGGGTATCCAGGTCCGCCAGGGTGCCGCGCAGGACCTTGGCGCCGGTCGCGGCGAGCGCCTCCGCCCCTTGGTCCGAACGGGCCAGGCCGAGCACTTGATGACCTGCGGCGAGCAATTCCTTGACGACTGCCGAGCCGATCCAACCAGTTGCTCCAGTGACAAATACACGCATGACAAAACCTCCAGGTGATGATGGAGCGCACTATCCGCCGATCAGTTATCCTGGTAAAGTAGTTACATTATCATGGTATAATCGTTAACAGGATCTGAGGAGGATGCGCGCGGCATGAGCGAGAATTTTGCCATCGAGAACCAGCTCGGCATCTATCTCAAGGACCGCCGCGCCAAGCTCGATCCGGCCGCCTTCGGCTTTCCGCCGGAACGCCGCCGCACGCCGGGGCTGCGCCGCGAGGAAGTGGCGCAGCGCGCCAACATCAGCCCGACCTGGTACACCTGGCTGGAACAGGGCCGCGGCGGCGCGCCCTCGGCGGATGTGCTCGACCGCATCGCCCGGGCGCTGATGCTGACGGAAGTCGAGCGCGAGCACCTGTTCCTGCTCGGCCTCGGCCGGCCCTCGGAGGTGCGCTACCGCAAGAACGAAGGCGTCACGCCGCGCCTGCAGCGCGTGCTCGACGCCCTGGAGCCGAGCCCCGCCTTGATCAGGAACGCGATCTGGGACGTGGTCGCCTGGAACCGGGGGGCCACCGTGATGCTGACCGACTACGCCGCGCTGCCGCCGGAGCAGCGCAATGTGCTGCGCTTCATCTTCCTCGACCCGAGCGTGCGTGCCGCCCAGTACGATTGGGAAAGCGTGGCGCGCTTCGTGGTGGGCGCGTTCCGGGTCGATGCGGCCCGCGCCGGGGCCGCGGCGGAGGTGGAGCCCCTGGTGGAGGAACTGTGCCGCCTCAGCCCCGAGTTCAAGGCCATGTGGCGCGACAACGATGTGCAAAGCCACGGCGAGGCGGTCAAGCACATCCGCCATCCGCTGGTCGGCCGCATCGCGTTCGAGTACTCGGCCTTCGCGGTCGACGGCCGGCCCGACCTGAGCCTGGTGATCTACAACCCGGCGACTGCGGCCGACGGGGAGAAGATCAAATCCTTGATGGATACGGCGCGGGTGCTTGAACCGGCTGAATGAGTTGTAGGGCGGCCCGTGGCCGCCGGCGGTTTTGCGCATAGACCGCGGCGG
>CAJCJI010000088.1 GCA_903970595.1 Verrucomicrobiota bacterium
CCCTACTGTCTTGCGCTTGTCGCGCTGCGCGCCGGTGCGCGGAACGGCGTTGTCACGGTGCCTTGGAGCCGGCGTTCAGCCGGCTCCAAGTGGGTGTGGACAACGCCGTGGGGCTTGCGCACAAGCCGCAGCCGATCAGGATGTTGAGGCTGGGCCCTTAGCGCTTGTCGCGCTGCGCGCCGGTGCGCAAGCGCAATCCATTGAGCCGGATGAAGCCTTCCGCATCCTTCTGGTTATATGCGCCGCGGTCGTCCTCGAAAGTGGACAGGCGGGCGTCGAACAGGGAATCGGGCGAGCGGCGGCCGGCGTTGTAGACGCTGCCCTTGTACAGCTTCAGGCGCACCTCGCCGTTGACGCGCTGCTGGCTGTCGTCGATCAGGGCCTGCAGCATGCGCCGTTCCGGGCTCCACCAGTAGCCGTTGTAGATCAGGCTGGCATAGCGCGGCATCAGCTCGTCCTTGAGGTGGGCCTCTTCGCGGTCCAGGCACAGGCTTTCGATGGCGCGGTGCCCCTTGAGCATGATGCTGCCGCCCGGCGTCTCGTAGCAGCCGCGCGACTTCATGCCGACGTAACGGTTTTCGACGATGTCGAGCCGGCCGATGCCATGCTTGCCGCCGAGCTGGTTGAGCCGGTCGAGCAGTTGGTAGGGCGTCAGGCGCTCGCCGTCGATCGACACCGGATCGCCCTTCTCGTAGCCGATGGTGATGACTTCGGCCTGGTCCGGCGCATCCTCGGGGTTTTTGGTCCAGCGCCAGATGCTATCGTCCGGCGTCCACCAGGGATCTTCCAGGCCGCCACCCTCATAGCTGATGTGCAGGGCGTTGGCGTCCATCGAGTAGGGACTGCCGCCGTCCTTCTTCTTGGCGATGGGAATGTTGTGCTTGGCCGCATAGGCCAGCAGGGTCTCGCGCGAGGTCAGGTCCCACTCGCGCCAAGGGGCGATGACCTTGGCCTGTGGCCACAGCGCATAGGCGCCCAGCTCGAAGCGCACCTGGTCGTTGCCCTTGCCGGTGGCGCCGTGGGCGATGGCGTCGCAGCCGGTCTCGCGGGCGCGCTGCACCAGCTGCTTGGCGATCAGCGGCCGGGCAATGCTGGTGCCGAGCAGGTATTCGCCCTCGTAGATGGCGTTGGCGCGGAACATGGGGAAGACGAAATCGCGCGCGAACTCCTCGCGCAGGTCGTCGATGAAGATTTCCTTGACGCCGAGCGCCTGCGCCTTCGGGCGCACCGGCTCCAGCTCCTCGCCCTGGCCGATGTCGGCGGTGAAGGTCACCACTTCGCAGTGGTAGGTGTCCTGCAGCCACTTGAGAATGACGGAGGTATCCAGCCCGCCGGAATAGGCGAGCGCGACTTTGCGGACTTGGGTCATGGTGTCTGGAAAGCGATGGGGGCGGGAGACAGCGAAAAAGCGCGGGAATTATAAGCCCCCGCCGGGCCACCGCGTAACCGCCTGGCAGCACGATGTTATAGTGCTGTCCCTCCCGCAGCCGCCCGTCCATGGACCCGATCCCCCAACCGCCCCGCATGGGCCAGCGTTTTCGCGGCTTTCTGCCGGTCGTGGTGGACGTGGAGACGGGCGGTTTCAACTCCGCCACCGATGCCCTGCTGGAGATCGCGGTGGTGCTGGTGCGGCTGGACGAGGACGGCAACCTGGTGCGCGGCGAAACCTACGCGGCGCACGTCGAACCCTTTCCCGGCGCCAACATCGAGCGCGCCTCGCTGGAAGTGAACGGCATCGACCCGCACCATCCGCTGCGCCTGGCGATGCCCGAGCGCGAAGCCCTGGCCAAGGTGTTCAAGCCGGTGCGCCAGGCGGTGTCCGAACAGGCCTGCACCCGCGCCATCCTGGTCGGGCACAACGCCCATTTCGACCTTGGCTTCCTCAATGCCGCGGTGGCGCGCGCCGACATCAAGCGCAATCCCTTCCACCCGTTCTCGGCCTTCGATACCGTGACCCTGGGCGGCGCCGTGCTGGGCCAGACCGTGCTGGCCCGCGCGCTGGAAGCGGCCGGGCTGCCCTACGACGCCAAGGAGGCCCACTCGGCGATTTACGACGCCGAGCGCACCGCCGACCTGTTCTGCCTGCTGCTCAACCGCCTGCGCCCGGTGTATGCCGGCTTCACCGGAACCGGCCAGGCCGAAAGCTAGTCCATCTGAACAGATCCCGGGCTCCAACGCTAAAATTTCCGCCTCGATTCCCACGTCAAAGCAACGATGATTTCCCCACGCACGATCCGCCTGGCTTCAATCCGCAAGGCCGCATTCAACCTGGGGCGCCGCGCGGCGCTGTGCCTGCTGCCCATCGGCGCCGCCGTCCTTGCGCCGGACGCGGCGGCGGCCTTCGGCTTCAGCGACGTGGCGCAGCGCGCCAAGCAACTCGCCGATACCGCCTACAAGACCCCGGACGCCCGGCTGCCGCAGCAGCTGCAGGACCTGGGCTACGACAAGTACAACGCCATCCACTACAAGCCCGACCGCGCCTTCTGGGCCAAGGACAAGTTGCCGTTCGAGCTGCAATTCTTCCACGAGGGCGAGTACTACAACCTGCCGGTCAAGATCAACGAGATCGCCCCTTACGGCGTGCGCGAGATCCACTACAACCCGGCCGACTTCGACTTCGGCGGCGCCCAGATCGACCCGGAACAGCTCAAAAGCCTGGGATTCTCCGGCTTCCGCGTGCACTACGCCCTGAACAATCCCAAGCTGAAGGAAGAGATGCTGGTGTTCCGCGGCGCCAGCTACTTCCGCGGCGTCGGCAAGGGCCTGCGCTACGGACTTTCCGGCCGCGGCGTGGCCATCGACACCGGCCTGCTGTCCGGCGAGGAGTTTCCGCGTTTCACGGAGTTCTGGATCGAGCGGCCTAAGGCCGGCGACAAGGAACTGACCATCTACGCGCTGCTCGACTCGCGCCGCATCACCGGCGCCTACCGTTTCGTGGTCAAGCCCGGCGACGAAACCCTGATGGAAGTGAAGTCGCGCCTGTACCTGCGCGAGAACGTCAGCAAGCTGGGCCTGGCGCCGCTGACCAGCATGTACCTGTTCGGCGACAACCAACACCCCGGCGCCGACGACTTCCGTCCCGAGGTGCACGACAGCGACGGCCTGTCGATGCACTCGGGCACCGGCGAGTGGATCTGGCGGCCGCTGATCAACCCCAAGCGCCTGCAGGTGACTTCGTTCGCCATGACCAACCCGCAAGGCTTCGGCCTGATGCAGCGCGACCACAGTTTCCACGACTACGAGGACCTGGACCTGCGCTACGACCTGCGCCCCAGCCTGTGGGTGGAACCGCAGGGCCAGTGGGGCGCGGGCCGGGTGGAGCTGCTCAACATCCCCTCGCCCGACGAGACCAACGACAACGTGGTCGCCTACTGGGTGCCCGACAACGCCCCGCAGGCCGGCCAGTCCCTGGACCTGGACTACCTGCTGCACTGGCAGGGCGAGAAGGACAACCGCCCGGCACTGTCCTGGGTGATGCAGACCCGCCGCGGCCACGCCTTCACCCGCAATCCCGACAACAGCATCAGCTATGTCATCGACTTCGTCGGCCCGGCCCTGGACAAGCTCAAGCCGGACGCCAAGGTCGAGGGCATCGTCTCGGTCGGCCCCAACGGCGAGTTGCTGGAACGCAGCACGGTGCACAACGACGTCACCAACGGCTGGCGCCTGACCCTGCGCTTCCGCCGCGTCGACGACGACAAGCCCCTGGAATTGCGCGCCTATCTGCGCAGCGAGGACAGCACGCTGTCCGAAACCTGGAGCTATATCCTGCCGCCGGGCTGAAACGGCGCAGGTGAAGCATCATTTACCACCGCCGCCCGAACGGCGGCGGCGGCCCCGTACAATAGGCCTCATGGATCAGCCCTCCGCGCCCGTTTCAGCCGTCGACGCCTACCTCGGGCAGCTGCCGCTGTCACCGCCAGCGCAGGCGCAGCTCGGCCAAGCCGCTGCCGGGAGTCTGGCCGAGCTGCACCACGCGCTGGCGGCCGCGGCGCCGCCAGGCAGCGGCATTGCGTCGACCGATCCGGGCAACCCCGCCTACAGCTCGATCCGGGCGCGCCTGAAGCTGGCCTTTGCTCCGCCGCCCCGGCGCGGCGACCGTCACGCCGACGAGGTGCAGACCACCGACGTGCGCGGCGAAACGCGCCTGGTCAGCACGCCGCCGCTGAAGCGCGCCTCGATGGTGCCGCTGCCCTGGGAAACCAACCCGCTGCGCCGCATGTTCCGCCGCATTCGCATGGCGGGCGGCCACACCCCGCTGGCGCCGGTGGGCGAGCACCCGGACGTGAAGCCGGATTCGCCCGATCCGCTGGGCCGCTGGCACCGCGTCGCGGCGCTGCGCCGCACTGTCCTGTTTGTCCTGACGGTGCTGCAAACCATCGTCGCCACCTATTACATGACGGCGGTGCTTCCCTATCACGGCCGCCATGTGCTGGAACTGGCCATCCTGGTGCTGTACGTGATCCTGTTCGGCTGGGTCTCGATGGGCTTCTGGACCGCCATGATGGGCTTCCTGGTGCTGATAGCCCGCGGCGACCGCCACGCCATTTCCGGCACCGCGGCGGCGGACGCGCCGATCGACGACAAGGCGCGCACCGCCATCCTGATGCCGATCTGCAACGAAAACGTGCCGCGCGTGCTGGCCGGGCTGCGCGCCACCTACGAGTCGGTGGCCAAGGCCGGCCAGCTGCAGCATTTCGACTTCTACGTCCTCAGCGACAGCGGCGACCCCGACGCGCGCGTGGCCGAGCTGGACGGCTGGCTGCGGCTGTGCCGCGAGGTGGACGGCTTCGGACGCATCTTTTACCGGCGCCGCATCCACCGCATCAAGCGCAAGAGCGGCAACATCGCCGACTTCTGCCGCCGCTGGGGCAGCAACTACCGCTACATGGTGATCCTCGACGCGGACAGCGTCATGTCCGGCCCCTGCCTGCAGCGCCTGGTGCAACTGATGGAGGCCAACCCCGCCGCCGGCATCATCCAGACTGCGCCCAAGGCGGCGGGCCGGGAAACGCTGTACGCGCGCATGCAGCAGTTCGCCACCCGCGTCTATGGCCCGCTGTTCACCGCCGGCCTGCACTTCTGGCAGCTCGGCGAATCGCACTACTGGGGCCACAACGCCATCATCCGCGTCGCCCCCTTCATCCGCCATTGCGCGCTCGGCCGCCTGCCCGGCAAGGGCGCCCTGGCGGGGGAAATCCTGTCGCACGACTTCGTCGAAGCGGCGCTGATGCGGCGCGCCGGCTGGGCGGTGTGGATCGCCTACGACCTGCCCGGCAGCTACGAGGAAATGCCGCCCAACCTGCTCGACGAGCTCAAGCGCGACCGCCGCTGGTGCCAGGGCAACCTGATGAACTTCCGCCTGTTTCTGGCGCAGGGCCTGCACCCGGCGCACCGTGCGGTGTTCATGACCGGGGTGATGGCCTATCTGTCGGCGCCGCTATGGTTCATCTCGCTGCTGCTGTCCACCGCCCTGCTGGCGGTACAGACGCTGGCGGTGCCGCAATACTTCCTGCAGCCCTACCAGCTGTTCCCAGTGTGGCCGGAGTGGCATCCGGAATGGGCCCTGGCGCTGTTCACCGCCACCGCCACCCTGCTGTTCCTGCCGAAAATCCTCAGCGTCATCCTGATCTGGGTGCAGGGCGCCAAGAACTACGGCGGCGGCTTCAAGCTGCTGCTGAGCATGCTGTTCGAGCTGTTTTTTTCGGCCATGCTGGCGCCGATCCGCATGCTGTTCCATACCCAGTTCGTGATCAGCCCGCTGCTGGGCCTGGGCACCAGCTGGAAATCGCCGCCGCGCGAGGACTCGCAGACCGGCTGGCTCGAAGCGCTGCGGCGGCACGGCTTCCAGACCGTGCTGGGCAGCGTCTGGGCCGGCGGAGTGTACTGGCTCAACCCCTCCTTCCTGTGGTGGCTGCTGCCGGTGGTGGGCGCGCTGATGCTGTCGATTCCCCTGTCGGTCTACTCCAGCCGGGTCTCGATCGGGCGGCTGACCAGAAAATGGCGCTACTTCCTGATCCCGGAGGAAGCCAATCCCCCGCGCGAGCTGCGCTCCACCCAGGCCGGCTTCCGCCGCGCCCGCACCCCGCCCGGTTTCGTGCAGGCGGTGACCCAGCCGGTGGTGAATGCGCTGGTCTGCGCCGCGGGCGTGGCACGCCCGCGCCTGTCGGAGGAAAGCCGCAAGCTGCGCCTCAACCTGGTGCAGGAAGCTCTGGCCGGCGGACCGGAATCGCTCACCCCAATCCAGAAGAACACCCTGCTGGGCGACCCGATCCTGCTGTCCCGGCTGCATTTCGGCGCCTGGGAGGCGGGCCAGCCGAGCCCGGACTGGGAAATTCCTCCCCATTCATAAATATTTCATCGCACGGTCATCTGCGCTCAACCGCCTTTTCATAGAGTGCTACCATGTCATCCGGAGTTATTGGTGCCCGTGAACATGGATAAGGACTCGCCTCGCCGGGGTCCGCGCTTCGAAGTCCGTTTTGCTGAAACCCCCGCTGAAGTCCTCGACACCCAGAGACTGCGCTATCGCATTTTCGCCGGGGAGCTGGGCGCCGCCATCGACGGCGGCGCGGCGCAAATCGATGCCGATCAGTACGACGCCCACTGCAAGCACCTGATGGTGCGTGAAGCCTGCAGCGGCCGGCTGGTGGCCTGCACCCGCATCCTCACCGACGCGCAGGCCGCCCTGGCCGGCGGCTTCTACTCGTCCGGCGAATTCGACCTGAAAATGATCGACTCGCTGCCCGGCCGCGTCATGGAAGTGGGCCGCACCTGCGTCGATGCCGAATACCGCGGCGGCGCGGTGATCGCCGTGCTGTGGTCGGGCCTGGCGGATTTCATCACGACCCAGGGTTTCGACTACCTGTTCGGCTGCGCCAGCATCGGCCTGGAGGACGGCGGTGCCGCCGCCCACGCCCTGCTGGAGCAGATCAAGAGCAAATACCTGGCGCCGCACTGGCAGCACGTGCGTCCGCTGATCGCCCTGCCCGCGGCCGACGCCCGCCCGACGCAGAAGGTGCGCATGCCGCCCCTGCTCAAGGCCTATTTCAGCCTGGGCGCCAAGGCCTGCGGCGAGCCCTACTGGGATCGCGACTTCAACTGCGCCGACGTGTTCGTGCTGCTCAACGTCAGCGATCTGCACGCGCGCTACGCCCGCCACTTCCTGGCCCGCCCCGGCGCCGCGGAAGCCGCGGACAGCCCGGCCCTCCTGGCCGCCCACGCACCGCTGGCGGCCTGAGCGCCGGCAGCGGAGTCGGAGTTTCGTTCTTGCGAACCGGTATCCGAGCCGCATGGCTGGTCCTGCACCTGCTGACCGGCGTGGCGCTGGCGCTGTCGATCCGGCTGACCCCGCGCGGCCGGATTGCACCGGAAGCGGTGAGCCGCTGGTGGAATGGCCGCCTGCTGAAGATCCTGCACGTGCGCCTCAGCGTCCGCGGTCAAGGCCTGGACGGCCAGCGCATGGTCGTCAGCAACCACATTTCCTGGCTGGACATCCCGGTCATCGCCTGCGGCGAACTGACCCGCTTCGTCGCCAAGGCTGAAGTCAGCGGCTGGCCGGTCGCCGGCTTCCTGGCCACCACCGTGGGCACCTTCTACATCCGCCGCGGCGCCGGCGGCACCAAGCAGCTGATCCAGTCCATCGCGCGTCACTTGGCCGGCGGCGGCTGCGCCACCTTGTTCCCGGAAGGCACCACCAGCACCGGCGAGGACATGCTCAAGTTCCAGCCGCGCCTGTTCGGCGCCGCCATCGACAGCGGCAGCCCGATCCAGCCCGTCGCCGTGCGCTACGGCCGCGCCGCCAACGGCGAGAACATCGCCGCCTTCGTCGGCGAGCAGACCCTGCTCGACAACCTGCTGCGCCTGCTCAAGGAACCGGAATTGACGGTGGAGTTGAGCTACTGCGCCCCGATCTACCCCGCAGCGGGCCAGGACCGCGCCAGCCTGGCGCAGGCCGCCCAGGCCGCCATCCGGGCTGTCATCGCACCGGACACCGGCAGCCGGCCGGCCGCGGCTGACGAAGGCGCGGAGCGTAGCTGGCTGGCGGCCTGAATACAGCCTAAAGCGGTTCTCGCGCAAAGACGCAAAGCCGCCAAGAAAAGCCTTGTGCACAGTGAGGCGCAATCTCGATCAGGCCGCAACACACCTGCGAGACCTTGAAGCTTCCAGAATTTCTTTAGGCTTTTTCGCGTTTATTGCGTCTTTGCGCCTTTGCGCGAGACGGCTTTTGGCTTTGGGTGCCAAGGCGACGGTGCAAAAGGCGTAAAATGCTCGCATGTCCGACCCCACTCCCCCCGCAACCGCCGCTCCCGCCCCCGTCACCAGCGGCGTCAAGCTGCGCGGCGCTGAGAAGATGGCGCGCATCCCGATCAAGATCGAGGCCACGGCAACGCCGCTGCGCAAGCCCAACTGGATCCGCGCCAAGTCGCAGGGCACCCCGGAAGTGGCGCGGATCAAGGCCGCGCTGCGCGCCAACAACCTGCATACCGTGTGCGAAGAAGCCTCCTGCCCCAACCTGGGCGAGTGCTTCGGCAAAGGCACCGCCACCTTCATGATCATGGGCGACATCTGCACCCGGCGCTGCCCGTTCTGCGACGTGGCCCACGGCCGCCCCAAGCCGCTGGACCAGGACGAGCCGCTCAACCTGGCCCGCACCATCCGCGACATGGCGCTGCGCTACGTGGTCATCACCTCGGTGGACCGCGACGACCTGCGCGACGGCGGCGCCGCCCATTTCGCCGCCTGCATCCGCGAATCGCGCGCGCTGTCGCCCGCGCTCACCATCGAAGTGCTGGTGCCGGACTTCCGCGGCCGCATGGACCCGGCGCTGGCGATCTTCAAGGACAACCCGCCGGACGTGTTCAACCACAACCTGGAAACCGTGCCGCGGCTGTACAAGCAGGCCCGCCCGGGTTCGGACTACGACTGGAGCCTGGACCTGCTGGAGCGCTTCAAGGCCCTGCATCCCCAGGTGCCCACCAAGTCCGGCCTGATGCTGGGCCTGGGCGAGGAGATCAAGGAAATCGAACAGGTGATGCGCGACCTGCGCGCCCACCAAGTCGACATGCTGACCCTGGGCCAGTACCTGCAGCCCAGCCGCCACCACCTGCCGGTGGCGCGCTATGTGCACCCGGACGAGTTCGAGCAGCTGCGCCTGATCGGCGAGCAGATGGGCTTTTCGCATGTGGCCAGCGGGCCGATGGTGCGGTCCAGCTACCATGCTGACCAGCAGGCGCATGGCGTCCTCGCCGGCGCCTGAGCACCAGCCGGCGGCACGCCTGCCGGAGCGCGAGTTCCTGGAGGTCGTCGCCCGCGCGCCGCTGCTTTGTATCGACCTGATCGCCAAGGATGAAGCAGGGCGCGTGCTACTGGGCCTGCGCCGCAATGCGCCGGCCCGCGGCACCTGGTTCGTCCCTGGCGGCAGGGTGCGCAAGAACGAGGCTTTGGATGCCGCTTACTCCAGGCTCGCCATGGTGGAACTTGGCGTTGCGGCGCGGCGTAGCCAGGGGCGCTTTCTTGGGGTATTTGAGCATTTCTACGAGGACAACTTCAGGGGGCTGGCTGGGCTTGGGACGCATTGCATCGTGTTGGGATATGAGTTGGTGCTGGACCCGGCGATGATGCCGCCGGCCGAACAGCACAGCGAGTATCGGTGGTGGCTGGTGGAGGAGTTGCTGGGTGACGCCGGGGTGCACGAGTACAGCAAGGATTACTTTCGCTGATTCGGCGCTTTTCGTCATTGCCGCGAGGGCGGGAATCCGGTTTTCACTTTCACCCCAGACCAGCACCGTAGCTCCGTAGCCCGGGAAGCGCGTAGCGCTACCCGGGGGTGAGCCAATTGCAGCCGTAGATGCGTAGGGTGCGCAAACCGCAATTCCAATGATGACGCGAAGCACTCATCGCTTCGTACGCAATTTATCTCCGCGGCGGCTGGTAGGGCCTCATTGGCCACCGCTCAGTACCATGCGCTCAATTTCCGGCTCGGGCTCACGACCGAAGCCCGCGTGCCAGTCGGGAATCGGCATCAGGAAGAGCGCTACCCAGCCTTCCATCGCTGTTACCGTGTAAACCGCATCTGCATCGGCACCCACAGCCGAAACTCTGTAGGTGTCCACGCAATGGACCGGGACCAAGCCTATGGTAAGGACGAACAACATTGGCTCGAAACATCGAGAGCCTACAGGATGCGGATTCATCTTTGTCAGTGAGACGGACGTGTTCGGCCCAGTGCTTTTCACCTGCGTCGCAAGGCCGCGATCCTGCTGCAACGCTATGTTATAAGCACAGCCGGACAATAGCAGTGTGGATATCGCGGCGATTAATTTATGCATGAAGCCCAAGGCTGTATTAAGCCACCGCGCGCGGCGGGTTCCGATGCATGAATTGCCAAGGTACTGCCCGTCACGTTTTGAGGTCGGCCGGTCATAGGACTGGATTCAGTACCATCCGGCCATAAGCGATGAACACCATGAGCAGGCCCAGCACGCCGCTCAAGATCGTAGGCGTGGTCTCGCGGTACTTGACGTGAACCCCGATGAACACGAGGCTCTCGACCGCCAAGACCACGGCAGCCAGAATCGTCAGCCACGGCAGCCAATGAAATGCGTCGGGCACGATGAGCCCGACCGTGCACACCAGCTCCACGATGCCCAGGGTCATCCAGGCTTCCCGCGGCATCGCGCCGAAGGACGGCACGTCGTAGCTGATCTTGTCGAACATGAAGACCTTCATCACGCCCGACGATCCGTACAGGAACGCGCCGAGGATCTGCAGGACCCACAATAGTATGTTCATCGTATTCCCCTAGACCTCCGCTGCAACCCAAGAAGGTGTGTCCTAAGCCCCTTGAATTCCATCACGTGTTATTGCTTATTCAGCTTGAGAATCTCGTTGAGTCGCAAAACGCAGCAAAAGCCATCCTATGGCTACTGCAACTACCGTGCCTCCAAGCAAACCAACGAATGTTCCAATAAATATCTGCTGCTCAAATCCCGTGGCGCATACCCAACCAAAATGCTCGCGCATGTGCCTTGCCTGATCGGCAATCCTGAACTTCGCATCGATATGTCCCCAGTATGCGCGCTAATGAGCCGCGCGCCAGCGCGCATGCCGAAGTTTCAGAGTTATACAAAGGTCCCTCCCTCGATACGGCGCTACGCGCCTACTCGGGACGAACGGAACGTGGCGTTATGCATGGAGAAAAGCACCCCTCACCCCTGGCCCTCTCCCCCAAAGGGAGAGGGAGAAAAGCAGCTTCGCGGGAGGCGGAAGCCGAGCGCGGCGCCAGCCGGCTAACCGACCAGCGAACTCTCAATCCCAATCTTCTTATGCAGCGCCTTATGAACCGGACACTTGTTCGCAATCCCCAGCAGGTACGTCCGCTGCTCCTCGCTCAACTCTCCCACCAGCTCGATCTTCCGCACCATCTTGTACTCGGTGTCGCTCTCCTCATGCGTGATCTCCACCCGCACATCCAGCAGCGGCCATTTCTTGCGCTGCGCCACGAGGGTCACGGTCATGGCGGTGCATACGCCCAGCGCCGCGTCGAGCAGGTCGAATGGCCCGGGACCCTGGTTGGCGCCGACCGGCTCCGGCTCGTCGGCATAAAAGGAATTCGCGCCGACCTGGACCAGCTGCCTGATCTTGCCGTCCTCCGCCTTGTGCACCTTGATCACATTGCTGCTCATGTTTCCTCCAGACTCATTTCCAAAGCCTCGAGCCGCTGCGGCGTACCCACATCCGACCAGCGCCCCTGATAAACCTCGCCGCTCACCTGCCCGCGGATCGAAGCCTCCCGCAACAGCGGCCACAGCGGAAACGCCCCGGCCTGCGCATCGGCAAACAAGGCCGGCCGCAATACGGACATGCCGCTGAAGGTAAAGGTTTCGGCGCAGGCCGGAACCACCCGTCCTCCGGCAAGCCCGCAATCGCCCCGCGGATGATGCGGCGGATTGGGCGCCAGCACCATGTGCGCCAGGTCCTGCTCCGCCAGCGCCGCCGCGCGGCGCACCAGTTGCGGCAAGGGGTAGTCGGTCCAGACGTCGCCATTGAGCAGCACGAAGGGCGCCGCGCCGAGCAGGGGCAGCGCATTGAACACGCCGCCGCCGGTCTCCAGGCAGGGCCAGCCCTCCCGCGAATAGGCGACAGAGACGCCCAGGCGGGCACCATCGCCGACCCGTTCCTCGATGCTCTGCCCCAGCCAGCCGAGGTTGATCACCACCTCGCGCACGCCGGCGCCGGCCAGCCGCCGCAGGTGCCGCTCGATCAGCGTTTCGCCGCGCACCGGGATCAGCGGCTTGGGCAGGGTATCGGTCAGCGGGCGGAAGCGTTCGCCGCGCCCGGCGGCCAGAATCATGGCCTTGATCATGGCCTTCATGCGGCCTACCGGGTCATGGGGCCGCGCCAAGCCGCGGCAGGACCTGCCGCTCGAACAACACGGCCAGGGGCTTGAGCTCGGGATAGTCCGGCAGCACGTCCATCACGTAGCGCACGAAGCGCGGCGTGTCGGCCAGGTACTTGGGCTTGCCGTCGCGCAGGGTCAGGCGGGCAAAGACGCCGAGGATCTTGAGGTGGCGCTGCAGGCCGATCCAGTCGCAATCGATGCGGAACTGCGGCCAGGGCGGCACCGGCAGGCCGGCCGCTTCAGCGCGGTTATGGTAGGTGCGCAGGCCCCACTCGACACGCGACGCCGGCCAGCTGAGGAAAGCGTCCTTGAACAGGCTGATCGGGTCGTAGGCCAACGGGCCGTAGACCGCGTCCTGGAAATCCAGCACGCCCGGGTTGGGCCGGCTGAACATCAGGTTGCGCGGCATGTAGTCGCGGTGGACGTAAACCGCGGGCTGCGCCAGGGCGGCGTCGATCAGCTGCCGGAAGGCGTCTTCCAGCGCGCGGCGCGCGGCGCTGTCGAGCGCAAGGCCCAGGTGGCGTTCGAGGTACCAGTCCGGAAACAGCTGCAGCTCGCGCCGCAGCAAGGCCTCGTCGTACTCGGGCAGCACCTGCGGGCGGCTGGCGCGCTGCCAGGCGATGAGGGCGTCGATGGCATCGCCGAACATCGCGTCGGCATTGCCGGCGTCGAGCACGTCGAGCAGGGTCTGGGTGCCCAGGTCGGACAACAGCAGGAAACCCTGGTCCAGGTCTTGCGCCAGGATCGCCGGCACATGCAGGCCGGCCGCCTGCAGCAGGCCGGCGACGCGGACGAAGGGGCGGCAGTCCTCCTGCTGGGGCGGCGCGTCCATCACGATCCAGCTCTGCGCGCCGGAGCGCAGGCGGAAGTAGCGGCGGAAGCTGGCGTCGGCGGAGGCCGGTGCGAACGAGGCCTGCGCCAGGCCCAGCGCGCCGCGGGCCCAGGCGCCAGCCTGGCTGGCCCGCGGATCGGAATCGGCGGCGGAGTCGGCGGCGGGAGTGGCAGCGGGATCGGAGGAGGAATGCAAAGGGATACCGGTCGAGACGGGCTTGGACTTATCGATTGGCTCTTCTTTAGGATAACCTAGGCACCGACGCCGTCACCTGGCCAGGCTATTCCCCCGCGGCAAAACGGGCAGATCGATTTTTTGTTAGGCCGCAAAAACCAAACTTCTTCCAACGAATGCCCAGGCCTTTGCGCACGCGACCTGCCCTTCCATCGTTCCTGCGCCTGACGCTGGCGATCCTGGGGCTGTGCGCTTGCGGACCGGCGCTGGCGCAGTATGCACGCAGTGCGCCGGCTTCCTGCCCGCAGGCGGATTATTCGCGCGAGCTGCCGGCCATCGCGCCGGACCCCGCACTGGTGCTCAAGGCCGACCACGTCGCCCTGACCAGGGAGGGCATCTCGCGCCTGTCCGGTTCGGTGCTGGTGAGCCAGAACGGGCGTCAGTTCCTGGCGCCCCAGGTCGATTACACCGACGCCGACCGGATGCTGCATGTCGACTCGCAGTCGCTGTTCCGCGATCCCAGCCTGATCGTCAAGAGCCAGAGCCTGGACTACGACCTGAACACCGACCAGGGCGTGTTCAACCACGCCAGCTACACGCTGATCCCGGTGGACGGGCGCGGACAATCGGATCGCATCGAGGTGGCCAAGGCGGGCTGGGCCATCCTCGACCAGATGAGCTTCACCACCTGCGCGCCGGGTGCCGAGTCCTGGCTGCTCAAGGCGGACCGGATGCGGCTGGACCAGAGCACCGGCATGGCCTACGCGCACAACGCCGTGCTCTGGTTCCAGCACGTGCCGATCGTCTACCTGCCCTACTTCCAGTTCCCCATCGACGGCAACCGCCATACCGGCTTCCTGCCGCCGATCGTGGGGCAATCGACCAACACCGGGTTCGACCTGCGCGCGCCGCTGTACCTCAACCTGGCGCCCAACTACGACCTCACCCTGATCCCGCGCTACATGAGCGAGCGCGGACCGCAGCTCGGCGGGCGCCTGCGCTACCTGATGCCGGAGTCGCGCGGCACGCTGTTCGGCGAGTACCTGGAATACGACCAGGAAGCCCACACCTCGCGCAGCTACGTCAATTTCTCCCATGAAGGCCTGCTCGGCCCGCGCCTGGGCGTGGAAGCGCAATACGCCGAGGTCAGCGATCCCAACTACTTCTCGGACCTGGGCGGCAACGTCAACCTCACCTCCACCTCGTTCCTGGCGCAGGGCGCCAAGCTGACTTATGCCGCGCCGGCGGCCTACACCGTCACCGCGCTGGTGCAGGGCTACGAGCCGGTGGCCACCACCATCGACACCGGCGCCAACCCGTACAAGCGCCTGCCGCAGGTCAACCTCGACGCCCTGAGCCGCAACAGCTACCTGGATACGCGCCTCGGCTTCCAGGGCCAGTTCACCAACTTCCAGCGCGCCAACTCGGTGGAAGGCCAGCGCCTGATCGCCCAGCCCTACCTGCGCTGGCAGGAGGACCACAGCGCCTGGTACAGCGCCGCCCAGACCGACGTGTCCTACACCTATTACAGCCTCACCGGCGTCGGCGAGGGCCAGCAGTCGCAGATCCAGCGCCTGTTGCCGGTCAGCAGCGCCGAAGGGGGGCTGCACTTCGAGCGCATCACCGATTCGGGCAAGCTGCAGACGCTGGAGCCCCGGCTGTTCTACCTCTACGTGCCCTACCATAACCAGAACCAGGAGCCGGTGTTCGACTCGGGCCAGCCCGACTTCGACCTGCCCGAATTGTTCGCGCGCAACCGCTATACCGGGGCGGACCGCATCAGCGACGCCAACCAGCTGACCGCGGCGGCCAGCACCCGGCTGATCGATCCGGACTCGGGGCTGGCCCCGGTCAGCGCCAGCCTCGGCGAAATCTACCGCTTCTCGCCGCCGCGGGTGAGCCTGCCGGGTTTCAGCCTGCCTTCAGTCGGCAGCTCGGGCTACATCGGCTCGGTGGAGTACCCCATCACCCAGCACTGGACGGCTAATGCCCTGGCGGAATTCAACTCGCACCTGGAGGGCATCACCCGCACCGAGCTGGAATTCCGCTACCGCGAGCCGGAGAACGGCGCCAACGGCCGCCGCCTGGACATCGCCTACCGCTATTTCGAAGGCATCCTGCAGCAGGCGGACGTGGCCTTTTCCACGCCGATCGTCGACCGCTGGCGCATCGCGGCGCGGATGCGCTACAACCTGCAGGCCGACGAGATCCAGGACTCCTTTCTCGGCCTGGAATACCAGACCTGCTGCTGGGCCGTGCGCGGCACCTACCGGCGCTACATTTCGACCACCAACGGCAGCTCCGACAGCGGGGTGTACTTCCAGCTCGACCTGAAGGGCTTCAGCCGCATCGGCACCGGCTTCGACGACCTGCTGCCGGCCACCGACCCGAATGCCCCGATCCGCGGCCGCGGCTCCTCCTACTCGGCCACCTACTAGGGCCCGCGGCCGGCCGCGGCGCCGGCCAGGCACTGCTACGAGGCACTGATCCGAGGCCCGGCCCGTGGTACCCTAGGGCCCCTGTAGATCACCTAAGCACATCCCGATGAAGCTGCTGCGCCGGCCGCGTTTCGCGGTCCTGTTGTTCTCCGCCCTGTGTTCCTCCGCACTGTTTTCGGCCAGTTTTGCCGCCCAGGCGGCCCAGGCCGCGCAGCCGATCGATCGCATCATTGCCGTGGTCGACGACAATGTCATCCTGCAGAGCGAGCTGGAACAGGCGCTGCGCGTGGCTCAGAACGAGATGAAGGAACGCGGCATCGCGCCGCCCTCGCAGGATGCCGTGCGCGGCCAGGTGCTGGAGCGCCTGATCATGATGCGCCTGCAGACGGATCGGGCCAAGGAAGCCGGTATCAAGGTGGACGACCGCGAGCTGAACGACGTCATCGGCAAGATCGCCGAACAGAACAAGATGACCGTGCCGCAGTTCGTCGAATCGGTCAAATCCGAAGGCCTGGATTACGCCGCCCTGCGCGAGGAACTGCGCGAGCAGGTGCTGGCCAGCCGCGTGCGCCAGAAGGAAGTCGACGGGCGCATCGTGGTCACCGACCAGGATATCGACCAGTACCTGACGGCCAACACCGGCGACGACCAGACCGAATTCCATCTCGCCCACATCCTGGTGGCGATTCCGGACGCCGCCAGCCCGGAAGTGCGGGACAAGGCGCGGGCCAAGGCGGATGCCGTGCTCAAGCGCCTGCGCGCCGGCGAGGACTTCGCCCAGGTCGCGATCGCCACCTCGGACAGCCCGCAGGCGCTGCAGGGCGGCGACCTGGGCTGGCGCAAGAGCGGCGCCCTGCCCACGGTCTTCGCCAACCTGGTGCCCAAGATGACCGCCGGCCAGATCAGCGACGTGATCGAAGCCAGCAACGGCTACAACATCATCAAACTGGTGGAAAAGCGCGACGCCGGCGAACGCCAGACGGTGACCGAGACCAAGGCCGTCCACATCCTGCTGACGGCCAACACCATCCGCAACGAGGACGCCACCCGCGCCCAGGCCTACGAGCTGTACGACCGCCTGAAGAGAGGCGACGACTTCGCCATGCTGGCGAAGAAGTTCTCGGACGATCCGGGCTCCAAGAACAGCGGCGGCGACCTGGGCTGGCAGCCGCCCGGCGTGTTCGCGCCGGAGTTCCAGCAGCAGATCGACTCCCTCAAGCCCGGCGAGTTGAGCCAGCCGTTCCACACCCAGTTCGGCTGGCACGTCGCCCGGGTCGAAGAGCGCCGCACCCGCGACATCACCCAGGAAGCGCGCCGCGCCCGCGCGCGCCAGGCGATCATGCAGCGCAAGGACGCCGAGGAATACGAGTCCTGGCTGCGCCGCCTGCGCGAGGAAGCCTATGTTGAATACCGCCTGGCCGGCGACAAGAGCGACAGCGGCACCAGCAAGTCCAGCCCGGCGAGCTGAGGCCGGCATGGGCCCCCTATGGGCCCACCCGCGGGCCCTGCAGCAAGGGATATTCCCGTGCCGCGCCTGCTGCTGACGCCAGGCGAACCGGCGGGCATCGGCCCGGACCTGGCGATCGCGCTGGCGCAAATGC
>CAJCJI010000089.1 GCA_903970595.1 Verrucomicrobiota bacterium
GCCGGCGCCCTCGTCGGCGAGACGGTTCTCCACCGGCACTTTGACCTCGTCGAAGAAGATTTCGGCGAAGCCGGTCTGGCCGTTGAGCTGGCGCACCGGGCGGATGGTGATGCCCGGCAGGTTCAGCGGCAGCAGGATGAAGGTGAGGCCGTGGTGGCGCACCGAGTTCGGGTCGGTGCGGAACAGGCCGAACAGCCAGTCGGCCCAGACCGCGCGCGTGGACCAAGTCTTCTGGCCGTTGATCACGTAGTGATCGCCGTCACGCACCGCCTTGCAGCGGATCGCGGCCATGTCGGAGCCGGCGCCCGGCTCGGACCAGCCCTGGGCCCAGACATCCTCGCCGGTGGCCATACGCGGCAGGAAGCGCTTTTTCTGTTCCTCGGTGCCGTACTCCATCAGGGTCGGCGCCAGCAGGAAGATGCCGTTCTGGTTGACGCGCAGCGGCGCGCCGGCGCGCCAGTACTCTTCCTCGAAGATCAGCCATTCGACCAGGTCGCAGCCGCGGCCGCCGACTTCCTTGGGCCAGGTCACCGCGCTCCAGCGGCCGCCGGCCAGTTTACCCTCCCAGGCGCGGTGCTCGGCGAAACCTTCCTCGGTGTCGAAGCTTTGCAGCGGCTGCTTCGGCACGTTGGCATGCAGCCACTCGCGCACCTCGGCGCGGAAGCGCTGCTGGCGTTCCGTATAGTCAAGTCTCATTGGCAAGTCTCATTGGCCAGTCTCATTTCTTGTTTTTCTCCGAATGCCCCTCGGCATTGAGTTGGGCTTCGCGCTTCTCGACGAAGGCGCGCCGCGTCTCCGCCGACTCTTTGCTCATGTAAGCCTGCAGTGTGAAGCCCTGCTCCCAGCGGTACTTGTTCTCGAGGTTGCCGTCCTCGATGCCGTTGAGCGATTCCTTGGCCAGCTTGATCATCACGCTGCTCTTGGCCGCGATCTTGCGGGCGATGGCGAGCGCGGCTTCGCGCAGCTGCGCGCGCGGCACCACCTGCTCCACCGCGCCGAGGCGATGGGCTTCGGCGGCGGTGATCGGTTCGCCGGTGAAATACATCATGCGCACCTTCTGCACCGGGAACAGGCGCTGCAGATGGGCGCCGCCGCCCATGGCGCCACGGTCCACCTCCGGCACGCCGAATGTGGCGTCCTCGGCGGCGACGACGATGTCCGCCGCGCCGGCCAGGCCGATGCCGCCGCCGAGCACGAAGCCGTGTACGGCCACGATCACCGGCAGCGGGTTGCGGTGCACCGCCTCGAAGCTGCGGTAGTTGCCGGCGTTGACCGAGACGATGCGCTCGGGCTCCTTGTCCAGCTCCTTGATGTCGACTCCGGCGCAGAAGCCACGGCCCTCGGCGCGCAGCACGATGACGCGCGCCGCCGGGTTTTGCCCGGCGCGGATGATTTCATCAGCCAGGCCGTGCCAGCCGGCGTCGTCGAGCGCGTTGACCGGCGGCCGCTCGATGACGATTTCGGCGATGCCGTCGGCGACGGTGGTGCTGAAGCCTGACTTGGCCAATGTCTTAGGGGCGCTCATACGGCGGTTTCGGTGTGGAGAGCCGCGGCCGACACCGCGCGCAACCGCGCCTCGGCGGCGTCGGCAATAGCGGCGATGAGTTCGGCCACGGTCGGCAGGCTGTCGATGTTGGCGGCGACCTGGCCGCTGGGCAGCACGCCCTCGTCCGGACGGCCTTCGACCATGGCGCGCTGGATCAGCACCGGGGCATTGGCGGCCATCAGGGTCTGGATGGCGGAGTCGCCCTCGCCCAGCGCTTTGACCGCCGTGCGCAGCATCTGGGCGATGGACATGCCGGTATGGGCGCGCCAGCGCCAGGCGCTGCCCAGCGCCACGGCCAGGCGGTGCAGCAGGCCGCCGCTTTCCAGGCGCAGCAGGTAGGGATTGTCGATCATGCGCTGCGGCATGCCGTCGACCGCGGTGGAGGCACGAATCCGTGACGGGTCTTTGGCTTCCAGATATTTCTGCAGGGTGGCACGCGGTACCGGCGATTCCGCGGTCATCAGGAAACGCGTGCCCATGGCGATGCCGGCGGCGCCGAAGGCCAGGGCCCCGGCCAGGCCCCGGCCATTGTAGAAACCGCCCGCCGCCACCACCGGCACCTTGACCGCGTCCAGCACCTGCGGCAACAGCAGCGTGGTCGGCACCGAGCCGGTATGGCCGCCGCCCTCCGCGCCCTGCACCGTGATGATGTCGGCGCCCAGCTCCACCGCTTTCTGCGCATGTTTCAGCGCGCCGACGGTGGGCATGCACAGCACGCCGGCCTGCTTGAAGCGGGCGATGGTTTTGGCGTCCGGGCCGCGGCCGTAGCTGACGGCGCGCAGGCCGTGCTTGATGGTCAGGTCGATGACCTGCTGCGCGTTCGGCTGGAACATGTGGAAGTTGATGCCGAAGGGGCGCTCGGTGAGCGACTTCAGCTTGAGGATCTCGGCTTCCAGTTGGTCCGCCGTAATCGTTGCTGCAGCCAGGAAGCCGAAGCCGCCGGCATTGCTGGTGGCGGCGACCAGCCGGGCATCGGCCACCCAGCCCATCGCGGTCTGCACGATGGGGTAGCGGCAGCCGAGCAGATCGCATATCGGCGTATGCAGGATGCCCTTGCCGATGAAAGGAGCGGCCTGGTTCATGGTGCTAACGCTTCACGATCACGGACGAACCGTGGCCGAACAAGCCCTGGTTGGCGGTGATGCCGACCTTCGCGCCCTGCACCTGGCGCGAGCCGGACTGGCCGCGCAGCTGCCAGGTCAGTTCGCACACCTGGGCCAGGGCCTGGGCCGGCACCGCTTCACCGAAGCAGGCCAGGCCGCCGGAAGGATTGACCGGCAGGCGTCCGCCGATGCGGGTCACGCCCTCGCGCAGCAGCCGGGCAGCTTCGCCGGGCGGGCAGAATTGCAGATCTTCCATCCAGTCCAGTTCCAGCGCGGTGGACAGGTCGTAGACCTCGGCCAAGCTGACATCTTCCGGACCGATGCCGGCCTCCTCGTAGGCCTTGCGCGGCAGCGCGGCGCGGAAGCGCTGCGGCTCGGCGGCCACGGCGGAGTCGGTGGCCAGATCCGGCATTTCCACCGTGTCTGTGGCGAAGCTCGGAGTCACCGTGGAGATGGCGGCGACGCGCGGCGCATCGGGCTTACCGGCGCGGCGGGCGTAGTCGAGGCTGGAGACGATCAGGGCGGCGGCGCCGTCGGAGGTGGCGCAGATGTCCATCAGGCGCAGCGGGTCGGCGACCATCGCGGAGGCGGCGACATCCTGCGCGCTGAACTTCTTGCGGTAGCGGGCGTTCGGATTATCGAAGCCGTGCTCGGCGTTCTTCACCTTGACCTGCGCGAAGTCGTCCAGGGTATCGCCGTAGAGCGCCATGCGCCGGCGCGCGTAGAGCGCGAAGTAGGTCGGATTGGTGATGCCGATGCGGAAGCGCGCCCAGTCCGGGTCGTCCGGGCGCTCGCCTTTCTGCGGCGCGAGGAAGCCCTTGGGCGTGGTGTCGGCGCCGATCACCAGGGCCACTTCGCACTCGCCGGCGAGGATCTTGGAGCGGGCCGCCGCCAGGGCCTGCGAGCCGGAGGCGCAGGCGGCATACGAGGTGTTGACCTGCGCGCCCTGCCAGCCCAGAGCCTGGGCGAAGGTGGCGCCGGCGACATATCCGGGATAGCCGTTACGCATGGTGGCGGCGCCGGAGACGAACTGCACGTCGCGCCACTTGACCCCGGCATCGGCCAGGGCAGCGCGCGCCGCGACCACGCCGTACTCGACGAAATTCCTGCCCCACTTGCCCCAGGGGTGCATGCCCACGCCGAGGATGGCGATGTCCTTGCTCATGGTTGGGCGGGCCGCCATTTCCAGCACAGCTTGCCGTCATCGAGCGGTTCGAGCGCCAGTTCCACTTCCATGCCGACTCGCAGCGAGTCGACGCCGATGCCGGCGGCGACCTGGCCGAGCACGATCATGCGCTCCTTCTCCAGCTCCACCGCGGCGATGGCATAGGGGACGAAGGGCTCGTTGGCGACGTAGGGTTCCGGCGGCTTGTAGACCGCGTTGGTGTAGGACCAGATGCGCCCCTGGCGCGACAGCCGCACTTCCTCGAACGTCTCGCCCGCGCAATCCGGGTGACGGCAGAACTTGATTGCCTTCGGAAAATAATAAGTGCCGCAACTGGCACAGCGCGCGCCGAGCAAGTGTGGTTCGCGCTGGTCGAGCGTGAACCAGCCTTCCAGCACGGGCGTACTGAAGGGAGCGTCCATCAGGCGGCCTTCAGCGCGGGCGGATTGTTCTTCAGCACCGCGCCGCGCAGGTTGTGCGGATCGAGACGGCCGATGATGGCCAGCTGCTCCGCCGTGGGCAGCGGGGTTTCGCCCATGCCCACCGCCTTGAGCAGCGGAAAGCCGGTGGCGGCCTGCACCTGCTCGAAGCTCACACCGGGGTGCAGGGATTTGACCCGGATCGCATGCTGCGGCCCGCCGAAATCCAGCACGCACAGGTCGGTGACGATCAGGCGCAGGTCGACATAGTCCTGCTTCATGCCCACGCCCCAGCGTTGCGGGTTGTAGCCGACGCCGGACACCATGTCGACCTCGCCGGCGACGAACACGCGCGGGCCGTGGTTGGGCACGAACAGGGAGTTGATGTGGTTGATGCTGTTGCCCGGCAGGCCGCGCACGCCCAGCACCGCGGACTTGGGCCTGGCGTAGTCGCCCACCGCCGACAGGTTGGTCTGGCCCCAGCGGTCGATCTGGGTCGGGCCGATCATGGCGTGGCGCTTGCCGCCCCAGACGCATTCGAAGACGCGGTCGAAGGACATGTAGCCTTCGTACTTCGGCCGGTAGTCGCCGCGCGGCCCCAGCGGGATCGGGTCTTCGACCAGATAGGCCTCGCTGTCGGTCATCAGCAATTCCGGCGAGTGGGTCATCTTGGCCAGGCTGGC
>CAJCJI010000090.1 GCA_903970595.1 Verrucomicrobiota bacterium
TTCCTCGTAGCCAGAGGTGCCGTTGATCTGGCCGGCGAAATACAGCCCGGCGATCGGCTTGGTTTCCAGCGAGCGCTTGAGGGCGCGCGGATCGAAGTAGTCGTACTCGATGGCATAGCCCGGCCGCGTGATGCGCGCGTTCTCGAAGCCCTTGATCGAGCGCACGAACGCTTCCTGCACGTCGTAGGGCAGGCTGGTGGAGATGCCGTTGGGATAGATCTCGCGGGTGTTGAGGCCTTCCGGCTCGATGAAGATCTGGTGCGAGTCCTTCGCCGCGAAGCGGTTGACCTTGTCCTCCACGCTCGGGCAGTAGCGCGGGCCGGTGCCCTCGATCACGCCGGTGAACATGGGGCTGCGGTCGAACGCGGCGCGGATGATGTCGTGGGTGCGGGCGTTGGTGTGGGTGATCCAGCACGGTACCTGGCGCGGGTGCTCGGCGCGGCTGCGCGAACTGCCGCTGCGCGTCGGCCGCCTCAAGACCGGCACGCCGCCGCGCATCGACGGCCGCAGCATCGATTTCTCCGGCCTGCAGGAGCAGCCCGGCGACACGCCGACCCCGGTGTTCTCTTTCCTCGGCTCGGCGGCGGAGCATCCGCGCCAGGTCTCATGCTGGATCACCCGCACCAACGCCGCCACCCACGACATCATCCGCGCCGCCTTCGACCGCAGCCCGATGTTCACCGGCGTGATCGAAGGCACCGGCCCGCGCTATTGCCCCAGCGTGGAGGACAAGGTCAACCGCTTCGCCGCGCGCGACTCACACCAGATCTTCATCGAGCCGGAAGGCCTCAACACCCGCGAGGTCTATCCCAACGGCATCTCCACCAGCCTGCCCTACGAAGTGCAGCAGGCCTTCGTGCGCAGCATCCGCGGCTTCGAGCAGGCGCGCATCACCCGCCCCGGCTACGCCATCGAGTACGACTACTTCGACCCGCGCGACCTCAAGCGCAGCCTGGAGACCAAGCCCATCGCCGGCCTGTTCTTCGCCGGCCAGATCAACGGTACCACCGGTTACGAGGAAGCCGCGGCCCA
This sequence comes from Verrucomicrobiota bacterium, assembly GCA_903970595.1. Lineage (GTDB taxonomy): Bacteria > Pseudomonadota > Gammaproteobacteria > Nevskiales > Nevskiaceae > Nevskia. The sequence goes on from CAJCJI010000090.1 coordinate 1,033, forward strand.
GGGCCTGCTCGCCGGCGTCAACGCCGCGCGCCTGGCCGCCGGCGAGGCGCCGTGGACGCCGCAGCGCCACGAAGCCTACCTCGGCGTGCTGGTGGACGACCTCATCACCCGCGGCACCAGCGAGCCCTACCGCATGTTCACCTCGCGCGCCGAACACCGCCTGCTGCTGCGCGAGGACAACGCCGACCTGCGCCTGACCCCGGTGGGCCGCGCACTGGGTCTGGTGGACGACGCGCGCTGGACGGCCTTCGAGCGCAAGCGCGAGGCGATCGCGCGAGAGCACGCGCGCCTGGACGGCCTGCGCCTGAAGCCGGCGCAGCTGGCCGGCAGCACCTTCGTGGACGTGTTCGGCACGGCGCAGGAAAGCGCCGGCGTCTCCGCCCTGGAGCTGCTGCGCCGTCCGGAAGGAAACTACACGGTACTGGAGAGCCTGGACCTGGGGCAGCCCGGCATCGATCCGCTGGTGGCCGAGCAGGTGGAAATCCAGACCAAATACGCCGGCTACATCGACCGCCAGCATGCCGAGATCGAACGCGCCCGGCGCTACGAGGAAGCACCCCTGCCGCTGGACCTGGACTATGCCGCCGTCAGCGGCCTGTCCAACGAGGCGCGGCAGAAGCTGGCCGCGCACCGCCCCGAGTCCGTGGCCCAGGCCGGGCGCATTTCCGGCATCACGCCGGCGGCGCTGTCCCTGCTGCTGGTGCACCTGAAGAAGACCGGCGCCCTGCGCAAGAGCGCCTAGCGTGGCGAATCAAGGCATCATGGAGGAAGCCCGTTCGCCCCGAGTGCCCGCGCAGCGGGCGGATTGATCGCGATGCGCTTGCGCTGGCTGCTGGCCCCGCTGTACCTGCTGAGCATTTTCACCGCCGCCAAGTCGTTCCGCGGCAACCCGGTGCTGGGCAGCCGCATCCTCAACCGCTGGGGCCTGCACGTGATGCGCAAGCGCGTCGCCGGCCGCATTGGGCAATGGCGCCGCCGCCAGCTCGCCGCCTGCGTCAGCGCCGAAGACCGCGCCGCGCTCGAGCGCGACGGCTTCATCGTCAAGCGCGACTTCCTGGACCCCGCCACCTTCCAGGCCCTGCGCCGGGAGATCATGGCGCTGGAGGTGGACGCGCGCGAAGCCGTCATCGGCGATACCCTCACCCGCCTGATCCCGCTCGACGCCAAGACCCTGCCGGGGCTGCCCGTCACGCACCGCGTGGTCGAAAGCCCTGCCTACCGCAACCTGCTCGCCTACGTCGGCTCGTTCCGGCGCCGCCCGCGCCTGTACGTGCAGACCGTGTTCAGCCAGTTCTGCGCAGGCGAGCCCGACATCCAGTCGTTCTTCCACTCCGACACTTTCCATCCCACGCTCAAGTCCTGGCTGTTCCTGCAGGACGTGGCGCCGGACGAAAGCGCCTTCACCTACGTGCCCGGCTCCCACCACTACAACCGGCGCCGCCTGGCCTGGGAGCGCCGGGTCTCGATGACCGCCGCGCAAGGCCACGACCGCCTCACCGCCGAGGGCTCGCTGCGCATCTCGGAGCAGGAAATCCGCCGGCTCGGCTACGGGCCGCCGCTGCGCCTGGCGCTGCCGGCGAATACGCTGGTGGTCGCCGATACCAGCGGCATCCACGCGCGGGCGACGACGCCCAGGCAGACCGTGCGGGTGTCGATCTGGGCCTATAGCCGGAGCAATCCGTTTCTGCCCTGGGTGTGGGGGGATCTGGAGGCCTTGCCCGGGATCAGGGGGCGGGCGTTGCGGTTGTCGTGGGCGGTGCAGGAGATGTTCCGGCGCGGGCCGAAGCCGCGGTCGAGTTGGCAGTTTGTGGGGAAGCGCTCGCCGTGGGGGGAGCCGAGTCCGTAGCGCGACCTTCCAATTCGTCATTGCCGCGTACGCGGGAATCCAGTTTTTGCTGTCATTCTGAGCGCAGCGAAGAATCTGGCCTCGCAGCCCTGATACCTTTGCGTACGCGCTTGCGCGCGACCATTGGCACCCGAGCAGGACCTTATTGTTCCGCCCCTGATGGGCGGGTTACTTCTCTTTGGTTTCGCCAAAGAGGGTGTTGCCAAACATGTAAAATACTCCATCTACCGACTGAGGCGGAGAAATGGAGCAACCTAGACGCAAAGGGCCTGCACTGAAACTGCAGGAGCGCGAACTGGATTTGTTGCGCACGCTGCTGATCGAGCATCCGATGTTCACGGTGGCACAGCTTCATGCCTTGTTGCAGGCCCGTACCGGGGTGACGATCTCGCTGGGCACCTTGAGGAATGCGATGAAGCGCGCGGGAATCAAGCGTGTATTGCCTCCGGTGCCGTCTGGATTCGTGGCGCCCGTGCCACCTGGGGATGGACGTTACGGCTATCGGGATCATCACCGGGATGCAGGCGACGCTGAGCGCTACAGCACCTCGCTGACGGACGCGGAATGGGCGTTGGTGTCGGCAGTGTTCGAATGGGATGGCGGGCCTGGCAAGCCGCCGCTCCATCCGCGCCGCTATGTCGTGGATGCCTGCAGTTACGTAGTGCGCACTGGCTGCGCTTGGCGTCTGCTGCCCAAGTCGTTCCCACCCTGGAATGCGGTCTACAAGCTTTTCCGCCGCTGGAGTGCCGAGGGCCGCTTCGAGCAGATGCATGATCGCCTGCGCGGGCAGTGGCGGCAGCGGGCCGAACGGGGATTGGAGCCTTCCACAGCGATCCTGGATTCCCAGTCCACCCGTACTTCACCACAGGGTGGCCAGAAGGGCTACGACGCCGGCAAGCGGGTCAAGGGGCGCAAGCGCAATCTGGTGGTCGACACGCTGGGGCTGCTGCTGGCGGTAGTGGTAACGGCCGCCAGTGTGCAGGACCGCGACGGTGCCGTGCCGGCCATGGCGCAAGCTTGCGCCAAGTATCCCTCGCTCAAGCGCGTCTTCGTGGATAGCGCCTACGCCGGCCGCTGTGCCGAGGCACTCCAGCAAACCCATCAAATCGAAGTCCACGTCGTGCGTCACCCGGGCAACCGCAGCGTGGGCCACTGGCAGGCTCCGCAGTTGCCCCTGTTTGAGTTACCACCCACACGCGCCTACGTGCGACTGCCCAAGCGGTGGATCGTAGAACGTTCCCATGCTTGGCTGGAACGCGCCCGCCGCCTGGTCATGCATCATGACCGCCTCCCGCAAGTCTCAGAAGCCTGGGTCTGGCTTTCCGAGTCACGCAGATTACTCCGTGGGCTCGTCTACGGATAATTTGGCAACACCCTC
>CAJCJI010000091.1 GCA_903970595.1 Verrucomicrobiota bacterium
CGGGCGAGAAGCGCAGGGGACCGAATCATCGCTTGCGATGATTCGGCGCAGACATCGGGTCGCATTTCTTTTGGTGACTTTTCTTTGGGCGAAACCCAAAGAAAAGTTACCCGCCATCAAGGCGGAACACAAGATTTCGGCTCGGGTGCCAATGGTCGCGCGCCAGCGCGTGTGACGAAGTTTCAGAGTGCGCCTGGATTCCGGCTTTCGCCGGAATGACGATCACGGAATTGTTCAGGGTTTCCAACTAGAGCTGCAACTTGCAGAACACGAACTCCGGGATCGACTTGATGATGGCCATAATCCCCCACCAGAACCACGGCGTATAAAGCACCGGCGTGCCCCGCTGCATCGCCTGCGCGATGCTCTTGCCGACCGCGGGCGGAGAGGCCCACAGCGGTCCTTTCTTGATGGCCGCGGTCATAGGGGTATCGACGAATCCCGGCTTGATCGTCACCACCCGCACGCCTTTGCCATGCAGCCGCTGCCGCAGCCCGCTGGTGAACGCCGTCACCGCCGCCTTGGCCGAGCCGTAGACGTAGTTGGACTGGCGGCCGCGGTCGCCCGCGACCGAGGAGATCACCGCGATGGTGCCGTGGCCTTGTGCCTCGAACCGGTTCGCCAGGTGCGTGCACAAGGCCATCACGCTCAGCGCGTTGATGCTGAACTCGTCCAGCATGCGCCCGACATCGCTCTGGCACTGCGCCTGGTCGGACAGGGTGCCGTGCGCGATCAGCGCGGTATCGAGGCCGCCCAGGCTCTGCGCGGCGCCGTCCAGCAGCGCCGGATAGGATTCGACATCGCGCGCGTCGAGCACCTTGACTTCCACCTGTGCCGCGCCGCGCAGCTTCAGATCGCCGGCGATCGCCTGCAGCCGCTGGGCATCCCGGCCGACCAGTACCAGGGCGTCGCCGCGCCGCGCGAATTCCCGCGCTACGGCTTCGGCGATGGCCGAGGTGGCCCCCATGATCAGAATTCTTCGCATGTCCGGTTCCTTGTCAGGTCGTGTCTTTGGTCACACGCCGCCAAAATGAGGAGGAGAAGCGTGGATCGACGAATTCGCCGAAGCGCCGCCACTCGGGAAAGTATTGCTGGAATGACGCGGCCGACATGCGCGCGTCCTTGGCCGGGTACACCGCCCCGCCGGCGCTGCGCGTGATCTGGTCGAGCGATTCCAGGAGGGACAGGGTCGGCGCGCCGCGGTTGGGAAAATCCAGCGCCAGGGTGGCGCCGGGCCGGGGAAAGGACATCATTCCCGGCGAGGGCCGGTCGCCGAAGGTCTTGAGCACCGCCAGGAACGAGCCCATGCCGGAGCGGCCGATGCGCGCCAGCATCTCGTTCAGCGCCGGCCCGGCATCGCCCGGCGGAACCACGCACTGGTACTGGAAGAAGCCTCTGGGCCCGTACATGCGGTTCCAGTCGCCGATGCCGTCCAGCGGATAGAAGAACGGCCGGTAGTGCCAGAGCGCGTCCGGCGTCTGCGACGCCGGACGATGGAAATAGAGTTGGTTGAAGGCACGCACGCTCAGACTATTGACCAGCGACACTGGCGGGATGAAAGGCATGCACAGCGCGGACGGCCTGGGCGGGCGGATGTTGGCGGGGGCGTGATTGCCGCGCGTAAGAATGCCGCGGCCGCGCCGGGCGGCCGCGGCCGCGCAGTCGATCCAGGCAACGGTGTATTCGTAGTCCCGGTCCGACTCGCGCGACAGGGCGAAGAATTCATCCAGGCTGGAGAAGCGCAGATTGTCGCCGCGCACCCAGGGGCCAGGCACGCGGCGCAGCTGGATTTTCGCGCGCCGGATCAGGCCGGTCAGCCCCATGCCGCCGACAGTCGCGGCAAACCATTCGCGGTTCAGTTGCGGACCGCACAGCAGGACCTGCCCATCGGAGCGCAGCAATTCCAGCTCGCTCACGTGGTGGCCCATGCTGCCCAGCCGATGGTGATTCTTGCCGTGCACGTCGTTGGCGATGGCGCCGCCGACGGTGACCAGGCAGGTACCCGGCGTTACCGGCAGGAACCAGCCGCTGGGCAGCACCAGGTCGATGATCTCGCTGAACAATACCCCCGCTTCGCAGTCGATGACGCCGCTGGCTGGATCGAAAGCGATGAAACGATCCAGCCGGCGCGCGGCCAGCAGGCTGCCGCTGTCGTTGAGACAGACATCGCCATAGCTGCGCCCGTTGCCGTAAGGCAGCATCGAGTCCAGCGCCGGCAAGGCCTGGAAGCGGCTCGACAGTTCGACGACACGCTGGGCGCCGAACGGCAGCCGGCCCCAGGACATTTTCTTGGATTTCCCTTCTGGCACTGGGAGCCTCAGAGCGAGATGAGCACGATCAGGGCGAGCAGGCCCAGGATCACCAGGCTGACGCGGTCGCGCAGGGCAAACACGATCGGGTCGTCGACCATCTGGTCGCGCGCGGTGCGGATCCAGATGCGGCTGATCCAGAACAGCATCAGCGGGCAGATCAGCCACAGCGGCTTGTGGTGCGCGTACAGCTGCGCCGAATCCGCGCTGTTGATGTACAAGGCCAGGACTACGATGGCGCAGTAACCCGAGGCCGTGCCCAGGCTCATCAGCACCGCCTGGTCGGACGCGGTATAGCCGCGGCCGGGGCTGGCGGATTTCCCGGCATGACGCCCGGCCTCCAGCTCGGTATAGCGTTTGACGATGCCCAGGCTCAGGAAGATGAACATGGAAAAGGTCAGCAGCCAGAACGACAGGGGTACCGCCGTCGCCGCCGCGCCGGCGATGATGCGCAGGGTGTACAGGCCCGACAGCGTCATGACGTCCAGCAAGGCAATCTGCTTCAGGCGCAGGGAGTAGGCCCAGGTGACGACGTAGTACGCGGCCAGGGCGGCGGCGAAATTCAGATTGAGCGAGAGGGCGACCGCAGCGGCGCCGCCGAGCAGCAGCGCGGCCGCGGCGATGCCGCTCCCGGCCGACAGTTCCCCGGATGCGAACGGCCGGAAGCGCTTGCGCGGATGCTGCCGGTCGGCGGCGAGGTCGAGCAGGTCGTTGACGATGTAGACGCTGGATGCGCACATGCCGAAGCCGAGAAACGCCAGCAGCGAATGGACCAGCACGCCGGGCTGCAGGATCGAATGCGCCAGCAGGGGCGGTACCAGCACCAGCGCGTTCTTGACCCACTGGTGCAGCCGCGCGGCCTTGATCCAGACGCGCGGGCCGGGCCGCCGCAGCGGAAACACCTGCTCCACCTGCGCCACCCGGCGCGCCCGCTCGACGATGCCGCCCGAACCCACGACGATGGCCTGGCGCGCGCTCTTCCACACCTGTTCGTCGGGCGCGGCGTTGCCGGCATAGTCGAACCCCCGCTCGCCGAAGCGCTCCACCAGGGCCTGCCGCTTGCCGGCGCCGGCCAGATTGCGCGTGCCGTCGCTGGCGATCACTTCGTCGAACAAGCCGAGGTGGCCGGCGATTTCCCCGGCGATGGCGGCGTCCGCGGCCGTTGCCAGCACCAGGCGGCGCCCGGCGGCGCGCTGCGTCTTGAGCCAGTCGACCAGGTCCTGCCGGTATGGCAGGGACGCCACGTCGATCTGCGCGGCCGCGGCCACCCGGTGCTTGAAGGCGGCCTTGCCCTCGAGCAGCCAGCCGGGCAGCCGCGGCAGGGACTGGGGAGCCTGGCGTATCAGGCCCAGGAGGTTTTCGTGCAGGGTGTCGGTGGCGACGAGGGTGCCGTCGAGATCGACGCACAGCGGCACGGCGGCGTCAGTCATGGCATGGACCGGAACGGACGCAGGCTCGGCTTGAGTTCAAGCATGGCGGTTGCCGCAAATCCGATCAGCACTGCGAACCACAGCGTGGCCAGGCGGCACAGCAGGGTCGCGATCACCGCCACTTGAAGCGAGGCGCCGTGGCCCACCAGCAAGGTGGTCATCGCCACTTCCATGCCGCCGATCCCGCCGGGCATGAAAAACGCCGCGCAACCCGCCACCACCGCCGCACCGTAGATGCCGATATCGACCGGCAATTCCTGGTAGGAATCCAGGCTCCGGCACAGCAGGTGGAATCCAACGCCTTCCGCCGCCCAGGACAGCAGGCCGATGAGGAAGCCGAGCACCAGCAGCCGCGGCTGCAGCAGGCAGCGCGAGGCCACCAGCAAGGCGCCGACGGCGGCGAGCGGGCGATGACCGATGCCGTGATAGCGGCGCGCCAGGCGCTGCACCGCATCCGGCAGCGCGGGATGTCCGGCGGCCAGCACCAGCAGCAGCGCGAACCCGCTCACGCCGATCAGCACCGGCCAATAAGTCCTGTGCTCGGAGACGATCAGGCCGGCCAGCACCACCACCGCCAGCAGGTCGAGCAGGCGCTCGACGAAAACCCCCGCCACGGTTTCGGCATAGGGCACGCCGTGCTCGTGCAGATAGAGCGATCGCACCGCTTCGCCGGCCTTTGCCGGGCTGACCGTCAGCGCGAAGCCGCTGAGATAGGACAGCAGGTGCGCAAGCAGCGGCAGGCGATGACCCAGCGCGGTCATGTAATACTGCCAGCGCGCGAAGCGCAGCCAGTAGTTCACGACCGACAGGGACAACACCGCGGCGCCGCCCAGCCAGCCGAGCTGCCGCAGGGCCAGGAAGAACTTGCCGGAGTCCGCATAGAGCGCGGCACCCAGATAGCTCAGCATGCCCAGCCCGGTGGCAATCATCAGCGC
>CAJCJI010000092.1 GCA_903970595.1 Verrucomicrobiota bacterium
GGGTGGGCGGGCGTGACGAGGCCCTAGTGCGTCAGCAGGCCGAGCAAGGCCGCGTCGTCCCTGGCCTCGCGCACCTGGCTGCAGAATGCGTCGTCGGAAAATTTTTCGGCGATGGCGGCCAGATGCTGCAGATGCTCGCCGGTGGCGTGCTGCGGCACCAGCAGGCCGAAGATCAGGTCCACCGGCTGGCCGTCGTGGGTTTCATAGTCCACCGGGTGCTTCAGGCGCACGAAGGCGCCGACGCTGGTGCTGATGCCGCCGATGCGGCCGTGCGGAATGGCCACGCCGTGCCCCAGGCCGGTGCTGCCCAGCTTCTCGCGGCTGGCCAGGCTGCTGAGAATATCGGCCTGGCTGACGCTGGGGGCACCCTGGGCCAGCAGCTTCGCGATCTCCTCCAGAGCGCGCTTCTTGCTGGTGACGGTTGCGCCGACGGCAACGCGGCCACCGCTCAGGATCTCTGCGAGTTTCATGATTTTTGTGCTCTTTGCCTTAAAAACATGGCCCGGCTGGGGGCCGGGCCATGTTCCTTGCTATCGCCGATACGTTACGACTTTGCCGGCAAGCGCGCCAGGGTGCCTCAGATGGCCTGGTGCTTGATGGTTTCGCGGTCGTGATGATTGCGCAGCTTGTCCTTGAACTTGCGCGTCTGCTGGTCCAGTTTGTCGATCAGCCCGTCGATCGCGGCGTACATGTCGCCATTGACCGCCTCGGCGTGCAGGTTGGCGCCGCGGGTGTGCAGCGTCGCCTCCGCCTTGTGCTGCAGTTTGTCGACCGACAGGATCACCGAAGCATCGATCAGGTGATCGAAGTGTCGCTCGACCCGCTTGAGCTTGTCCGTGACGTAGTCACGCAGCGGTGCGGTGAGATCGAGGTGGTGGCCGCAGATGTTCAGATTCATTCATCGACTCCTAGCGAAGGTTTGGTCGGCAACACCAGCCGGTCGAGGCGATCGGCACGGTCGAGGCGACCGGACTAAATTGGATGATGCGGGATCCAGGCTGCCGATCCCGCCGCCGGAGGATTCAGCTGACCGGACGGCGCTCGTGCGAAGGCGGGATACGCAGGGCCTCGCGGTACTTGGCGACGGTGCGGCGCGCGACCTGGATGCCTTCTTTCAGCAGCATTTCGGCGAGCGTCGAGTCGGACAAGGGCTTGGCTGCGTCCTCCTGTGCGATCAGACGTTTGATCATGGCCTGGATTGCGGTTGCGGAGCAGGTACCTCCTTCAGTGGTTTGGACATGGCTGGAAAAGAAAAATTTCAATTCGTACAGGCCGCGCGGCGTCAGCATGTATTTGTTGGCGGTAGCGCGCGACACGGTGGACTCGTGCACGCCCAGGCGTTCGGCCACGTCGCGCAGCACCAGCGGCCGCATCGCCTCCTCGCCGTACTCCAGGAACGCCCGCTGTTCCTCGATGATGCATTGCGCCACCTTGAGCAGCGTCTCGTTGCGCGCTTCCAGGCTGTTGATGAAGTAGCGCGCCTCCTGCAGATGCTGCTTCAGCGTCAACTGGTCGCGCGAGGTGTCGGCGCGCTTGATCATGCCCTGGTAATAGGAGTTGATGCGCAGCCGCGGCGTATGTTCCGGGTTCAGCGCCACCCGCCAGCGTCCCTGGTGCTTGGCCACGAACACGTCCGGCGCCACGTATTCGCTCTCGTGGGACTGGTAGGGGCGGCCGGGATGCGGCTGCAGCGACTGGATCAGCACCAGGGCGGCGCGGATCGCCTCAAGGTCCAGGCCCGTGGCGCGGGCCAGCTGCACCTCGTCGCGCCGCGCCAGCAGCGCCATGGGGGCTTCCAGCACGCGCAGCGCCGCGGGACGTCCGGGGGTCTTCTCCGGGTATTGCAGCAGCTGCAGGCGCAGGCATTCCGCCAGGTCGCGCGCGCCCACCCCGGGCGGGTCGAAGTCCTGTACCGCGCTCAGCACCGCCTCCACCCGCTCCAGCGGGATGCCGTGCGCTTCGGCCAGGCGGGCGCTCAGGCCTTCCCAGTCTTCCAGATAACCGTCGTCGTTGATGGCATCGACCAGGTGCAGCGCGATCTCCGCCTCCAGCGCGTCGAACGGTGCGATGCTGGCCTGCCAGCCGAGATGTTCGCGCAGGCTGGCGCTGCCGTGCAGGTTGGCCTGCAGATATTCATGCAGGCCGTCGTCGTCACCGCTGTTGCTGGAGGACGAACTGGCGGCCGGGCTGTCGTAGATGTCGCCCCAGTCGGCGTCAACCGGCATCTCCTCGGGAATTTCCTTGTTGCCCGAAAGGTCCAGCGAGCTCTCCGCCGCGCCTTCGGCCTGGTCGCCGCTGTCGGCGGTCTCGGCCACCATTTCCTCGGCGCCTTCGACTTCATCCGCGGTGGATTCCAGCATCACGTTGGACTCCAGCGCCTGCCGGATTTCCTGCTGCAGATCCAGACTGGACAGCTGCAACAACCTGATCGCCTGCTGCAGGGCAGGCGTCATGGTCAGGCTCAGGCCGGTGCGTAGAGCCAGCGTCTGCTTCATGGCGATTTGGTCGAGACTTGCATGCTTGGCATTGTACTTGCACAAAATCCATGTGGCTGGAGTATGCTAGTAAAAATCAGCAGCCCGCAAGCTTCCCCGGCGGGGCCAGAAGTGCCGTACGGCGCCTGGGTCGGAAGCCGCAGCCGCGCACCCCCTACATCTTGAACTGCTCGCCCAGGTAGACGCGTCTGACCGTCTCGTTTTCCAGCACATGGGAGGGCGAACCGTCGGCGATCACCAGGCCCTCGTTGAGGATATAGGCGCGGTTGCAGATGCCCAGGGTCTCGCGCACGTTGTGATCGGTGATGAGCACGCCGATGCCGCGCGCCGCCAGGTGGCGCACGATGTGCTGGATATCGAGCACCGCGATCGGATCGACGCCGGCAAAAGGCTCGTCCAGCAGGATGAAGCGCGGATTGGTGGCCAGCGCGCGCGCGATCTCGGTGCGGCGGCGCTCGCCGCCCGACAGCGACATCCCCAGGCCGTCCCGCACGTGGCCGATATGCAGCTCGGTCAGCAGCCGCTGCAGTTCCGCCTTGCGTCCTTCGTTGTTGAGGTCCTCGCGGATCTCCAGGATGGCCGTGATGTTGTCCGCCACCGACAGCTTGCGGAACACCGAGGCTTCCTGCGGCAGGTAGCCCACCCCCAGGCGTGCCCGCGCATGCATCGGCAGGCGCGTGACGTCGGCGCCGTCCAGCTCGATGCTGCCGCCGTCGGGCTTGACCAGGCCCACCATCATGTAGAACGAGGTGGTCTTGCCGGCGCCGTTGGGCCCGAGCAAACCGACGATCTCGCCGGCGCCGACATTGAGCGAGACATCGCTGACCACGGTGCGCCTGCGGTAACGCTTGACCAGGCCGCGCGCCGACAGCAGCGACTTCGGCGCGCTGCGCGGCGCTTCCGGCGCGACAGGTGCCGCGATC
>CAJCJI010000093.1 GCA_903970595.1 Verrucomicrobiota bacterium
ATTCGGCACGCGCGCAAGCGCGTACACCAAAGCTTCAGGACAGAAGGAAGTTACGCCGTCTTGGCCAACCGCGCCTGCCGCTGCGCCACGCTGCCGGCGAGGCCGCGCAGCAATTCCACCGTGTCTTCCCAGTGGATGCAGGCGTCGGTGACGCTCTGGCCATAGACCATCTGTTCGCGCGGACCGATTTCCTGGCGCCCTTCCAGCAGGTGGCTTTCCACCATCACGCCGACGATGCGGTGGTCGCCGCCGGCCAGCTGGTGGCCGACGTCCTGCGCCACCGCCAGCTGCCGCTTGTGCTGCTTCTGGCTGTTGGCATGGCTGAAGTCGATCATCACCTGCGGCTGCACCCCCGCCTTGCCCAGCGCGGCGCAGGCGGCTTCCACCGACTTGGCGTCGTAGTTGGTGCCGGTGCTGCCGCCGCGCAGGATGATATGGGTGTCGGCATTGCCGCGGGTCTCGAAGATCGCCGTGGCGCCGGTGCGGGTGAGCGACAGGAAGCGGTGCGGGTTGCGCGCGGACTGCACCGCGTCCACCGCCACCTTGACGCTGCCGTCGGTGCCGTTCTTGAAGCCCACCGGGCAGGACAGGCCGCTGGCCATTTCGCGGTGCAGCTGCGATTCGGTGGTGCGCGCGCCGATCGCGCCCCAGCTCACCAGGTCGGCGATGTACTGCGGCGTGAGGATGTCGAGAAACTCCACCCCCGCGGGCACGCCGAGGTCGTTCAGGTCCAGCAGCAGCCGGCGCGCCAGGCGCAGGCCGCGGTCGATGTCGTAGCTGTCGTCCAGGCCGGGGTCGTTGATCAGGCCTTTCCAGCCCACCGTGGTGCGGGGCTTTTCGAAATACACCCGCATCACGAGCAGCAGCTGCCGGCCAAGCTGCTCGCGCAGAGGCTTGAGCCTGGCTGCATATTCCAGCGCGGCCTGCGGATCGTGGATCGAGCAGGGTCCCACCACCACCAGCAAACGGTCGTCGCGGCCCTGCAGGATCTGCTGGATTTCACCGCGGGCGCCGACCGTGGTCTGCGCGGCAAGCTCCGACAGAGGCAGTTCGTCCTGCACCTGGGAAGGGGTGGAAACGGCGCGGATCGAGGCAATCCGCAGGTTTTCGGTAACCGTGGTCATGGTTCAAACCATCGTTTGCAACTGCTGCAGCGGGGCGCGGAATGCTACCAGAGGCGCCCGCGCCCTGCATCGGAAACCTAGCTGCCGGGCAGTTCGAAGAGCAGCAGTTCGGCCGCCTGATCCGCCGTAAGTTCCAGATTTGATTCATTTTCCAGCATGGCGGCATCGCCCGCCCGCAGTTCCAGCGGGCTGCTGCGCACGGCTCCCTTGGCGACGTGCAGGTAGTGCCTGCGGCCGGCCGCCAGGGGTTGGCGCAGCGCCTGCCCCGCGCCGGGCCAGGCTACGAACAGGCGCGCGTCCTGGTAGATCCGGAACGGCGCCTCTTCGCCATCGGGCGCGATGATCTTGCAAAATCCGCCGCGCAGCGCCGCCTGATCCAGCGCTTTCTGCTGGTAGCCCGGCGCCACGCCGCGTGTGCTGGGCACGATCCAGATCTGCAGGAAATGCACCGGCTCGGTCGGCGAGTTATTCATTTCGCTGTGCGATATGCCGCGGCCGGCGGTCATCAGCTGCACCTCGCCGGGGCGGATCACCGAGCCGCCGCCGGTGGAATCGCGGTGGCGCAGGGCGCCTTCGAGCACGTAGGAGATGATCTCCATGTCGCTGTGCGAATGCGGCGGAAAGCCGGCGCCCGGCGCCACCCGGTCTTCGTTGATCACGCGCAGCTCGCCGTAGCCCATCCAGCGCGGATCGCGGAAATCGCCAAAGGAGAAGGTGTGCCAGCTGTCGAGCCAGCCGTGTTCGGCATGACCGCGCTGGCCGGCAAGACGGGTGGTGATCATGGTTGCCCCCTGGTCTGTTGATGGATGCAGACATAATGGCTGCATCGAGGGCGAATGCAAGCCGCTCGCCGCGCGGACCGGCTCGCCGGCGCCTTGACGCGCGCGCTGCAAATGCTTATTCAAGAGCCTCTCCCGCGCCGCCCGCGACCCGGTTTTTCCAAAGATCACAGCCAATGACCCGCTTGCGTGCCGACGCCCTGCTGCTGCTGTGCGCCTTGATCTGGGGCACTGCCTTTATCGCCCAGAAGGACGCCAACCTGGCGATGGCCCCGGTGTGGTTCGTCTCGGCCCGCTTTCTCCTGTCCGCGCTGCTGCTGGCGCCCCTGGCCCTGCATGAAGCCGCCCGCCAGGGCCGCGCCGCGCCGGCCGGGCGCGGCGAGGTGCTGCTCGCCGTCCTGGTCGGCCTGTGCGTGTGCGTGGCCGCGTCCATGCAGCAGGCCGCGCTGCTCACCACCACCGCCACCAACGGCGGCTTCCTCACCGCCGTCTACGTGGCGTTCGTCCCGTTCGTGGTGTGGATGGTGGCCGGCACCCCGCCAAGGATGACGGTACTGGCCGCCTGTGCCGTCACCGTCGCCGGCGCCTGGCTGCTGGCCGAAAACGGCCAGGCCCGGACCTGGACGCGCGGCGACGTGCTGCTGCTGGCGGGGGACCTGATCTGGGCGCTGCATATCACCCTTGTGGCCAGATTCCTGGGGCGGCTCAACCGGCCGTTCCTGCTGTGCTTCATCCAGTACGCCGTCACCGCGCTCGGCGCCGGCCTGTTTGCGCTGGTCACGGAATCCTTGGTCCTGGGCGGAGTCCTGGCGGCTTTGCCGGCGATCCTCTATGCCGGCATCGCTTCCGGCGGCATCGCCTACACCTTGCAGATCGTCGCGCAGCGGCATACCCCGGCGGCCGAGGCGGCCTTGATCATGTCGCTGGAAAGCGTATTCGCGGCGATTGCCGGGGCCATCATGCTGGACGAGCGGCTGACGCCGCTGGCCGCGTGCGGCTGTGTGCTGATCCTGGTTGGGGCGGTGATGGTGGAGGTGGCGCCGGCGGTGAGGAGGAGTTTTTTGCGTTTGATGCGCGCCGCGCCCTAGCGCTTTTTTCTCTCCTTCTCCCCACGACAGTGGGGAGAAGGCTGGGGTGAGGGGCGCGCTGCTTCCTTCAAGCGCCGGATCATCAAACTTCGTCATTCCCGCGAACGCGGGAATCCAGCTTTTCGCTTTTTCCTCTTGTCATCCCCCGATCGGGTCGGGGGCAGACTCTGAGCGTGGCGAAGGATCTGGCCTCGCAGCCCTGATACCTTTGCGCACGCGCTTGCGCGCGACCATTGGCACCCGAACAGAATCGTTTTGTTCCGCCCCCGCTGGGCGGGTTACTTCTCTTTGGTTTCGCCAAAGAGAAGTAACCAAGAGAAAGGCGACCCGATGGCAGTCAGCATTACTTGTATACAGTTCAGCCGTCAACGGATGTCGCCGGAATTTGGTCCGGCATAATATTCACCATCAAGCCAACTTCAGGGGCTTACGTCAACTTTCAAATGTGAAGTAAAGAACTTCAGCAGTGTTGCTGTCGCACATGTTGAAATTCCATTCAAGGTATCTTTTTTTGAAGATTTAAAAAGTCGATCTGGGAATCTTGTAAAAGAATACGAGCAAATAATTCCTATTCCGGCCCTTGGAGCCAATTCTTCCTTTGAGTTTTACATCTGGAACCAAAGTAATTTGTACGCAACTGTACTCGTTCCAGACACGGCGTCAGTATGGCTTGTAGGGGAAGATCAAGGGCGCTCCACGACGCTTGTAACGCCAACATTTTATAGGGGAATGCCATTTAGCCCCGTAGAGTGGGTTCCTCCGGAACCATCAAAAATCGTCATTCCGCCAGAGCATAAAAAATGAAGCAACTTACTGAGAGCGCCTCTGCTTCCGTGGCTTCCGGCGTCTCAGCACCGTGCCATAGCGGCCCCGAAGATATCTGGATTCAGTCGGTTGTTATAGCGGAACTGCGCCTCTGCGACGTAGAGCGGCAGGTACTTGGCAGAGACCTTGTGATAGCTGCCCATGATGGAGCGTTTCAGCAGGCTCCAGAAGCCCTCTATGGTGTTTGTGTGGATCGCACCCACCACATACTCGCCAGCGCGGTGGTCAACGATGCCGTGCTGCGGGAAGTCGTGCCGCAGGGGAAGATAGGCGCGGGCCGCATCGGTGCACAGCAGGCTCACCTTGTCCGACACGCTCTCACGGATGAAGGGCAGAATATCGTCGCTACGGATGCTGGCGATCACGCGGGCAACCACGTTGCCCTCGCGCTCGACGGCGCCGACCACGATAGCCTTTTCATTATCGGTGCCGCCCCCGGACGGATTGCCGCTACCAGGGCCGCCCTTGCCGCCGCGATAGCCGCGCTTGCTGCGGTGCTTGTTCTTGGCTTTACCGCCTACAAACGTCTCGTCCACTTCGACAATGCCCATGAGTTTGTGGAACTCGGCATCCATGAGAGCGGTTCTGATCTTGTGGCACATTTCCCAAGCGGTCTTGTAGGAACCAAAGCCCATGTAACGCATGATCTGCATGGCGCTGATGCCTTTCTTGCTCGTCAGCATCAAGTGAATGACGCGGAACCATTCGCGAAGGCCCTTGTTCGTGTTCTCAAAGATCGTGTTCACCAGTACGGAAAAGCGGTAGCTGGTGCCGGGCGCGCAGTCATAGCAAACCCAATGGAACGGCTTGGTTCCAGCCTCGGACACCTCTACCGATCCGCAGCGGGGGCAGCAAATGCCGCCGGGCCAGCGCTGATCGCGCAGGTACGCTTTGCAGGCATCGTCATCCGGGAAAAGGCGCTCGAATTGCGCGACGCTCATTTGGTGAATCTTGATTTTGTTCGCCATTTCGACGCCCTCTTTCCTACTGTGAGGCTAGTCTAATGTCCAAAACTGAAAATGTCAAGTCCGGGATAATCGCCGTTACTTCTCTTTGGCGAAACCCAATAGTGTCCGGTAAAAGTTCGTCTTGCCTGCCCTAAGTATCTGAGAGATTTACTGAAGTAAACGTTTTGGGGGTGTTACCGATTTCAAATAGGGTGTCTGCGTGGATGCATTTCTGAGAAATTGTCGTTGGCTGGACCCGCCAATTTTTGTTCTCAACCGACATGAATTCCTCCACATCCCGAAGTACGTTTGTCGATGCTTAAAACCTTGCAATGCTTGACCGCAGGGAGACAGAAGTGCACGGCTTCAACAAGCCCCTTTCCAACCCAATGAATCTGAACCAGTATTAGCCGGACACTATTGGGCGAAACCAAAGAGAAGTAACCCGCCCATCGGGGGCGGAACACAAAGGTCCGGCTCGGGTGCCAATGGTCGCGCGCCAGCGCGTGCGCAGAAGTTTCAAGGCTGCGAGGCCAGATTCTTCGCTGCGCTCAGGATGACAACAAAAGCTGGATTCCCGCCTTCGCGGAAATGACGAAGTTTGAGTGTGCGCGTTCGAAGTTTGAGAGTGCACCTTATAGCTACCGGTCCCTCACCCTCCCCTTGCACCCGGCAGCCCGCTGGCTGCGGGCTCCCCACTACTTGGGGAGAGGGGGAACGTCAGCTTAAGGAAAGAGACGAAACACTCGACGCATTGCTGCCCCCGCAATACGCTACCCTTACACCCCAGCCCCCAAAAAAATCGCACCCGCCTGCTATGCCCCCAGTCCTGTCCATCAAAAACCTCACCAAAACCTACGCCTCCGGCCTGTGCGCGCTGAAGAACATCAACCTTGCGATCGACAAGGGCGAGATCTTTGCCCTGCTCGGGCCCAACGGGGCTGGCAAGACGACGCTGATCAGCATCGTCTGCGGCATCGTCACGGCCAGTGAAGGACAGGTGCTGGCCGGCGGCCATGACATCGTCAGCGGCTACCGCGCGGCGCGGAGCATGATCGGGCTGGTGCCGCAGGAGCTGGCGACCGATACCTTCGAGACGGTGTGGGCGACGGTGACTCTCAGCCGGGGGCTGTTCGGCCGGCGGCGCGATCCGGGTTACGTGGAGAAGGTGCTGCGCGATCTTTCGCTGTGGGACAAGCGCAATGACCGGATCATGACGCTGTCCGGCGGCATGAAGCGGCGCGTGATGATCGCCAAGGCGCTGGCGCACGAGCCGGAGATCCTGTTCCTGGACGAGCCGACCGCGGGAGTGGACGTGGAGCTGCGGCGCGACATGTGGACCATGGTGCGGGGGCTGCGCGAGCGCGGCGTGACCATCATCCTGACCACGCATTACATCGAGGAGGCGGAGGAGATGGCGGACCGCATCGGGGTGATCAGCAAGGGCGAGCTGATCCTGGTGGAGGACAAGGCGACGCTGATGAAGAAGCTGGGCAAGAAGCAGCTGACGCTGCAGCTGCTGGAGCCCATGGGGGCGATTCCGGCGGGGCTGTCGCGCTGGCCGCTGGCGCTCAGGAGCGAAGGCCACGAGCTGGAATACAGCTTCGACGCCGGCGGCGACCGCGGCGACATCCCGGCCCTGCTGCGGACCATGGGCGAGCTGGGCATCGGCTACAAGGACCTGAATACGCGGCAGAGTTCGCTGGAGGATATCTTCGTCAGCCTGGTGAGCGAGCGGGCCGGGCATGCGGGTGGCGCGGAGGCGCGCTCATGAGCGGCCTGACGTTCAACCGGCGCGGCGTGTGGGCGATCTACTGCTTCGAGATGGCGCGCTTCAAGCGCACCCTGCTGCAAAGCCTGGTGACGCCGGTGATCAGTACCGCGCTGTACTTCGTGGTGTTCGGCTCGGCCATCGGCACGCGCATGTCGCAGGTGGGTGGCGTGCCGTATGCGGCCTTCATCGTGCCGGGCCTGATCATGCTGTCGCTGTTCACCGAGAGCCTGTCCAACGCCTCGTTCGGCATTTATTTTCCGAAGTTCGTCGGCACCATCTACGAACTGCTGTCGGCGCCGATCTCCTCCTCGGAGATCGTGCTGGCCTATGTCGGGGCGGCGGCCAGCAAGTCGATCCTGCTGGGCCTGGTGATCCTGGGCACCGCCGCGCTGTTCGTGCCGATCCACATCCTGCATCCGCTGTGGATGATCGCCTTCCTGGTGCTGACGGCGGCGAACTTCAGCCTGTTCGGCTTCATCACCGGCATCTGGGCCAAGAACTTCGATCAGCTGCAGTTCATCCCGATGCTGGTGATCACGCCCCTGACCTTCCTCGGCGGCGCCTTCTATTCGATCGACATGCTGCCCCCGGCCTGGCGCACCGTGACGTTGTTCAACCCGGTGGTGTACCTGATCAGCGGCTTCCGCTGGGCTTTTTACGGCACGTCCGATGTGGGGGTCGGTATCAGCCTGGGCATGACGCTGGGCTTCTTCGCGCTGTGCCTGGCGCTGGTGGCCTGGATCTTCAGGACGGGGTATCGGCTGAAGAATTAGGGTCTGTCTCTTCGGGCGCCTGCGGCGGCTTTTCCGCGGCGAGCGCCTCGAAGTCGGCGGCGTAGTCGAGCAGGCGCCGGCCCAGGTGTTCGCGCTGGGCGGGTTCCAGCGTGGCGGAGAGGTCGGACACCAGTTGCAGCCAGCGCTGCTGCTGCGACTGGTCGGGCGAGCGGCCGGTGTCCATGCTGGCGGTCTCGGGGGCCATGAAGAAGCTGCGCATGCGCTCTTCGAAACCGGGCTGGGTGCGCGTGGCCAGGACGGCGGCGTAGCGGTCCAGGCTGGCCTGCTCCAGTTGCTCCCGCTGCTGCTGCTGCTCCGGCGTGAGCGGCGGGCCGCCCC
>CAJCJI010000094.1 GCA_903970595.1 Verrucomicrobiota bacterium
CTGCCGGCACCGGCCGCGCCGGCGCAGCGGCTGCCGCGGGAAGTCAGCGCCACGGCGCACCAGCAGCTGATCGACTGTCCCTACCAGTTTTTTGCCCAGGCCTGCCTTGGCCTGCACGCCGAGCAGGCCCCGGACGAGGACCCCGACCGCAGCGACTACGGGAAACGCGTGCACCGCATCCTGGAAGCATTCACCCAGCGCGTGAACGCCGCCTTGCCGGAGCCGTTCACCGAACCGGTCACGGCCGCCAACCGCGAGCGGGCGCAGGCCCGGCTGCAGGAGATTGCCGCCGCGGTGTTCGCCCCGGACCTGCAGTCCCGCGCGCTGGCCCACGTCTGGGCCACCGAATTCCAGGCGGCGCTTCCGGCCTTGCTCGATTGGCTCAGCCAGCGCAGGGCCCTGCAGGTGCAGGCGGAAGTGCAATACCGGCGGGATTTCGCCGAGGGCATCGGCCTGACCGGCAAGGCCGACCGGGTCGAGACTATGGCCGATGAGTCCTTGACCCTGGTGGACTACAAGAGCGGACGCACGCCGCGCCGCGCCGAGGTGGAATCCGGCGAGGCGGTGCAGCTGCTGCATTACGCCCTGCTCGATGCGCGGGTGAGCGCGGTCGAGTACCTGCCGCTGCGCGAGGACCAGAAAGTACTGCGCATCGATGCCGAGGAACTGCCGCCGCTGCGCGACGCCGTGGGCGGCCGGCTGCAGCGCAGCCTGCACGCGCTGACCCAGGGCGCGGCCATGCCGGCGCTGGGCGACGAGGACACTTGTCTCTGGTGCGACTATCGCGGCCTGTGCCGGCGCGGCGACTGGCATGGGCCAGGACATGAATAAAGCAGGGCTGGCCGACACGTCCACTACCGCGCTCGATCCGCGGCATAGCGTCGCGGTCACCGCCTCCGCCGGCAGCGGCAAGACCTGGCTGCTGGTGTCGCGCGTGCTGCGCCTGCTGCTCGAAGGCCAGCCGGCTTCCGGCATCCTGGCGCTCACCTTCACGCGCAAGGCGGCGTCGGAGATGCGCCAGCGCATCAACGAGCGCCTGCGCCTCCTGGCCTATGCCGACACGCTGAGCGCCGCCGCCGAACTGGAGCGCCTGGGCCTGGCGGCCTCGCCGCAAAACCTGCAGCGCGCCCGCGGCCTGTACCAGGCACTGCTGTTCGAACCCTTCCCGCCGCGGGCGATGACCCTGCACGCCTTCTGCCAGGACCTGCTGTCGCGCTTTGCGCTGGAAGCGGGCGTCGCTCCGGGTTTCGCCCTGGTGGAGAACGAGGCCGGCTTGTTCCGCCGCGCTTGGCGGCGCCTGCTGGCCGAGTTGCACCAGTATCCCGAGGGCACACCGGCGCAGGCGCTGCGGCAACTGATCGGCATGGGCTGCGGCGAGGCGGCGCTGGAATCCCTGGTCTTCAGCTTCCTGGGGCATCGCGCCGACTGGTGGGCCTATGTCGAGGCCGAGGCCGAGCCGCAGGCCTATGCCGCGGCGCGCTTGCGCAGTGCGCTGCGGCTGGATGCGGGAGAAGCGGACGCCGCACCCGGCAGCGGGCTGGACAGCGATGCCTTCAACTTCCGCCTGAAGAGCCTGCTGCACTGGCTGCATGAAGTGGACGGGGTGCGCTCCATCAAGACCCCGTCCGTGGAAGCAGCGCTCAACAACTCCGGTGACGCGCGCTACCAGGCGCTGCTGGAGGCGCTGTTCCGCAAGGATGGCGAGGCCTACAAGTTCCAGCTGGCCAAGGCCAAGCGCGAGCGGCTCAGCGATGCGGAATTCGAGCACTTCGAGGGCGCGCACCGCGAAGTGGTGTACGCGGTGGAACAGTACCGCGACTACCGCCTGCGCCTGGCTTGCCTGGAGCGCAGCAGCGCCGCGCTGGAACTGTGCGTCGCCGCGCTGCGCGCACTCGATATGGAACTGGAGCTTGAGCAGGCGCTGACTTTCGCCGACCTGGAATGGCGCAGCTACCGGCTGCTGCGCGGACCGGGCAATGCCGAATGGGTGCGCTACAAGCTGGACCAGAAGATCGATCATCTGCTGGTCGACGAATTCCAGGACACCAGCCCGACCCAGTGGCGCCTGCTGCTGCCGTTTCTCGAGGAGATGGCGGCCGGCGACGCCGGGCGCCAGCGCAGCGTGTTTATCGTCGGCGACCCCAAGCAGAGCATCTACGGTTTCCGCCGCGCCAACCCCGAACTGCTGGATGGCGCCGCGCGCTGGCTGGAGGCGCACCTGGATGCGGTGCGGGTGCCGCTCAACGACTCGCGCCGCTCCGCCCAGGCGGTGATCGACTTCGTCAATGCCCTGTTCGAACCGCCGGAGCTGGCCGGCCGCATCGGCTTCGCGCGGCATGGCACGCACCGGACCCGCGATTGGGGCCGGGTGGAAGTGGCGGTGCTGGTCGAGCCGGAGCAATCCCCGGCCGATCTGCCGGTGGCGCCGGAGCTGCTGCCGCGCGATCCGCTGCGCACGCCGCGCCAGGTGGAGGAGGCCAGCCGCGCCGCACGCGAAGGAGAACTGGTGGCGCGGCGCATCCGCGCGCTGATCGCTTCCGGCGTGGCGGTACGCGGCGACGAGGACCGCGGTGGCGGGCGGGCCATCGAGTGGGGCGACGTGATGGTACTGGCGCGTTCGCGCACGCACCTGCAGGCGCTGGAACTGGCCCTGACCGGCGCCGGCATTCCCTATGTCGGCAGCAGCCGCGGCACCCTGCTCGACACCGCCGAGGCGCGCGACCTGGTGGCGCTGCTGCGCTTTCTCAATGCGCCGCACCGCGACCTGGAGCTGGCCCAGGTGCTGCGCTCGCCGCTGTTTTCGGCCGGCGACGAAGACCTGGTGGCCATCGCCGCAGCCTGCGCCGAGGGCGGCACCTGGTTCGAGACCCTGCCCGGCCTCGCCGGGACCCATCCGCCGCTGCAGTCCGCCCTGGCATTGCTGCAAGCCTGGCTGCCGCTGTCGGCGCAGCTGCCGGCGCACGACCTGCTCGACCGCATTTATCGCGAGGCCGACGTCGCGGCGCGCTACGAGGCGGCGCTGCCGCCGGTGCCGGCGGCGCGCGCGCGCGCCAACCTCGGCGGCTTCATCCAGCTGGCGCTGGAAGCGGACAGCGGACGCTACCCCAGCCTGGCGCGCTTCCTCGACTACCTGCACGAGCTGGCACGCAGCCGGGCCGAGGCGCCGGACGAGTCGCCGCCGCCGGCCGAGCGGGGCCAGGTGCGGGTGATGACCATCCACGCCGCCAAGGGCCTGGAGGCGCCGGCCGTGTTCCTGGTCAACAGCGGCCGGGTGCAGGCCGCGCGCACGCCGCGCTGGCTGATCGACTGGCCCTCCGATGCCGAGCGTCCGGGGCAGGTCCTGGTCCCCGGCGGCAGCGGCGAGCGCGATCAGCTCAGCGAAGATCTGATCGAACGGCACCGGCAGCGCGAGGCGCGCGAAGACCTGAATTTGCTGTATGTCGCCGCCACCCGCGCGCGGCAGTTCCTGCACATCAGCGGATTCCGCCAGAGCAAGCAGGGCGAGCGCGCGAGCTGGCACGACCTGTCGCGGGATGCGCTGGGCCGGCTGGGTGAGGGTCCGGCGCCGGCGCTCGCCGGAATCGAGGCAGGCAGCCTGCACTACGGCAGCGGCGACGCGGCGCAAGGCGCGCCGGCGCCGCAGGCAGCTTCTGCGCAGGCGGACGATCCGCGTTTGCGGCAGCCGCTGGACGGCACCGCGGCGGCCGCCGCCACGGCCAGCCTGGAGCCTGCCGGCGACGAAGCGGTGGATGCCGCGGCGGTGCGGCGCGGCCATGGCATCCACCGGCTGCTGCAGCTGCTGGCCGAAGACCGCGCGTACACCGCGGCGCAACTGCGCGCGCGCCTGCAGGGGAAATTGCAGGGCGCGGTGACGGAGGCCGAGCTCACGGCCTGGACCGCCGCGGCGCGGGCCGTGATCGAGGCGCCGGAGCTGGGCCGCTTCTTCGATTCCGGCCGCTATGCGCAGGCCTGGAACGAATTGCCGGTGCCGCTCAACGACGAGGGGCGCGGCGGGGCCATCGACCGGCTGGTGGACGACGGCGGGACCCTGTGGGTGCTCGACTACAAGACCACGCCGCAGACCGACGCCGCCCGGCTCATCGAACGCTACCGGCCGCAGCTGCAGGCTTACGCCGCCGCGGTGCGCCGCATCTGGCCGGACCGGCCGGTTCGCGCCGGGCTGGTGCTGTCCGGAAGCCGGGAGTGGCTGGAACTGCCGGGCGGCGAGGATTGAGCGGATGGAATATTCTTTGCAAGAGGCATCGTGCCGGCGCAGGGAACCAGGCGCGGCTTTCAGGATTCGACGGAGCCGCAATCCGCTGCTCGCCGACCTATCGTGGAAAACCAGGGCGCAAGCCGCCTGGGAGTAAAGCCATGTTCGCTTTGACAGGGAAAGCAGATGAGCTGTTTGGGAGCCATCGTCCCATGGCAGCGGCGGCAGCGGCACTGGCGGGCCTGCTGCTTGCCGGATGCGGCAACAACAATTCGGGCGGCGGCAGTGCCAGCTCAAGCAGCGGCTCGAGCAGCAGCAGTTCCAGCAGCTCGGGCGGCAGCTCCTCCGCAGCCACCGCGGCATGCACCGTGCCGATCACCACCGGCGCGGACGTGAGAATCGCAACGACCACGCTTTGCAGGGATTGTGCAGTCAACAATGCCTACAACGTGCTCAGCGGCAAGGCGAGCGAATACGCGGACATCGACCTGACGCTGTCGGTGCTGACCGGTGCGGCTGCCCTCGAAGTGATTGCGCCTCCGGGCGTGACCTACCCGGCCGGCCAGATTGCCGGCTATACGCTGTCGGTGCCCGGCGCCAGTCTCGAAGCGTCGGTGATTCCGCAAGTCACCATCTCGACCTCGCTGAACGGCACTACCCAGGACGTAGAGACATTCACGCAGCTGCTTTCGGCCAACCTACTATCCTTGCTGACCAATGACACGCCGTTCTTCCTCGGCGTGCAGACCACCAAGTCATTCGACACGGTGGAGGTCAGTGTCGCCCCGGTGGTCGCCTCGGCCCTGGCGGTGATCGATGTCTATGAGGCCTGCAGTGATGCCACAGGCGTGGGAGCGCTGGCACCGGTGCAGGGGGCGCCCACTTTGCCGGTGCCGATTCCGTTTCCCTGAGAGAGGTTCTCCCCTCGATCTCGCCGCGGCGCGGCGGCATCTATTGCCGGACGCCGGTCGGCAACCGCGTCATGGGTCGGAACAGTCCGGATTGATCAAGGGAACTTTCGGTCATTGGGCTGGCCAATGAATGAGATATGACTCATTTATCAGCTGCCAAGCGGTGCAGGTGACGCGGCTGAGCGGATGGAATATGCTTTTGCCAAACCGAATTTTGTTGCCCCATCGAAGTCGGGTGCGGGCAGGGTTCGGCCGGACCGGTAATCACTTGCTCGCTTGCCTGTCGCGGAAAACGAAGGCGCGAGCTGCCAGGGAGTAATGCCATGTTCGCATCGACGGGGAAAGCGGGTGAGGTGTTCGGGAAGCATCGTGCAGCAGCATTGGCGGCAACGGCGCTGGCGGGCCTGCTGCTTGCCGCATGCGGCAACAACAATAATTCAGGCGGCGGCAGTTCCAGCGGCTCCAGCAGTTCAAGCAGCTCCAGTTCAAGCTCGAGCAGCAGTTCGAGCAGCAGCAGCAGTAGCAGCTCAGGCGGTTCCAGCAGCGGCGGCTCGAGCAGCTCCGGCAGCAGCTCGGGCGGCAGCTCATCGGGCGCCCTGGCGGCATGCACCTCGCCGATCACGGCCGCCACCTCGACCGTGAAAACAGCGGTGACCACGGGCTGCGTGAGCTGCTCGGTGAACAATCCGGACAATGTGCTGAGCAGCAATGCCGCCGAGTTTGCAACGATCGATCTGGACTTGTCGGTGCTGACCGGCGCGGCCGCGCTGGAGGTGATCGCGCCCGCCGGCGTGACCTACCCCGCAGGCCAGATCGCCGGCTACACCGTGTCGGTCCCCGGCGCGCCCCTGGATGCTTCGGTGATTCCGCAGATCACGATTTCCACCTCGCTCAACGGTACCACGCAGGACACCGCCACCTTCACCCAGCTGCTGTCGGCCAACCTGCTGGAACTGCTGACCAACGACACACCGTTCTTCCTTGGAGTGCAGACCACCAAGGCCTTCGATTCGGTGGAGATCAGTGCCGATCCGGTGCTGGCCTCGGCCCTGGCGACCTTGGACGTCTACCAGGCCTGCAGCAATGCTACCGGCGTGGGCGCGCTGGCGCCGGTGCAGGGGGCGCCCGCTTTACCGGTGCCGATTCCCTAAGGGCGTGGATCTGGCACTAGCCCCGCCGCGGATGCAGGGCTACGGCGCATGGCGCAAATGCAGCACCGCAATTTCGCACTATGCGGCACACGGCACAGACCCCCGGATCGGCAAGCGCTCTAATGAACCCGTTGACGCGTGCTCGAAGCATCCTCGCAGAGGGTCGGCAACGCGACGGAGATTAAAATGTATATCGGTCTCGGCACCATCCTGATCATCGTTGTCGTTCTCTACCTCTTCCGTTAGCAGGCGCTGGGTGGGCAAAGGCCGCGGGGCGTGCCCACCCTGAGCAGTTCGCCTGGGTAGATGAAGCCTGCTTCCCCGAGGCTTCCTATCGCCAAGGCCGCTCCAAATCCCGTTGGGGCCAAACGACCCCAGGGCCAGGACGACGTTCTGTGCGGGAGCGTTCATTGAATTCCGGAATCGGCGAAGCGCTGTAGCCCGTGAGACCTGAAGTAGGCGTAGAGGACAATCACCACCAATGCGGCCAGGACCCAAAACCAATCGCGATCGTCGCTCGATCTGGGCTTGACCAAAACAGCGCGCGCCGCCGGCGCCGGTCCAGGCGCTTTTGCAGCCTTGCGGCTTTCGGCGGATGGAGAATCAAAGCCGGCTGCGCGCCGAGCGTCTTGAGCGTTTGCTGCAGAGGGAGCCGTCCCCGCGCTTCCCGGCGCGGGACGATCCGGGGGCTGCGATGGCGCTTCGGCTTGGGCGGTCGCGGCATGGCCGGAGTCTCCGGGGGCCTCGCTCCTCGGCGGAAACGGCGCGAGCCAGGCCACCAGCAGGAACACCACGCCCGCGGCCATCATCGCCAGGATATTGCCCAACTCACCCAGCGAACCGAAGTCGAACAGGATCAGCTTTGCCGCCGCGGCAATCAGAAACAAGGCGCCAATCGACCATTGACTGCGCGAGCGGGTGCGCGTGGACAGCCAGGTCAGGACGCCGCCAATAGCCGACCACAGCAAGGACAGGACCGCCGGGAACAGCAGGTGATTCAAGGCAAGAATGGTCAGGCGCCCGGGAGGGCCGATCAGGCGCAGCAGCATCGCGGCCGAGACGCTGGTGGCGGCCGCCACGGTCAGGTAGCTGAACCAGTGGGCGTCCCGATTGCCGCTGATCGACAGGAATCGCACCGTGATCACCAGATACAGCAATGCGATCAGTTCGAAGGCGATTGCCCAGGGATCGCGTTCGATGGCGAACAGGGTTTCGAACATCAACAGGCCGCCGAACAGCAGGAATCCGACCGGTGAGAGCACGTTCGGCCAGAAGCGGCCGCTTGGCGCAGCCCATTGCGCCTGCAATGAGGCCAGCAAGGCGCTGCTGACGAGAAGGGTCAGCAGCACATCCGCATGCGGATGGGACAGCGTATGGTCGAACGCCGCCGCCCATGGAAAAAGCAAAACCGGCAGGAGGCTGCGCGCCACCCCGGCGACCGGCTCGCCCGCTTTTTCATTCCGCCCCGCCACGTAGGCGAGCATGGAAATGACGGCCTGACCGCTCAGCATGAGCGGGAACAGCAGTAGCGGTGCGAATTCCGGCGCACTGAACAAGCCGCTGAAAAACAAGGCAGCGCCGAGCAGGAGTACCGGCGGCAGAGCGGGCGCGCGGGCGCGAATCAGTACGGCGTAGCCGGCAGCCGCAAGCAGGGACAGCGCATAGAGAATCTGGGCAACATACTCGAAATGCAGCCGGAACAGTTCGCGCGCAAGCGCCGTCACCAGCCAGGTAGCGGCGTAGGTCAGGAAAACCGGGGCAAAGGTGGAGTGCTGCCGGCGCAGGGAGAAGCCGGCCGCCGCCAGAGCGGCGGCAAGTACGGCATGGCGTCCGAACGGCGCGTTCAGGAAGGGGACGCCTGCGACCGGCTCGAACAGGGCTTGCAACAGGTAGCAGGTCGCCGTGGCCAGTGCGAGGGTGATGACGAGGCGCTTGATCCCTTCGGTGAACTGCAGCCGCGCGCCGGCGGTAATCAACAGGCAGG
>CAJCJI010000095.1 GCA_903970595.1 Verrucomicrobiota bacterium
ACGCCGGTCGAGCTGGAGTTTTCGCAGGTCGAGAAAGCGTAGGGCGAGAGGAGAGAGGCGAGAAGCGCAACCGCTTCCACGCCTCTCGCCTCTCTCCTCCCGCCTCTCGTCATCACGGGGAGCCGCAAGGCGCTTGCACCCACACTAGGAGCATGTAGATGGCAAAGAAAGTCCAGGCCTACGTCAAGCTGCAGATTCCTGCAGGCAAGGCCAATCCCTCGCCGCCGGTCGGTCCCGCGCTGGGCCAGAACGGCGTCAACATCATGGAGTTCTGCAAGCAGTTCAACGCTGCCACGCAGAAGCTGGAGCCCGGCCTGCCGACTCCGGTGGTGATCACGGTCTATTCCGACCGCAGCTTCACCTTCATCACCAAGACGCCGCCTGCCACCGTGCTGATCAAGAAGGCCGCCGGCATCGAGTCCGGCAGCCCGACGCCGCACACCAAGAAGGTGGGAAAGATCACCCGCAAGCAGGTCGAGGAGATCGCCAAGATCAAGGAACCGGACCTGAATGCCGGCAGTCTGGAGGCCGCGGCGCGGCTGATCGCGGGCTCGGCCCGTTCCATGGGCATCGAAGTGGTGGGCTAATCATGGCAACCCTGACCAAACGCAGCAAGCTGTTCAAGGACAAGGTCCAGCCGGGCAAGACCTACACGCTGGAACAGGCGCTGGACATCATCAAGACCTGCGCCACCGCCAAGTTCAAGGAATCCGTCGACCTGTCGATCAACCTCGGCATCGACGCCAAGAAGTCCGACCAGAACGTGCGCGGCAGCACCACGCTGCCCCACGGCAATGGCAAGACCGTGCGCGTCGCCGTGTTCGCCCAGGGCGCCAAGGCGCAGGAAGCCAGGGACGCCGGCGCCGATGAAGTCGGCATGGACGACCTGGCCGCCAAGATGAAGGCCGGCGAGCTCAATTTCGGCGTGGTCATCGCCAGCCCCGACACCATGCGCGTGGTCGGTTCGCTCGGCCAGGTGCTGGGCCCGCGCGGCCTGATGCCCAACCCGAAGACCGGCACGGTGACGCCGAATGTGGCCGAGGCCGTGCGCAACGCCAAGTCGGGCCAGGCCCGTTACCGCACCGACAAGGCCGGCATCGTGCACTGCGCCATCGGCGCAGCCGATTTCGAGAAGGGCAAGTTGCAGGAAAACCTGCTGGCGGTGCTGCGCGATATCCGCCGCCAGAAGCCGGCAACCTCGAAGGGCATCTTCATCAAGAAGGTGGTCCTGTCGAGCACGATGGGCCCGGGCGTTCCGGTCGACCTGTCGTCGCTGCCGGAGTAGATACAGCCGGGAGGCGAGAGGAGAGAGGCGGGAGGCGCAACAGCAAAAGCTTTTTAAGCTTTTCACGCCTCTCCCCTCCCGCCTCTCGCCTCCCGCAATAGCTTGACAGTGTGGTGAAAGCCACATCGTCCAAGACCGTAAGTGTTCCGAAGCCGTCATGGCCAGGAGCCTAAAGATCGATCAGATCGCTTACGCAGACGGTGAAACCCGATGGCGCGAGCCGGAAGGTCCCGTAACAGGTGGATGGTGCCGCAAGGCAGCATCCGTTTCAGCAACGAGGTAGCACCAGGAGATCGCGTCTTTATGGCAATTCGTCTGGAAGACAAGAAGGCCCTGGTTGCGGAAGTGAACGAGGTCGCGTTGCGTGCTCTGTCGGCGGTTGCGGCGGAGTATCGCGGACTGTCGGCCGGCGAGTTCGATCTGCTGCGCAAGAAGGCGCGTGAAAACGCGATCTACCTGCACGTGGTGAAGAACACGCTGGCCAAGCGGGCGCTCCAGGGCACGGATTTTTCGTGCATGGAGTCCGCACTGGTCGGTCCGCTGGTTCTCGGTTTCTCCCTGGAGGATCCGGGTTCCGTAGGTCGCGTGATCAAGGACTTTGCCAAGGATCACAACAAGCTGGTGGTCAAGGCCGTTTCGATCGGCGGGCAGCTGTACGGCTCGCAGGACATCGAACGGCTGGCTTCTCTGCCGTCCAAGGAGCAGGCGCTGGCCATGCTCATGGGCACCATGAAAGCCCCGGTCGCCAAGTTCGTTCGTACCCTGGCCGAGCCCACAGCGAAGTTCGTGCGGACCGTCAAGGCGGTCGGCGAGTCCAAGCAGGCGGCTTAAGTCCCAAAGCCGGTATCCGGCGAGGGACACGCTCACTTTCACACACGGGTTGGTTTTTTCACACACATTTAGTTTACGAGGGTACTCAAATGGCACTGTCCAATCAGGAAATCCTTGACGCAATCGCCGAAAAGTCCGTTATGGACATCGTCGAGCTGGTCAAGATGATGGAAGAGAAGTTCGGCGTCACCGCGGCCGTTGCGGCCGCTCCGGCTGCCGCAGCCGGCGGCGCCGCCGCCCCGGCCGCCGTCGAGAAGACCGAGTTCACGGTCATTCTCGCCGGCCTGGCCGATCCGGGCAAGAAGGTCAACGTCATCAAGGTCGTACGCGAAATCACCGGCCTGGGTCTGAAGGAAGCCAAGGACCTGGTCGAGGGCGCACCGCAGACCGTGAAGGACGGTATCGCCAAGGCCGACGCCGAAGCGATGAAGAAGAAGCTGGAAGAAGGCGGCGCCAAGGTCGATCTGAAGTAAGACTTGCCGCATTTCTTGCTAGCAAAGCGGTTCCGGCAAAGGCTGGCGGCGCAAGCCGCCGGCCTTCTGCCGTTGCTTGAGAATGCAGCCCCGTGTGCCGCAGGAGCGGCCTACGGGTCTGTATTTTCTGACGCGGTTCCCAAACCGCCAGTCATTCGTGAGGGTTGAGATCGTGGCCTATTCGTTTACCGAAAAGAAGCGCATTCGCAAGGACTTCCGCAAGCAGGTCGAGACGCTGGAAGTCCCGTACCTGCTGGCGACGCAGCTTGATTCATACCGCCTGTTCCTGCAGGCCGAGCTGGCCCCCGCGCAGCGGGCCGAGGTCGGCCTGCATGCGGCCTTCCGTTCGGTTTTCCCGATGGTCAGCTACAACAACGCCGCGGCGCTGGAGTACCTCAGCTACCGCCTGGAAGAGCCGGTGTTCGACGAGAAGGAATGCCGCGTGCGCGGCATGACCTTCGCCGCCCCGCTGAAGGTCAAGACGCGCCTGGTGATCTACGACCGCGAGTCGAAGGAGCGCCGCGTCAAGGACATCCGCGAGCAGGAAGTCTACATGGGCGAAGTGCCGCTGATGACCGGCAATGGCACCTTCATTGTCAACGGCACCGAGCGCGTGGTGGTGTCGCAGCTGCACCGTTCACCGGGCGTGTTCTTCGACCACGACAAGGGCAAGACCCACTCTTCCGGCAAGCTGCTGTACAGCGCCCGCATCATCCCCTATCGCGGTTCCTGGCTGGACTTCGAGTTCGATCCGAAGGACAACCTGTTCGTGCGTATCGACCGTCGCCGCAAGCTGCCGGCGACCATCCTGATGCGCGCGCTGGGCTACGACAACCAGCAGATGCTGGAGTTGTTCCACGACATCAACGTGTTCCAGCTCAGCGATGACGGCGCGCGCCTGGAACTGGTGCCGGAGCGCCTGAAGGGCGAGAAGGCGCAGTTCGACATCCGTGCCGGCAAGCAGGTGCTGGTGGAGCAGGGCAAGCTGATCACCGCCCGCCAC
>CAJCJI010000096.1 GCA_903970595.1 Verrucomicrobiota bacterium
GAAGCCCGTAAGGCCCACGACCTCGAGCTCGGCATGAAGCTCGATAAATGGTCGTCGCCGAAAGTGGCCGCTTAAAGAAGTACCAGGAGCTAGAAGATGCGCCACAAAGTAGCCGGCCGCCGCCTCGGCCGTACCACCAGCCACCGCAAGGCCACGATGCAGAACATGGCCGTGTCCCTGATCCAGCACGAGCTGATCCGCACCACGGTGCCCAAGGCCAAGGAACTGCGCCGCGTTGCCGAGCCGCTGATCACCCGCGCCAAGGAAGACAGCGTCGCCAACCGCCGTATCGTGTTCAACCGCCTGCGCGACCGCGATGCCGTGCAAAAGCTGTTCAACGAACTCGGCCCGCGCTACACCAAGCGCCCCGGCGGCTACCTGCGCATCCTGCGCTGCGGCTTCCGCCCCGGCGACAGCGCGCCGATGGCCTATGTCGAGCTGGTGGACCGGCCGGCCGGCGAAGAAGCGGAAACCGCGGCGGCCTAAGCTTAGGCTTCTGCTGGTACAAACGGGCGCCTCGGCGCCCGTTTTGCTTTTCGAGGCGCCGCGCAGGCGGTACCATCGCTCGATCCCCTTGTCTCCCTAATCGTCCACCATGACCGATCAAACGCCCGTTCCATCCGCGGAAGCACAGCCGCCTTCCGAAAAGCCGCTCGAAGAGTTTCCAATCGAGACGCGGGCGGTCTGGGATGAATCGCCGGAACTGGCCAAGGTTCTCGGCGATCTGGGCATCTCCCTGCTGATCAGCACCTACCAGGCCGCCAAATTGATCGTGGCGCGCAATAACGAGGGTGCGCTCGACGCCCAATTCCGGCCTATCCCGAAGCCCATGGGAATCGCCGTGGGCAAGAACCAGTTTGCGGTGGGTGCCACCGGCGAGATTGTGTTTTTCCAGGACGTGCCGACCAATTGCGAGAGACTCGAATCGCCCGGAAAGCGCGACGCCTGTTTCGTGCAGCGCTATGCGCACCTGACCGGCGACATCGACGTGCATGAAATGGCCTTCGATGCGGAAGGGCGCATCTGGTTTATCAATACCGCCTTTTCCGCCCTGTGCACCATCGACGGCACTCCCAGCTTCGTGCCGGTATGGCGCCCCTCCTTCGTCAGCGACTACCAGGCCGGAGACCGCTGCCATCTCAACGGCTTGGGCATGCGCAACGGCCGTCCGCGCTACGTCACCGCCCTGGGTGAAAGCGACACGCCGCGCGGCTGGCGGGAAAACAAGGCCAATGGCGGCGTGCTGATCGACCTGGTCACCGGCGAAACCATCTGCCGCGGGCTGTCCATGCCGCATTCGCCGCGCTGGTACGCCGATCACCTGTGGGTATGCGAATCCGGCAAGGGCGAACTGTCGAGGGTCGATCCGGACACCGGCAAACTCAAGCCGATGTTCCAGTTCCCCGGCTTCACCCGCGGGCTGGACTTCTGCGGTCCGCTGGCCTTCGTCGGCCTGTCGCAGATCCGCGAAACCGCCACTTTCAGCGGCATTCCGATCGTGGCGGAGCGGCCCGAGCGCAACTGCGGCGTCTGGGTGGTCAATATCGTCGACGGAAGCCTGGTCGGCGTACTCCGCTTCAGCGAGGGCGTGCACGAGATCTTTGCCGTGCAGGCGCTACAGGGGAAGCGCTTTCCGGAAGTGCTGGACAAATACGACAGGGTTGCCCTGGAGACCTATTTCCTGCCGCCGCACCTGGCCAAGACGCCGTCTCCGGGCGCTGTGCCGGCGAGCGCCGGCTGAGGAAACTCCGGCGAGACGGCGCACAGGGCTGCGCGGAATGCTCCTGAATGGTGGTGTTAAGTAGGGCGCTGGCCCCGCCGTGTACCGATGCCTCAGGCCCCCGCCGTGCAGGCCCTGCCCGCTCGGGATGCAGTGCCCGTACAAAGCGGTGCGCAAAACCCCTTTTCGGCCCCATAGTTGGGCGCGATCCGTCATTCGTCACATGCCTGAAATAAGTGCTTGACGCCTGCCGAAGGCCTGAGTATTCTCGGTCGGTGATCGGGCGTAAGACCCGGCGTGGGACTTCATGTCGTGTCGTCAAGTGGCGCCTTGAATTTGAACTAGGGAGAAGCAATGAAACTCAGTGCCGAAGGCAAGCTACGTCTTGCCGCAAAGTTGGCGTTTATCGCAGGTGTGGGAACCGTAGCGGGCGGGGCGTACGCGCAGGAATCCTCCACCCAGTTGCAAGGCGTCCAGGTCACCGGCAGCCGCATCAAGCAGGCGAACCTCACCGGTAGCAGTTCCGTCACCGTCATCAGCGACAAGGAACTGCAACTCGAAGGTACCGTCAACGTCGAAACCCTGCTCAACAACATTCCGCAGACCTTCGCGGGATTCAGCACGGGCGATTCAAACGGCGCCACCGGCACCGCCACCGTCAATCTGCGCGGCCTCGGTCCCCAGGAAACCCTGGTGCTGATCGACGGCAAGCGCCTGATGCCGGGCGACCCGCTGCAGACGCCGCCGTCGGCCGACCTTAACTTCATCCCGGCCGCGCTGGTGCAGCGCATCGACGTCCTCAGCGGCGGCGCCTCGGCCATTTACGGTTCGGACGCCGTGGCAGGCGTGGTCAACTTCGTAATGAAGAAGGACCTCCAGGGCTTTACCATCGATACCGAAGGCAGCCGCACCGACCACAGCGACGGCACCACCTACGACACCACGCTGATGTGGGGCAACAATTTTGCTGGCGGCAAGGGCAACGTCACCTTGTATGCTGGACTGATCCATATGGATGCTATCCACGAGAGTCAGCGCGGATACTCGGCTTGTACCCTTGGAGCCCCCGATCCGGGGCAGCCCAACTATGGCCTTGGTATCCAAAACGTTTGCAAGGGTTCGCGCGTCATTCAGCAGGGCCGCTTCCTCAGCTACGACCGTTATTACGCCGGTCTGGGTCCGTATGTCCCCGGTAGCAAGACACCGACCGGATATTATGCCGTCGCCAATAACAATCCTTCTGTGAATGGAGTCGTTCCAGACAACGGAGAAACCTTCAACTACGCGCCGTACAATTACCTGCAGCGCCCGGACAAGCGCTACGTGTTCGGCGGCTTTGCCCACGACCAGATCAATGATCACCTGGACATCTACGGCAGCGCGATGTTCATGGACAACGATTCGGTTGCCCAGGTCGCGCCCTCCGGCCTGTTCGGCACCCGCGGCAGCGTGCCGTGCAACAGCCCGCTGATGTCCGCCGCGGATGTCACGTATTTCTGTACCGATGCGGGATTGACGTCGACCCAGAACGCCACCATCGCGTTCCTGCGCCGCACGCCCGAAATCGGCCCGCGCGACAACGACCTGCGCCACGACCAGTTCCGCATCCAGGTTGGCGCCAAGGGCGATATCCTTCCGGATGTTGGCTATGATGTCTCGGCCCAGCGCGGCGAAGTGATTTACCAGAACATCAGCACCGGCTATCTCAACACCGTAAACGCCGCCAATGCCCTGGACGTGATCACAGGCCCAGCCTTCCTGGCGAACGGCACCACGCCCAACCCCCTCGCCGGACAACCGGAGTGCGAGTCCGTTTACAACGGTACCGATCCGGCTTGCGTGCCGCTCCAGGTTTTCCAGCAGAACTCGATCTCTCCGGCGGCGGCGAAATATATCACCGGTATCGGCGAGTCCACCGCGGTCAATGTCGAGCAGGTCGTCACCGCCGACGTCAATGCCGATCTGACCAAGTACGGCTTGAAAAGCCCGATGGCGAAGAACGGCATCGGACTCGCGGGCGGATTCGAGTACCGCACCGAAGACCTCAATTACCGTCCGGATGCCGCCATCTCGGCCGGCACCCTGGGCGGCGTTGGCGGGCCGAGCCCGGCCGTTTCCGGCTCGTTCAACGTGCATGAAGAGTTCGCCGAAATTTCGGCGCCGCTCGTCGAGAATGTGCCGGGCGCCAAGCTCCTGGCGATCGATGGCGCCTACCGCCTGTCGCACTACAGCCTTGCCGGAGAAGCGCACAACTACAAGGGCGGCATCAAGTTCGCTCCGACCAGCGATGCCATGTTCCGCGCCAGCATCCAGCGCGCAACCCGCGCGCCATCGGTCAGCGAATTGTTCTCGCCCCAGGCTTTCGGCCTCACTGGAGGATCCGATCCTTGCGCGGGCACAAACCCCACCTATACCCTGGCGCAGTGCGAAAACACCGGCGTCACCGCTGCGCAGTACGGCCATCTGCAGAATTGCAACGCCGGCCAGTGCAACGTGCTGAGCGGTGGCAACACGGCGCTGCAAAACGAATTGTCGATCTCCCGGTCCGCCGGTATCGCAATTACGCCGACCATGGTGAAGAACCTGTCGATGAGCTTCGATTATTTCGACATCACCATCCGCGATGTCGTTGGCACCTTGCCGATCGGCGCGATCATCGAAGGCTGCGCCGTGGACGACGTTGCCTCCCTCTGCAGTGACATTCATCGCGGTCCGACCGGAGGCCTGTCCGGTGACACTTCGGTGGGTAACTACGTTGTCGAGACCAATATCAACACCGCGCTCGAAAGGACCAAGGGCTTCGATAGCGAGATCGACTACCGTTTGCGGGCGCGCGATATCGGCCTGGGCAATCATGGACAGCTGGTGTTCAGCTACATTTCCACCTATGTGTTCAACGAATCGGACCAGACTGGCCCCGGCCAGCCGGTGTTCGAGTGCGTCGGCCGCTATGGTCTGATTTGCGGCATTCCGACGCCTCGTTATCGCCACAAGTTCCGCATCACTTGGGATTCGCCGTTCGGACTGCAGGTTTCCGGCAACTGGCGCTACTTCGGTCCGGCCAATCTGGATGCCAATACCGACGATCCGGTGCTGCAGAACAAGTCGCTCGCGCCCTTGGCGCCCGGCTTTCAGGACAAGGTCGACGGCCATCTCACCAACAAGCAATACTTCGATCTGTCCACGGCCTATCTGCTTCCGATCACCGGCGTGAACCTCACGCTGCGGGCCGGTATCAGCAATCTGTTCGGTGAAGGACCGCCGGTTATCAGCAGCACCATCGCCGCTCCGGCGTTCGGCAATGCCAATACCTATCCGAACGTGTACGACTCGCTGGGCCGGGTGATCTTCGTGGGTGCGACACTGGCCCTGTAAAGCCGGCTTGCAACACTGTTGTTCCACGGCGGCTCTTCGGAGCCGCCTTTTTTTTGGGTAGTGCAGGTGTTGTTGTGCCAATCTGCCAGCCAAGGCGCATAATTTCTTTTTTTGCATGCAGGCCATGGTCGAATTACCAGAACCCGTCGCATCCGGCGATTTGTCGCAGCTGGTGCAGAGGGCCGAGCGCCTGGAACTGGCGGGCAAGCTGAGCGAAGC
This sequence comes from Verrucomicrobiota bacterium, assembly GCA_903970595.1. GTDB lineage: Bacteria > Pseudomonadota > Gammaproteobacteria > Nevskiales > Nevskiaceae > Nevskia. Next base: position 5,315 of record CAJCJI010000096.1, read on the forward strand.
CGAGCAAGTCTACCGGCAAGCCTTGCGCGCGCTGCCGGACCATCCCTCCATCCTGCACAACCTGGGGCTGCTGCTTGCCGGTCGGGGAGAGTTGGCTGAAGCCGAACTCTTGCTGCGCCGCGCGGTGGCCGCAGCTCCCTCGCAGGCCGACTTGCACAACAGCCTGGGAACCGTGCTGCAAAGGCGCGGCGGCCTGCCGGATGCCGAGGCCTGCTACCGCAAGGCGCTGGAGTTGCAAGCCGACTATGCGGATGCGCGTTTCAACCTGGGTGCCCTGCTGGAGGAGTTGGGACGTCCCGCCGAAGCCTTGCAGGAATACCGCGCGGCCCTGTCGCTGCAGCCGCAGTTTGCGCGCGCCATGACCCGCATCGGCTCGATTCTCCACGGACAGGGCGAGCATGAGGCGGCGGCGGCCGAACTGGATCGGGCCATCAAGGCCGGGCCGCATTTTTTCGACGCGCACTATTACCGCGGCTCGGTCTTGTCCGCATTGGGCCGGCATGACGAGGCCCTGGCCTCGATGGCGCGCGCCACGTCTTTGCGCCCCGACAGCTTCGAAGCCCTGATGGCCACCGCCAATACCCTGCGCGACGCGGGCCGCGACGACCAGGCCCTCGCCGGCTATTGGCGGGCGCTGGAGTCCCGCCCGGGCTTCGCCGGGGTGCACGAAGCAATCAATGTCCTGGCCTGGTCGGCCGGACGGCGCGATCTGTACCTGCGCTCCTTTGAATACGCCCGGCAGAAGATCGGACCGAATCCGGATCTGCTGTTTCTTGAAGCAAGCTTCCGCTCGCGCAACGAGGATTACGCGCGGGCGGAGGACTTGTTGTGGCGGGCCAATACCCTCGCGCCCTTACGCGGCAACGTGATGGGTCTGCTGGCGCGCGCCATGGCGCAGCAGGGCAGATTCGAGGAAGCCTACGCGTTCTTTCCGCGGGCCATCGCCGCCGAGCCCCTGGTCATGTTGCACCGCCAGGAATTCGGATTTGCCCTGCTGCGCGACGCCCAAGTCGGGGAGGCGCTGGAGGTCTTTGAGCTGGCCCATACGCTCAGTCCGTATGACCAGATCACGCTGGCCGGTCTGGCTCTGGCCTACCGCGCCTCGGGCGACAGCCGTTACGAGGTCCTGGTGGATGCCGCGCGTTACGTCAGGAGCTACGACCTGAGGACGCCCAAGGGCCATGCCGACCGCGAGGCTTTCAATGCGGCGCTGGCCAATGAGCTTCGCGCCCGGCACACGGCCAAGGCCGAGCCGGTCAATCAGAGCCTGCGCGGCGGCACGCAGACCACGGGCGACCTGTTTGCCTCCCGCAATCCTCTCATCCTGCAAGTCAGGGAGGCGATCGAGGAGGCGATTGCGCACTACGTCCGCGAACTGCCGGACGATCTGCTGCATCCCGCGGCGATGCGCAAGACCGCCGCATTCGATTTCAGCGGCTCATGGTCCTGCCAGCTCGGCTCCCAGGGCTTTCATGCCAACCACGTCCATCACAAGGGCTGGATCAGTTCCGCTTATTATGTTGGCTTGCCGTCCGCGGTGGACGACGAGGAGCACCGCTACGGCTGGCTCAAATTCGGCGAGTCCAATCTTGCCCTGGGCGAATCCGACCGGCCGGAATTGTTCGTCAAGCCGAAAGTCGGCCGGCTCGTGTTGTTTCCCTCCTTTTTCTGGCACGGCACCGTGCCGTTCCCCGATACGGGCAAGCGCATGAGCATCGCCTTCGATGCCATCCCGCGGCCGGCGCCGGTTGATGGCGGGTCCCCCGCCGAAATCTGGACCTCCGTCTGATGTCCGCGAATCCGGCAGCCGACATCGCCCGCGACGCCAACCGCGCCGCCCTGCGCGCCATGGCGGCCGGCGATTTTGCGGCCGCTCGTGAACTCCTGCAACGGGCGCTTCAGCTGAATCGGGACAGTACGGTACTGTGGCTGAACCTGGCCGCCTGCTGCCGCGCCCTGTCCGACATCGCCGGCGCCATGGCCGCCCTGGACGGCGCGCTGAGGGTCGATCCGCGGTCCTTCCTGGCGCTGCTGATGAAGGGGTCGCTGTTCGAGCGGCAGGGACAGCATAAGCAGGCGGCGCGGATGTACGGCTTTGCCGTGGCGCTGGAACCGCCGGAAAACACCATGGACGCGGCCACGCTGCAGACCTTGCGGCATGGACGCGAGGTGAACCGGCGCTACGTCGAGGAACTGGTGAGCTTTGTCGGCGAACGGATCGGCACGATCCGCGAAAAAGGCAGCAGCGCGGAATCCAGGCGCATCGAGCGCTTCATGGATTACACCCTGCGCCGCAAAACCGCCTACCGCCAGGAGCCATCTGAATATTTTTATCCGGGCCTGCCGGCCATCGAATTCTACGACCGGGAAGAATTCCCATGGCTGGAGCAACTGGAAGCCGCGACCGGCGACATCCGCGGCGAACTGCGGCAGATCCTGCGGGACGACTTCCGCGACTTCGTTCCTTACGTCACCTATCCGGATACCGTGCCCCTGGATCAATGGGCCGAACTGAACCATTCGCTGCGCTGGGGCGCTCTGCACCTGTATCTTGCCGGCAACGTCGTCGAACAGAATTGCCGCCGGTGCCCGCAGACCCTGGCCGCCTTGTCGGTCGTGCCGCAACCGCAGATGCCCGGCCGCTCGCCCTCGGCGATGTTCTCGGCGCTGAAGCCGAAGACGCGCATTCCGCCCCATACCGGCGTCGCCAACACACGCCTGGTGGTGCATCTGCCCCTGATCGTGCCGGACGGCTGCGGCTTCCGCGTCGGCAACGAAACCCGGCCCTGGCGCGAAGGCGAAGCCTGGGTGTTCGACGATACGATCGAGCACGAAGCCTGGAACGATAGCGATCTGCCGCGCGTGATTTTGATCTGCGACGTGTGGAGTCCGCGCCTGAGTCAGACCGAACGGGAGCTGATTTGCGCGGTAGTGGCCGCCAGGGATGCGTTCAATGGTTTTGTGCCCAAGACGGAACTCTAAGGATCAGGCGGAGTGGATATGAACTCAAACCATGTGATCCGAAATGTACCGCGCTGGATCGGCTTCCTGCTGCTGTGCGGGTTCTCCTGCGCCGGCGCGTTGCCGGCGCTCG
>CAJCJI010000097.1 GCA_903970595.1 Verrucomicrobiota bacterium
ATCGCTTCCTTCAGCAGGTTCTTCTTCAGGTCCGGGTGGTGCACGTCGACGATCTTCTGCATCGTCTCGCGGTCCGGGAAGCGGATGTAGTGGAAGAAGCAGCGGCGCAGGAAGGCGTCGGGCAACTCCTTTTCGTTGTTGGAGGTGATGATGATGATGGGGCGGTGCCGCGCGCTGATGGTCTGGCGCGTCTCGTAGACGTAGAACTCCATCTGGTCCAGCTCGCGCAGCAGATCGTTGGGGAACTCGATGTCGGCTTTGTCGATCTCGTCGATCAGCAGCACCGGCTGGCTTTCGCTGTCGAAGCACTCCCACAGGCGGCCCTTGACGATGTAGTTGGCGATGTCCTTGACCTTGGCGTCGCCCAGCTGCGAATCGCGCAGGCGGGACACCGCGTCGTATTCGTACAGGCCCTGCTGCGCCTTGGTGGTGGATTTGACGTGCCATTCGAAGTAGGGGCGCTGCAGCGACTGCGCCACTTCCTGCGCCAGGCGGGTCTTGCCGGTACCGGGCTCGCCCTTGACCAGCAAAGGCCTCTGCAGGGTCACGGCTGCATTGACCGCCAGGTTCAGGTCGTCGGTGGCGACGTAGGACTCGGTGCCGGCGAAACGCATTGCGGAATTCCTCAGGTGGAGGTCGGGGTCTGTTGGACCGACAGGATATCAGGTGTGTCCGCCAATTCCGCTACGCCGGGGCTCCGGTCTCGGCGCGGGCCTCAGTTTGGTACGATGGCGGGGTGCAATTCGAAGCTCCGCCGCGTCGTCCCGGCGAGCCACCCATGATACGGAGGATTCCGCGTGAAACGATTGACTCTATTGGCCTTTATCGCAGCCCTGGCGCCGCAGGCGGTGTTTGCCGACGATGCCCCCGCCGCGCCGGTGGTGGACACGCTGACGCCGCACAGCTGCAAGCAGCCGGATCTGGGGGGCACCCAGATGACCAAGGACCTGGGCAACCACGATAAAAAGGCGGAGTTCGACGCGTACCAGACCTGCATGAAGGATTACATACACAACCAGCAGGCGCTGCAGCAGATGCACTTCCAGCTGGCCAGCAAGGCCTTGAAGGAGTTCAACGACTTCATCGTCGAGTGGAACGACTACGTCAACAGGCCGCACTAGGGTCCTGAGCGGCTGTTGCGCGGCATCCGAAGCCGCCGGGAACGCTTCCCGGCGGCTTCTTGCTGTGGGCGGTCAGCCGGCGGCGCGCGCTTCCAGTGCCGCCACCGCCGGCAGGGTCTTGCCCTCGAGGAACTCGAGGAAGGCGCCGCCGCCGGTGGAGATGTAGGACAGCTTGTCGGCCACGCCGAACTTGTCGATCGCCGCCAGGGTGTCGCCGCCGCCGGCCAGGGAGAACGCCGGGCTGGCGGCAATGGCTTCAGCCAGGGCCTTGGTGCCGCCGGCGAAGGAGTCGTATTCGAACACGCCGACCGGGCCATTCCAGACGATGGTGCCGCAATCCTTGAGCAGGCCCATCAGCCTGGCGCGGGTCTTGGGGCCGATGTCCAGGATCATTTCGTCCGGCTCGACCTCCGACACCAGGCGGGTATGGGCGTGCGCCTCGGCGGAAAACTCAGTGGCCACCACCACGTCCTCCGGCAGCGGAATGTCGCCGCCGCGCGCGCGAATCTTGTCCTGGATCCTGCGCGCCGTATCGAGCATCTCGGCCTCGTACAGGGACTTGCCGACCTTGTATCCGGCCGCGGCCAGGAAGGTGTTGGCGATGCCGCCGCCGATGATGAGCTGATCGGCCACGTCCGCCAGGTTGCTGAGCAGTTCCAGCTTGGTGGAAACCTTGGAGCCGCCGACGATCACCGCCAGCGGATGGCGCGGTGCGCGCAGGGCCTTGCCCAGGGCTTCCAGCTCCGCCGCCAGCAGCGGGCCGGCGCAGGCCACCGGCGCGAACCTGGCCACGCCATGGGTGGAGGCCTCGGCGCGGTGGGCGGTGCCGAAGGCATCCATCACGTAGATGTCGCACAGCGCCGCCATCCGGCGGGCCAGTGCCTCGTCGTCTTCCTTTTCACCCTTGAGGAAGCGGGTGTTCTCGCCGAGCACGATCTGTCCCGGCTGCAGCTTGATGCCCTCGATCCAGTTGCTGAGAAGCGGCACGGTCTGCCCCAGGTGCTCCGACAGCCAGGCGGCCACCAGGGTCAGGGACTGCTCCGGATCGAACTGGCCAGCCTTGGGACGGCCCAGGTGCGAGATCACCAGGACCGAGGCGCCATTTTCAAGCGCCAGCTTGAGGGTCGGCAGCGATGCGCGCAGGCGCGCGTCTGAGGTGATCCTGCCGGCATTGACCGGCACGTTGAGGTCCTGCCGGATCAGCAGACGCTTGCCGGCGAGGTCGAGGTCGGTCATGCGGAGAATGGTCATGCGCTTTCCTTTTTTCGATGTCATTCCCGCGCAGGCGGGAACCCGGTTTTGATTGATGAGAGCCTGAAACAGAACTCCCCGCGCGAGCGGGGAGTCCGGTGCATGGATCGCCGCTTGCGCGGGGATGACCTCAGAAACAGCCCGAG